>NZ_JACSWA010000555.1 GCF_016888125.1 Spirulina sp. CCY15215
TCGCGCCTTGATGATGTTCGACAATAATTTGATAAGTTGTGGATAGTCCCAAACCCGTCCCGCTTCCTACGGGTTTAGTGGTGAAAAACGGCTCAAACACTCGTTGACGCGTTACTGTATCCATTCCCATGCCATTATCGGCGATCGCAATTCTAACAAAATTTTCCCCTAGAATTTCCGTTTGAATGCGAATGCTGGGAGGGTCAGAGGATGCGCGATCGCCTTCCCTCAAGGCATCAATAGCATTCGTCAGAATATTAAAAAAGACTTGATTGAGTTGACTGGCATAACAAGTAATTTTCGGGAGTATGCCATATTTTTTAAGCACTTGAATGGTCGGAAATTCTTTGGTATTTCGCAAGCGATATTGTAATAAAATAAGCGTGCTTTCAATGTTTTCGTGGATATCAATGGTTTTATATTCTGCTTCATCAAGACGAGAAAACACGCGCAATCCTTTAACAATTGTTTCTATACGCTGGGCTCCATTTTTCATCGAGTCAAAGAGTTTAGGGTAATCTTCTGCAACAAATTCAAGTTCCATTTCTTCTTCGGTTTCTTGAATTTTGAGGGAAGGTTGGGAATGTTCTTGGCGATATAGTTCTAATAGGTGGAACAAGTCCTTCATATAAGTGCGAGCCGGAGTAAGATTGCTGTAAATAAAGCTAACTGGGTTATTGATTTCGTGGGCGACTCCTGCTACCATTTGACCAATTCCTGACATTTTTTCAGCTTGGATCAGTTGCGCTTGAGTTTGTTTGAGATTGATCAGGGTTTTTTCGAGGTCGCTATTTTTCTGATGAATTTCTTCCGTGCGCTGTTGAACTTTTTGCTCGAGGGTTATGTTAGCTCGAGATAAATTGGCATACAACAAGGCATTTTCGAGGGCGATCGCCGCTTGTGCGGTTAATAGTTGCAAAACCTCGAGGCGATCGCGGCTAAACACTCCCGCACTCGCGTGATGTTCGAGGTAAAGCAACCCCATCATTTTTCCCTGATGTAACAGAGGCATACAAAGCAGAGATTGAGGGGAGACATTTTGAAAATATTCATCGCGAGCAAAGTCGCTTCCTTCGGCGGCATTATCGAGGACGATGGCTTTGCGAGTATGGATCGTATAAGTGAGGACAGATTGAGGCAGCACAGAAGCAGGAAGGCGATCGAGGGGTTGAGATTGCAAGACTTGGACGCGATCGGGTTCGAGGGTAACTTCCGCTTCTACTTGCCAATTTCCCTCGCGATCGAGGATCAGGATTCCTCTTTGAGCGACGGCGTTTTCGAGGATAATCTGCATCATTTGAGCGAGGAGGCGATCGAGAACGATTTCGCTACCGAGGGCTTGAGATGCTTTGAGAATGCTGGCAAAATCAAGGGTATTTGCGGGGGTATTGGTACGAGTACCGGCGATCGTACTGCGGATATGAGTGAGAAATGCTTCTCGTACAGGAGTGCTAAAAAACTGCGGGTATTTTTGTATGAGGCGCTGAGTTTTCGCTTTTGCTCCCCAGTGATCGTAACAAAGATATGCTTGTTGCAAGTAGGCGCGGGCGATCGCGTCTTTTTCCCGAGCGAGGTAAAATTTTCCTGCAAGTTCGTTAGCCAGTGCTTCTTCTTGGATATACTGGTGTTCTTTTGCGCCTTGAATAGCGCGATCGTAGAGATCCGCAGCCGTTGCATATTGACCCAGGAGGCGATCGCCCTCGGCTGCGATGAGGTTGTATTTGTGCAAGAAATTCATGGGTGCATGATGCGCCCATTTCTGCATTTTTTTCTGATAAGTGTTGACTTTATCGAGCAGTTGTTTTTGTTGGCTTTCAGGAGCATTCGTACAAATTTCTAAATAAGTGAGAGAAGAATAGAAATAAAAAAGTACAGAGCTATAACCGCCCCGCATACTATTAAGATATTCCTCAGCTTGCAGGCTATTTTTCTCGGCTTCCTCGTAAGATTCAAAGCAATAGCAAAGCTGTAATTTGAGGATATAGAAATAGCCAAGAGCGCCGCGATCGCCTTCCTGTTGATGAATTGTTAATAATGCTTGTTCATTGTAAGGTTTTCCTGCAATACCGGGAGAGTTTTCCGTTTGACCCATTAACTCAAAAAGGGCGTGCTGAAGATGTCTAACTCTGTAGATTGCTTGATTTTGTTTGAGTTGTTCGATTTTCTGGCTATAATTATTAATTTCTTGTTGAGTTTGGTTCAGATTTTTGCCGCTAAAAAATAGAGTATTATTGTAAATCCCCAAACAATAGGCCGCAAATTCGATATCTCCTGTTTCTATACCACTTTGATAGCCTGCAAGTAAAGGTTTTAATGTTTTTTTAAGGTGATCTTGCCAATGAAAGATAAAGGTATTGAAGATCATAAAAACTTTGGACTTGAGTTCTTTTGCTTCTAATTTAGCCAACAATTCTGTACCCAGTTGACCGAATTGGTATCCCCTTTTAATAATAACTAAAATACCACAAAGAATTAAACCATAATTACAATAAGCATAAGCGGATAAAGGCGCATTACCATATTTTAGAGATAAGCTGACTTGTTTTAAAGCAATAAGTCCAAATAATTCAGTATTAACAAAATAAGCAGCAGAAAGAACACTGGCTAAAATTCGTAGTGCTGCGAGTTTAGTTGGCTCTTTCATGGGGGGAAGATCGAGCAAGTCTTTGGGTTGTTTATTAATGAGAGCAAGATTAATTTGACCCAGTGCTAAAAGAAGATGTAGTTTATGGGGTTTTTGCGGTAATTTTACTCCTAATAGTTTGAGGATTTCCAAGGCAGTTTCTACGGCTTGTTTAGGTTGACTTTTCGCAATATAACTGAGAATTCTAGTCTCATAAACTTTAACTCGATCGAGGATACATTTTGCCTTTTCTAAAACCAATGCTGTCCACTCTTCCATAACTGCAAATTCGCCACAAATATAAGCAGTTTCTACGGCTTCAATATGTAGTTTTAAGGTCAAATCATATTGGTTTTGCCAACTCTGGGGGGGTAATACTTCCAGCCCTATTTTTAAATAGGTAAATGCCGATCGCCGCGCTGCCGATCGATTGGCCTTTTTTCCTGCTTCTAAATTCAACTCTGCTAACTGTTTCTTTGCCGATCGCTTGACGATATAGGGACGAGCCAAGTTTAATTGGTTAACAATATCAAAAATTTTCTCTTCGCGTTGATTATCAGGTGTTTCGACTAATAATTGTCGTCCGAGAAGGAGGTGAAGGCGGCGTTTTTCCCAATCAGGAATGAGAGAATAGGCGGCTTGTTGAATGCGATCATGAGCAAATTTACAGCGTAGTTTTGCCTCTGTTTTTATCTTTGCTTCGATTAATTTGTAGTTTTCATGCAAAGGAAAAAGAAGCCCCTCTGCGATCGCCTCTTGTAGGGCGATCGCCACTTCTAAAGAAGATTTTCTGGCAATTCCGGTTAAAGTAGATAAGTCAAATTCGTTGCCGATACAAGCAGCAAATTGTAACATCTGTCCTGTGGCGATCGGCAGTTTCTCAATTTTTTGGGCGAGTAATTCTACTACATTTGCAGTGATTTCTCTCTTGCGAATTTGCGCTACATCCCACCGCCATTTCTGTTGTTGAGAGTCAAAAAATAACAATTTTTCGCCATAGAGTGCTTTGAAAAATTCATTGAGAAAAAAAGGATTACCTCCTGTTTTCTCTTGTAACAATTCTGCAAGAGGGCGTGCTAAAGTGGGAGAACAGAAGAGTGCATCGGTAACAAATCCCTCAATATCCGCTAAGGTCAAAGGTTCGAGGGTAATTTCAGAAACTGCAATACCACCTTCGCGAATAGTATTTAATGTCAACATCAAGGGATGCGCCTCATCTACTTCATTATCGCGATAAGCTCCAATAAAAAAGAAGTAACCTGTGTCCGGTGCTGTCATTAATAAATTTAACAGACTTAAAGAAGCAGAATCCGCCCATTGCAGATCGTCGAGAAAAAGAACGAGAGGGCGATCGCCTTGGGTAAAAACGCGAATAAAATTTTGTAGGGTTAAATTAAAGCGATATTGACTCTCCGTTGCCCCCAGTTGCGGAATATCAGGCTGTTGTCCGATAATAAGTTCCAGTTCGGGGATAATCTCACCGATCGCCCGTCCATTATCCCCCAGGGCTGTTTGTAGGTCTTTTCGCCATAGTTGCAATTCCGTTTCTGATTCTGCTAACAATTGTCGCATCAAAGCGCCGAGGGCATGGGCGATCGCGGAATAAGGGGTTTCGCGCTGTAATTGGTCGAACTTACCCGCCACAAAGAAGCCATGCCGTGCTGTAATGGGTTTGTGAACTTCCGCTACCAAGGCCGATTTCCCGATACCTGCATAACCTTTCACTAAACAAAGGGCTGGCTGTTGGCGATCTAGTCCTTGTTTAAAAGTAGACAATAAAGTAGCAATTTCCCGATCGCGGCCATAAAGTTTTTGGGGAATTTGCAAGCGATCGCCGCGATCGTTCCCTCCCACAATAAACGCTTCGATCTGCTGATTTTTGTACCATTGTTGGATACAAGTTTCGAGATCCCCTTTCAAACCATAAGCCGACTGATAGCGATCCTCTGCATTCTTCGCCATCAGTTTGAGAATAATTTCTCTGACTACAGAGGGAATTTCTCTGATATTTCCTATTCCCCATTCTCCATTTCTCACAGGTTGTTTGGCAATATGACAGTGAATAAGTTCGACGGGATCCGTCGTTGTGAAAGGCAATTGTCCCGTTAACAGTTCGTAAAAAGTCACCCCGAGGGAATAGAAATCGCTGCGATCGTCGATCGCCCGGTTCATACGTCCGGTTTGTTCTGGGGAAATATAAGCGAGAGTACCTTCGAGAGTGTTAGCGTTACGAAACGCAACAATTTCCCGCGATCGCACGGTAGCAATACCAAAGTCAATAATTTTAACCTGTTTGGTTTCAGGATTGAAAACAATATTACTGGGATTAATATCTTTGTGAATAATACCCGATTCGTGAACTTGACCGAGACAATCGGCGATCGCGATCGCCAATTCGAGAAACTCGGTAATACTTAACTTACCTGCTAATGCTAATTTTGTGAGAGAGTCTCCGCCAAAATCTTCAAGGACAATAGTTGGGCGATCGCGATCGTCCCAGAAATCATAAGCCTTTACTGCACCTAAAATATTAAGATTGCGAGTAATCTCGTATTCTCGCTGAAACCAAGCCAAATCTTCCGTTGTATGATGGGCTGTTTTTAATGTTTTCAGAATAACCGGTTTCTCATTACAGGCGCGATCGCCTCGATAGATTAGAATGCGATCGCTTTCGTAGAGTAGACTATTGGCGATCGCGTTTAGTTGTGCTGGCATTTTGATTCTTTCCTCTGTCCCAATCTTGACAGATACCCCCATTTTACAAGAAGCATTATGCCCTATATTATCCTTTTTCCGTGCTTCATTGCTCTCAATTCTATCTAGAACCTAAAAATCGCAAAACTAGCTCATAAAAATGAATAAATTAGCGCTTAGATACATTTATTTTAGCGGTGAACATAAGCAACGATCCTAAAAGTAACGGGACGATCGCGGCGATATAAAAAACTTGGTATAAAGGGCGATCGCCTAACAAAAAGCCAAATAATGCTGGGGCAAAAAACTGTCCGAGAAAATTCGTCCCCGTCCCTGCGGCGAGAATAGTAGATTGCAGTTCTAAAGAGGTAAGATTTGATAAAAGGGTGTAAATATTAGGCATAACAATACCAAATCCTACCCCTAACAAAATTGTTGCCGATAAGAACAGATAAAGGCGATCGAATTGAGGAATTGCTACTAAAACTAAAGCAACAATACCAAACCCCAATGCTGTTGCAGGCACAAGTCCCAAACGTCGCGCTAATTTCCGCACCCCAAATGCTGAAACCAGCGCAGATCCGATCGCTTGAGATGCTAAAGCAATACCATTAATTGCAGTCCCTGAATTAATCGTTGCTTTAAGATGAATGGGAAGATTAATCACAACCCCATAAGCTGTTGCTGCTGTAAAAGCAAGAGTCAAAAATAATTGCCATGTTAAAGGATTACTGATAACCTTTTTTAACTCCTGAGAATCTCCACCCATTGACGATAAAGATTGGGCTGAAGTTGTTAATTTTTCCGGTTGTTCAAAGACAAAAATAACGAGTAAAGCAAAGGGAATTGCTAACCCATATAACCAAAAAGCAACCCGCCATCCTAATAATCCCAATAAACCCGCAGAAATGGGGTAAATAATATTAGCGATCGCCAAGACACTAGAAACATAGGCGATCGCTAAAGCCCTAGCTTCTGCGGACTCGTAACGCTTAACTAATAATCCTAAACTAGCGGCGGCAATACCACCACTAGCAGCCCCAACTAATCCCCGGGTAATTAATAGGGGAATGAAACCATTCATTAACCCCCCAGCCATGCCAAATAAGGCGTAAAACACGAGAGAAATAACCAAAACCTTTACTTGACCAAAGCGATCGGCTAATAGCCCTAAAATGGGACTAAAAAGGGCAACAGTTAAATAATGGGTACTGACCAAATAACCGGCTAAAGTGCGATCGAGATGCAGTTGAGCAATAATTTCCGGTAAAATTGGAGCAATAACGGCTCCTGTCATCACAATTAAAGACCCTGTTGCCAATAAAACAAACAATGAGCGATCGCGCCAAGTAAATTCCATTAATTAAAAAAGTATGGGGGAAGAAAGAAAAGGAAAATTTTCCATTAGGAATGAATTTTAGAGCATCTGCATAATTTCCTTGATTTTTTGTTCGCGATCGCGACTAAAAAATGCCAAAATTAAACTCAAAATCAGATGAGGAACAGCAAAAGCACTGCCCAAATATCCCCGCCAGCGACTCCAAGAAAAAACTGCCCTTAAGGTTGGATAAACGCGCCAAAAACGATTAATAGAACAGACCATATCATCGCCTAAAGTATTTTCTAAAGCACTGACTTCATGCCACCAACCCGCAGGAATATATAAAATTTCTCCTGGTGCGAGGAGAATTTCTTGCTTGTAAGGTAGAGCTTTGCGATAATTAGGAAAGGCTTGAAAATCAGGTTGTTCGGGATACAACTGACTAAACCAAGATCGCATTTCTAAACCGCGATATAAATGGACAAAGATCGAAAAAGGATAGAGATTAGGTGTTTGCGAGGGAGGAAAAAGAATAACTTTTTTAGTGCCGTAGAGTTGAATTAGCGTACCATCCATTTGATCGTAATGCAAACATTCGACATGACTGCTAGGACCAACCCAAATATTAAAATGACTAATGGGTTTATCGAGTCCAATCTCAACAATTTTTTGCCTCGCTTCTTGGATTATTTTTTCCTGTTTTAGCGGTGTTTCATTAATTGAACATTTTGCTAAATAAATATCCTTTTCTTTTGCCTCTCCACTGCGTAACAGATTAGCATAAGTTTGAAAGGCTTTCCGTTCTGTTTGAACCCCACTACCAATATTGTCCCATTGACGTTTATCTTGTTGATAGCGCTGCTTTCCGTATTGCCGTAAGAGAAACTGGCGATCGCCTAATTTTTGGCAAAGAAAATCTAAATTCCATGCAGTTTTTCCTTCCAGTAACCCCGTCATAATTACCGGAATTCCCGGATTTTGGTATTGTTTGACAAATTCTTTTTGGGTGAGATCGGCAAGCGAAACTCGTGCGATCGCAGGAATTGACCGATCTAAATTTAACTTGGGTCGAGACTCCAATTCTACTGTCATAAGTTCGTCAGGTACGATTGTTTGCAATACGACAAAATAGTGAAGTTTGATTATAAAGCACCTCGTGCCAATTTTGGCTTTCTCTTGCAGCCAGTTTTCCCAACTGTCACCAACAATCGCTATTTTCTCAAATTTTCTTGGCAGCGCGATCGCTCCTCAGCTATAATCAGAAGTCGATTTGTCAGTTTGGACAATATTGCGGGATTTACCCGGTGTTAATTCACAAGAGAAACAACAATCAGGAAAAAATAATGGTCAATCCAACTAACTTTTTAGTCAAAAATTTAGAAAAAACAGTTTTAAATCTTTCTTGGCTCGAAGATTTAGTCGGAAAATATTCTTTAGTCGGAGATTCGGCTTTTTTTGAAGTTGAGCAATTTCCTTGGGCGAAGGATTTAGAAGCAAATTGGTTAACGATTCGTAAAGAACTTGATGCTGTCCTCGATCGCGTCAATGACTTACCCAATTATCAACAAATTTCCAGCAGACAAGCTAATATCACCGATGACGATCGCTGGAAAACTTACTTTTTTTATGCCTTTGGTTATAAAGCGGAAAAAAATTGCCAGCAATGTCCGGAAACAGCGAAGTTATTAGAAGGAATTCCAGGTTTAAAAGCTGCATTTTTCTCGATTTTAGCCCCTCACAAACATATTCCCGAACACCGAGGAAAACATAAAGGTTTAATTCGTTATCATTTGGGTTTAAAAATTCCTGAACCCCAGTCAGGCTGTCGCATTCGCGTTGGCGATCGCACTGCTTATTGGCAAGAAGGAAAAAGTTTGATTTTTGATGATACTTTTCTCCACGAAGCATGGAATGAAACGGAAGAATATCGCGTCGTTTTGTTCCTTGATGTTGCCCGTCCTTTGCGTTTTCCCATGTCATTAGTCAATTGGCTAGGAAACAAACTCATTGCTGCTTCCCCCATTGTTCAAGAAGCCAAAGAAAATCATGAAAGTTGGCAAAAACAGTTTGAACAAACATTATAATGCTATGATTAAATTGTCAGGACTTTAGTTAAATTGGCGAGAAACTCGTAGTATAATTTTCCTCAACAATATTTCTAACCAGATAAATAAGGTAACGTATAAAGTTAACAAAATTACCGAAATACCGATCGCAATTGCAACTCTTATATTTGCCTCGATAGGCATATTTTTGGTAATATAAGGCAAGAAAACAAAAAAGAGCGGCTGATGAATTAAATAAATTTGGTACGAATATAAACCGATCGCGAAGAAAAAACGCAAGATATATTTGAGTTGTTTCTGAAATTGTTCGAGATACTCGAAACCTAGATAACAAGCTAGAAAAATAAAAGGAGTAAAAACAATATCAAATCCTTGCATATATATAATTCTAGTTTTAGTGACAAGGAATAAAGCATAAATAATGCAACTAATAACAAATAAAGCGACGGTAGCGACTTTATCAATTTTTCTCAAAGATTGGTGTTTGCTAAAGATAATTCCCCAGTACAATCCTAAACAAAATTGAGTGATGTAACTACCAATATGATTATGCTGTAAAAAATTCCAATACAGCCGAGATTCAAAAGGAACAGTGAGACAAACTAGCTTAGATGAAATTCCAATAAGTATCCCCAAAATCAGGATTTTTCGAGGCTGACTATTGCAGATCCAGAAAATAATTGGAGTAATTAAATAAGCCTGTAAAATAACTGTAAAAAACCAGAGTCCAGAATTAATAAAAGCAGAACTCGAACCCGCAAAACCCAAAACTGTTAAGAGAAACTTAAAATTGTAGTATTCTCTTGATTGATTGACAACACCATAAAGTAACAGAGTGATTCCAATAGCAAGAAAATACGTGGGATAAAGTCTATTTAACCTTTTGATCAGCCACGATCGCCAATCCGTTGTAATTTTAGTTAAGTTATTTTTTTGAGCCTTCAAAGCTAAACCATAACTGATGTTAAAGCCAGCAATGACAAAAAAGATATCAACTGCACCATAGCCAATTTTAGCTCCAATTCGATCCAAAGCAATAACCCAATCCAAGCGATCGGGGTAATTTTGGAAAAAATGAAAAAAAACAATCCCTAAAATTGCCAATCCTTTAGTTAAATCGATCCAAGTTAATCTTTTTAAGGTCATTTACTTATTATTTTAACCAGATTAATATTTTAGTATTGCTCCCTTTTCTCTAGTGGTAACTGGTAACTTAACTGGTAACTAGCAAACGGAGAGGGAGGGATTCGAACCCTCGAAGGCTTTCACCTTAACAGTTTTCGAGACTATCGCATTCAACCACTCTGCCACCTCTCCAAGGTCGATCTGGTTCTTCGCTACATTATACCTTAATCGGGAAAATTGGGGAGGCGATCCTGTTCCCTCAAAAAGATATGCTAATGCGATCGCCTCTAGCCGCAAAATCTAATCTTGTTGGTGAGAAAACTTATAGGCACCCCAAAAGGCTAAGGCGATCGCCACCACCAGCAAAACCGGAATCGAATACCAAGGAAACTGAGAAATAGGGGCATAGGCAGCCGATCGCAGGGCAATACTGGTATAAGTTAAAGGTAAGCAATAAACGACAATTTTTAAAGCAATGGGTAAAGTTGCCGGATCGAAAAATGTTGCGCCTAAAAAAGACATGGGAACAATAAGAAAATTGTTATATAAACCAACACTTTCTAAGGATTTAACGCTTAATCCTGTAATGACTCCCAACCCGGCAAAAACAGCACAATTGAGAACAACAACCAACAGGAATAAAGGATTGATAAAACTAAAAATCTTGCCCGTAAAGATTACCGCAACTAAAATCACGGCACAGGAAGTCATTAAGCCGCGCAAAATTCCCGCAACAACTTTCCCCCAATATAATGCGAGGGGATGAACCGGTAATAATAATAACTCTTCAAAAGTTTGACTGAATAGGCGATCGCCACAAATAGAAAAAGTCGTGCCACCGAAACTAATAGTCATGGAAGATAAAGCCACCATCCCAGGTAAAATAAACTCGAGGTAGCTATCCCCCAGGGGAGGAGTCGTGGCACGATCGAGGGCGCTTCCCAAACCCAACCCAAAGGCGAAAATATAGATAAGCGGGGAGATTAAGCCCGTTGCAGCGACTTGAACAATTCTTGCCCGTAATTCTAACCAATCTCCCCAGAAGACCGTTAAAATGTCAGCCAGTAGGGTTTGTAGCGAAGAAGTCGGGACAGCGCGATCGCGGTGAGGAGAGAGTTCGGATTTCACGGGTTTTAGTAGGAATGCTAAGTTTTCTTAAGAAGCAACTTATACCAATTCTTGCGCGATCGGGCAACAAAGGAAAAAAAATGAGAAAATAATAACAATCGGGAGAAAAAACCATGAGCAACAAACCAGCAGATAAACAGGCAAATGAAATCCAAGCCGGAATTAGAGTCGAAGAGCGACCTTGGGGCATGGTGACGGTATTGGAGGAAGGTCCTCGCTATCGCATCAACCGCATTGAGGTGAAACCCAAACATCATATTAGTACCCAAATGCACTATCATCGCAGCGAACATTGGATTGTTGTGGCAGGGACAGCCAAGGTGATTTGTAATGAGAAAGAAACCCTATTAATGCAAAAGCAATCAACCTATGTTCCCATGAATTCCAAGCATCGCGTCGAAAATCCAGGGGTGATTCCTTTAGTTATGATTGAGGTACAAAACGGGGAATTTTTAGGGGATGAAGATATTATTCGCTTTCCCGAAGAAGAATCCACAAACCCAGAAAAATAGTCTCATTCTTGCAGTAACTTTTTTCAGCCCACTTGCTGCGATCGCCGCTTTTCTGGCCACCGAGCTAATATGACTTCCGAGGCGATCGCGGTCATCGTAGACATATTCGGTGATATTGGTCAATCTTTGAATGAAATCAATATAGAATGCCAAGATGAGAAAGGAAACCAGATCCTGAAGGCTGTAGTCAAATCTTAAGGGTGCAATATTTTGAGACAGCACAACCTTCCGTTCCTTACAATCCATCCCGGTAATCGACCATGAAAATCATGAATATCAACGTAAAAACCGTCGGCGATATCACCGTTGTCGAACTGATTGGGGAAGTCGATGCGAATACCGCACCCGAAGTCCAGCAGCAAGTGCTACCCCTTGCTCTTCCCCAAAGTAAAATTCTCCTTAACATGAGCGAAGTCCCTTATATGTCCAGTGCGGGATTGCGAATGTTACTTTCTCTTTATCGACAAGCCAGCGCAAAAGATGGTCAATTGGTTCTCGTAGGCTTGGCCCAGGAAATCTATCGAACCATGTCCGTTACCGGATTTCTCAACTTTTTTACTACCTGCGAAACTCAGGAGATCGGGTTGGAACTTTTGCGTTAGAATAGGGCGCGAGGGCTTTGACCTACCATACAGAGTGAATATTTGCTGCGATCGCAATGAAACGAATATTTTGGCCAGCATTTTCCCTAACCTTTTTCGCTACATTTGGCGGGATAGCAACTTGTTTTGCTTCTCCAGTTGGGGCGCAAATTCCCGTTTTAGAGGGTCAACCCCCACTCATCTTAGAAGGTCAACCACAAGACATTTGGCAAGGACAACCCCCAGAAAATTGCCCCGATTGTTTTCTCTCCCCTCCTCCCTATATCTCACCTCCAACCCTCCCCGATCGCGACTTGGAGAGCGAATATTTACTCGGAGGGGGCGATCGCCTCACCATTGATATTTTTGAAGTTCCCCAATATAGCGGCCTTTACCAAGTTCCCATCGATGGCATTATTTTTCTCCCCTTAATTGGCGGAGTTTCCGTGGCAGGATTAACCCTAGAAGAGGCCACCAACGCCATTTCTCAAAAATATTCTGTCTACCTCAAACGTCCCTTAATCACCATTCGCCTGCGAAATTCTCGTCCCCTCAATATTTTTGTCGCTGGGGAAGTCACTAATCCAGGCTCCTTTACCGTAGACTTGATCGGCGGTGCCGGGGACAATCCTGGGGTACAGCATCCCACCCTAACCGCCGCCTTAAAAGCCGCAGGAGGCATTACCCTGAGTGCTGATATCAGCCGCATTCAACTCCGTCGCCGCCGTCCTCGTCAAGACAGCGATCGCGTTTTTGAAATCGATTTAGAAAGCCTCTTACAGAGCGGCGATCGCACCGTCGATTTGACCTTACGAGATGGGGATACCGTTTTTGTCCCCGTACAACCCGATATTGAACTTCGCAACCTCCGACAACTGGCAACCCTTGACTTTGCCGCCGATATTGAAACCGGACGCACGGTATCGATAGTGGGAGAGGTAAAACGTCCAGGCTCCTACAATATTATCGGCACAGCCCTATCGAGTGGAGGCGCAACGGGACTCACCGGAGGCATTCCCACCCTAACCCAAGCCCTACAAGAAGCTGGCGGCATTGAAATGACCGCCGATGTTCGCAATATTGCCATTCGTCGCCCCACAAAAGCCGGAGGCGAGCAAATTATCCCCATTAATCTTTGGGAATTCCTCCAAGCGGGAGATATTACCCAAGATACTCCCTTACAAGAAGGAGATACGATCATCGTTCCTGAAGCCAGCCAATACTCCGCCGCAGAACTCAGCGAATTGGCCTCGGCTCGATTTGCCCCAGATTCTATCAAAGTGAGCGTGGTTGGCGAAGTACAAAGCCCCGGTATCGTTGCAGTTACTCCCAATACTACCCTCAACCAAGCCTTAATGACCGCCGGGGGATTTAACCGCGATCGCGCCTTTCGGGAAAATGTGCGTCTCATTCGCCTCAATCCTGATGGAACAGTTATTTCTCGGGAAGTCGCTGTAGATATTGCTCAAGCAACCGTCAACGAACAAAGTAACCCCATTCTCAAAGAAAACGATATCATTTTAGTAGGACGAAATCGCAATACGCGGGTTTCAGATGCTCTCACCACCTTTTTTAATGCAGGAACAGGCGCTCTTGCTGTCTTCTCAATTCCCGATCGCATTATTGGTATTTTAGAAACCTTGGGAATTATCAATATTCCAGACTAGAATAGAGAATAAAATAAAATAGAGAATAAAATAGAGAATATATTTATTCCCCCCATGAGTCCTAAACCAGACTATCCTTTTTTCTCACCCCAATCTTCCGAATATTCTTTATCGCCGTCGTCTCTGATTCCTCCTCAAAAAGAAGAAACCAGTCTAGACTTGGCTTGGCTTTTTTCTGTTTTTCGCCGTCGTTTTTGGATTATGGCTATGGTAGCAGGAACTTTGGCGATCGCCACAGGGGGAACTGTTTTTCTGAAGGCGAAGAAAGTTGAGGAAGCATTTAAAGGCTCGTTTCAAGTCTTAGTTGAACCCGTTACCGTCGAAGGTCGTTTAGCACGTTTATCCCTTTTAGCTCAGAGTGGAACCGGTACAACTTCCGCTACCGAAGTCTCAAAAGAAGGAGTGGGTCGCTCGGATTTATTGGACTATGAAACCCAAATTCGGGTCTTAAAGAGTCCTAAGATTTTAGAACCGTTGGTGGAGAAAATAAAAGTAAAATACCCAGATATAAAAATTGGGGATTTGACTAAAGATTTAACCCTCGATCGCATTAAATATGAAAAAGATGGCAAGTTTGAAGGCACCAAAATTTTAGAAGTGAGTTATGCCGATGCCGATCGAGATAAAATTATCTTTATTTTAGAGCAAGTCAAGGATGTTTACCTGGAATATTCTTTAGAGGAACGTTTAAATAGTCTCAACAAGGGAATCGAGCATATTAACAAACAATTACCAGAATTACAGGGAAGTGTCGATGGACTACAAAAACAATTACAACAATTACGCGAACGCAATCACGTTAATTACCCCGAAGAAACCGCTAAAGATTTAGCGGCTCAAGCACGAGATTTAAGCAGTCAACACATTAATACTCAAGCTCAATTAGAAGAAGCAAAAGCCAATTATGCGGGTCTTAAGGAGCAAATTGCTTTAGGAAATCCTGTTGCTGTACTTTTAAGCAGTACAGAAACACAACAGGCTTACAGTTTGTTGTTGGCTCAATTACAAACAATTGAGGCTCAAATTGCTACAGATTCAACTCAATTTAAAGAGGACAGTCCTCCTTTACAAATCAAATACGAAAAACGGGAGAATTTAAAGAAAATTTTAATTCAAGAAGCTAACAAAGTGGTGGAAACCATAGCGGTAAAAATTCAAGATTTAGAAGCACGAATTAACTATATTAAAGCCACAGAGAAAGAATTACAAAATCGTTTGGATGGTTTTCCAAAGGTTCTGCGTAGCTATGCCGATTTAGAGCGAAATCTTGCGGTGGCCTCAGAGAGTTTGAAAACATTTTTAGAAAAGCGAGAGGGATTAAAATTAGATGCTTCTCAAAGTAGTATTCCGTGGATTTTAATCAAAGAACCTGATATTTGGAGATTGCCTAATGGCATTCCATTATCATTTAAAGAAGGAAATGCAAAACGAACAGTTGCGATCGCCGTTATCCTCTCATCTCTATTTGGAATAGGAATTGGTTTTATTGTTGAAATTCTCCACTCGGTTTATCATACTCCGGAAGAAATCAAAAATGCAACAAAATTAAGATTATTAGGATCGATCCCGACTTTTAAAAAGCTCAGAAAATACGAGAAAAAATTAGAAAAACTGGCAGATAAAAAGAACTTGTTACTCGTTCCTTCTGATTTTCCCAAACCCAATTATTCTCGAGCTTATTTAGAATCTTTTCGTTCCCTTTATACCAATATCGATCTCCTTGGAACGAGTCGTTCTCTTACGATTGGATCGGCGGCTCCCAGTGATGGAAAATCAACCATTGCTCGCCAATTAGCTGAGACGGCTGCCAGTATGGATCGGCGGGTTTTATTAGTTGATGCTGACTTACGCAAACCTCAATTACACTTGCGCTTGGGGTTAAAAAATAGTCTCGGACTCAGTGATATTTTACAAAGCGATCTAAGTTTAAATGACGTGATTCAACAATTTCCCCTTGAAGAAAATCTCTTCTTTCTTTGTGCTGGACAAACAATTGTCGATCCAGTTAAGTTATTATCTTCTGGAAAAATGCAGCATTTAACCGAACAGTTTCAAGGTTTTTTCGATCTGGTTATTTATAATGTTCCTCCTCTGGTTGGTTTAGCAGACGGACATATTTTAGCGGCAAAATCTGACGGGATTATTCTGGTTGTCTGTTTAGAGAAAACCGATCGCGGTCTTCTCGATAAGGCGATCGAAAACTTGAAAATTTCTGGCGCTTCAGTTCTTGGTTTCGTCGCTAACAATGTTAAAAATTACGTTCCCGTTTCCTATCTTATGCCGCGAGAACGTCCCTCTCGTTTTCCCCGTTTGGGTCAGAAAATGTGATATTTTTAGACTTGAGAATTTTGTTTATCCTTTGACACCGCTTCCCGTTTCTGTGGGAATAATATAGCGCTGAACAAAAACAAAAAATAATAAGGCTGGAGCAATAGCAATAATAGAACCCGCAGCCACTAAACGCCAACTTAAATCTTCTCCACGGAATAGCTTAGATACTCCCAAAGGAAGGGTATAATATTCAGGGTCTGTAATCACAATAAGCGGCCAGAGAAAGTCACTCCAAGAGCCAATAAAGACAAAAATTGCTAATGTGACTAAGGCAGGACGAATCGCAGGGAGCATAACGTGCCACCATAAGCCTAACTCCGTACAGCCGTCCATACGAGCAGCTTCTTCTAATTCTTTGGGTACCCCTTGAAAGGCTTGACGGAGGAGGAAAATGCCAAAAGCAGAGGCGATCGCCGGAAAAATAATGCCTAAATAACTGTTGACTAAATTGAGTTTTACTGTTATTATATATAGAGGAATCATGACGATTTGAAAAGGAATCATGATCGTGGAGACGACAAGAGCAAAAATCAAATCTCGTCCTTTAAATGTTAATCTTGCTAAAGGATAGGCAGCTAAGGAAGAAGATAAAAGATTGAGAAAAACAGTTAACACAGCAATTAGGGTACTGTTGAATAAATAGCGGCCAAAGGGATGTAATTGCCAAACTTCACGAAAGTTGTTTAAAGTTGGTTCTCGGGGAATGAGTTGGGGAGGAAACCCAAAAATTTGTTCCGTGGGTGACTTTAAAGATGTTCCTAGCAACCACAGCAAAGGAAATAACATTAAGGTAGCAAGGAGAGTGAGTATAAAATAGGTTCGGAATAGCTGCGATCGCGTTTTCGTTTGAGTCACTTTGGTTAGGATTAAAGAATTAGAATTAAAGAAAAAGAAAAAATAGCCCTCTCGAATGTCGAGACAGCTATTTTTTCAAGCATAACTAAATTGGGTTAAAGAACCCCAAGGCTACCCAGTGCTAGAATAGCCCCACAACCGATAATGTGACCGAAACTGGTTGTTCCCAGTAAAGCCGGTAAACCCATTCCACCAAACATTCCAGGCATGGGAAGTGCGGGTCCTTCACTGGGGTTTTGGATGGTTGCTTTACCAATTGCGATCGCCAAAATGTTGCAGACAACCATAACAGCACCGACTTTAGGACTCCATGCTACAGTAGTGGGAACGGCGGCAGCCAATAGTATTAGATTAGTCAATTTCTTTTCTCCTCAACGAATTCGCTGTAATTTTTATCTCAAATTTTGGAGTCGCAATTATCATTTTGTTACAATAATTAACATTTTCTTAATATCTCATCAGACAGAGAGATAGGGATATGTTCGCAAAGAATCGTTACAATAAGGGCGATCGCTTCTACGGTGATAACCGATACCCGCTTGCAACCCGCACCCCATCATGTTGTTATTGTCGGTGGAGGGTTTGGGGGGACTCTACGCCGCAAAAGCATTGGCCAATACTTCTGTTAGAGTTACAAGGAATAGCGAAAATTGAAAGAATTTGATAAACCGATTCCACAAGAATTATTAAATATTGTTGATAAAAAGAGAAAAAACTTGTTTACATGGCGCGGTCAATTTTCTCCACAGTTGATTGAGACTTTTCTAAAATTTTACTGTCTCCCTGATTCAATTGTCCTCGATCCTTTTGCAGGAAGTGGAACAGTTTTATTTGAATCAGGCAATTTGTCTCTTGTAGCCTATGGTTTTGAAATTAATCCAGCCGCTTTACTGATGAGTAAAACCTATGAATTCATTAACAAATCCAATAAAAAAGATATTATAGATCGGTTCAGAGAGAAATTAGAGCGAGAGTTTCCTGTAAAAATATTGATAGGATATGGACAAACTATTGAAAATTTAGAAGCGAAAATATGGAAGATTGGCAGCGAACTTGATCGGGAAACAAAAATATTATTTGAAGCATTAATTATTCTTCTCGATCTGGGAAAAAATCAAATTACCAGTGATTTTATCCAAAAAAAGTTATTCTGTTTAGTTAAAATAATTGAAGGTTTATCTTTCTCTCAAAAAGCAATTAAAGTTGATTTTTCTGATGCAAGACAACTCCCTATTCATAACGATATAGTTGATTTTGTCATCACTTCTCCACCTTATATTAATGTTTTTAACTATCATCAAAATTATAGAAAATCTGTTGAAATTTTAGGATGGGATGTTCTAAAAATAGCAAAATCTGAAATTGGCTCGAATAGAGCTAATCGAGGAAACCGCTTTTATACTGTTGTTCAATATTGTTTGGATATGGCAGATGTTTTACAGGAACTTTCCAGGGTGAGCAAGAAATTTGCTCGTATTGTTTTAATTGTTGGATATGAGTCTAAAGTTCTTGGTGTTCCCTTCAATAATGCTGATATTAGACAAGAATATAAAACACCAGAAGCAAGACATATCCATCGATCGGTGTATGAAGAATTTTTAGATTCTTCAAAATATTATGCTGATGTCTTTCAAAGAATGATTGATAAAATTCAAACTATAATTGATGATTCAAGTCCATCTATCGATCGCGTTCTTGATCGAGGTCATTTTTAACCATAAAATATACATATTGTCAAGCTCTAGAAACCACAATAATAGATATAGATCGATCGATGAAACCTAAATTTAAAACCACTCAAGATTGGGAAAAAGCTCAAATTCTCATGCAGCCTTCTTTAATTCGCGTGATTGATAATATTAGGAAGCAGCTTGATACTTCTCGCTGGAAGGGGACTTATGAGGATATTCAAGAACCTTTTCCGGGTCATCGACTGCGCTTGACGAATGAAGGGCGATCGCTTACCTTCGATATCTGGGATTTATGTTTTCAAGCCTGTTTTCTCAACTATCCTCCTCCTTCTCATTCCCAACCCGAGGGGGAAGTCGAAGTTGAGATTGACTTGCGCTTGTTTGATGAACAAGGAGAGGTGGATTGGAATATACTCGATAATAAAGTTAAACAATTGGTAGATGCAATTTTTGCCGATTTATCCTAGTATTTAGTAATCAATAATCAGTTATTCGGAATATGACACAAACATTGCAAGAAATTCAGGTCAGTTTAGGAGCAGTTTTTGAGGGAGAATCTACGATTCCTAATAGTTTTGGCAATGATTTAGCGGCTTTGTCAGCCATTAAAAAAGGCGTTATCTTGTGCGATCGCTCTCATTCTGGACTGATTCGACTCACAGGAGAAGATCGGGTACAATTTCTCCACAATCAAAGTACCAACGATATTAAACGCTTGCAACCAGGAGAAGGCTGTCAAACTGTATTTGTTACCTCTACAGCTAGGACAATCGATCTCGCAACAGTTTACGCGACAGAAGAAGAGTTATTACTTTGGCTTTCTCCTGGTCAAAATCAGTCAATGATTAAATGGTTGGATCGCTATCTTTTCCCGATGGATCGCGTTAAATTAACGGATATTTCTGAAGAAATGGCTATTTTTACCCTCATTGGCGAGGGAAGTGAAAATTTCATCAAAAATCTGAGTTTAGAGGGGTTATCGAGTCAGTTAGAGGGCAATCATACCCAATTTAACTTAGCTGGAGAAGAGATAAAAATTGCTGTAGGAAATGGTTTGGGACTGTCTGGATATACTTTGATAATGCCGATCAACGGTGCAGGGAAAGTATGGGGAGAATTGGTAAAAAAAGGAGCAATACCCGCAGGCGATCGCCTTTGGGAACAGTTACGAATTCAACAAGGAAGACCCCTTCCTGAAGCTGAATTAACAGACGAATACAATCCTTTAGAAGCGGGTTTATGGAACAAGATTTCTTTTGAGAAAGGCTGTTATATTGGTCAAGAAACTGTCGCCCGTCTCAATACCTATAAAGGAGTCAAACAACGCTTATGGGGTATTAAATTGGATGCCCCCGTTGCACCGGATACTCCCATTATAATTGAGGAAAAGAAAGTGGGTAAAATTACCAGTTCTATTGATACTCCCGAGGGGTCATTAGGATTGGCTTATTTGAAAACAAAAGCAGGAGGAGAAGGTTTAAAAGTGAAAATAGGCGAAAGCACAGGAGAATTTGTTGCTGTGCCGTTTTTAAGTCACGAATATTACGCAGGCAAACAATCTTAAATTTAGATTAATTGCACTTAACTGCTTGTTTTATTTTCTCCCCAATATTCCGATTGTAGTTCTTCTAATTCGCGATCGATTTGGCTTTGAGATGTTACCGTAGGAGGGGCGATCGCCTTTTGCGAACTTACCCCAGTAAATTGAGTTTGTAACTGTTCTAACTCCAAATCGATCGCAGTGGAAATTGTTTGCAAATCTTGCAATATTTCTGAGATAGAACCATAGCGCTGACTCATTGCCGCCATTAACATCTTATCGAGAATTTGTCTTAAATCTGCACGAATAGGGTGCTTTAGATATTTTTTCCAGATCCATATTCCCTCATGAATATCGAAGAGATCGAAAGGATGTAAACCCGTTAATAAACTAATACAAGTCACCCCCAAACTATAAATATCACTAGCATAAGTTGCCCGACCGATCGCCTGTTCCGGTGCCACAAATCCCGCAGATCCAATCGCCGTTCCCGTTTCTTGTAAAGTTTTCGCATTAATAATTTTAGATGCACCAAAATCGACCAAAAATAATAAATGATCGCTTTGACGACGAATAATATTTTCAGGCTTAATATCGCGATGAATGACTTGATGTTCGTGGACAAAAGCTAATACAGGTAAGAGATTTTCCAGTAAAGCCCGAACTTTAATTTCATCAAATATACCTAATTTTCCTAATTCTCCCCCTAAATGATCCCCCGCAATGAATTCCTGTACCAAATATTGGCGATCGCGCAAAGAAAAATAAGCCAATAAATCGGGAATTTGGGGATGAATTCCCAACTCATCCAACTGAATAGCTTCTCGTTGAAACAATTCTGCAGCTTTGGCGATCGCGCTTTTTCCCGTTGCGAGGGGAAAAAATTGCTTAATCACGCAATAGGGTTGTGAAGGTTTATCTTCATCGATCGCCAGAAATGTTTTGCCAAAACCCCCTTGTCCCAAAGGTTTAAGGGTTCGATAGCGATCTTTGAGCTTTAATTCTCCCCCACAAGTATGACAATATTTCGCATCATCGGGATTTTCAGGTTGAGAACAGTTGGGATCGAGACAATAACTCATGGGTGCAGAAATGCAAACAATATTTCCTCCTTCTATGGTATGACTCAGGGAGAGAAATTATGGCGATCGCAAATCTTCACCATTGGAAACGAGTATGATAGAAGAGCATAAAAAACTGTAGGGTGAAAGTTTAGAGATGAACACTGTAGAGAAAGAAATTTACGACGACAATCTTTTCGATCTCTTGTTTATTGCGCTATTTACCCACAAAATGGAGATCGCCTTGGGTAAAACCACGCAACTAAAGGGTTATGACGGCTTTGTAGACCTATCTGAACAGATTGTACGCGGTCGCAGCCCCAAGGAACAGCAAGAAATCGTTGCTGTTGTTTTACAGTCCTTAGTCCCCGCGCAAATTCTGGCGATCGTGCGAGGTGTTTTTTCGCCGACCAAATTAGTGTGCGAACTTAATGCCTGGTTTGGTGCTAATTTATTTCAATGGTTAGTGGGTTCTTGTGAGGTAGTTACAGTTGATATTCCCACAGAAGATGAAACTATAAAAAGCCAAAAAAGCGGCATTCATATTAAAAAATGTAGATATTTAGAGAACAGTGGTTGCGTGGGAATGTGCGTGAATATGTGCAAAATTCCGACTCAAGAATTCTTTACAGAAAAATTTGGCATTCCCCTCACCATGATTCCCAATTTTGAGGATCTTAGTTGTGAGATGATATTTGGACAGACTCCCCCTCCTCCAGAGGAAGATCCTGCTTACCATCAGCCTTGTTTAGCAAACCAGTCTTCTTTAGACAAACAATCCCTAAAACCTTGTCCTAAAGTCAGCATCTAAACTCAGCACCTAAACTCAGCACCTAAACTCAGCAATTGAGAAAGTATCTTTTTTTACCCCTCCTTAAAAAGTTTTATCGATCGCCATCAAAAACCTTTACCTTGTACGATCTGTTTCATGGTCATCAAACTTTCTAAACCAATCAGTCCCCGTCGCTGACCTTTCTGATTGGAAATACCCAAAAATACAGCATCGCTGCGTTGAGGATAGCGGTAAAAACGGGGAGACGAATTAATATATACCAAGGCACTATTAACCCCTCGCGCAAATTGCTGACTCTCACTATAAGATTCCGTGACCAAACAATCCGCATGACCGCTACTATAGCGATCGATCCAGGCGATCGCCTCATCCATGTCCCCTATAGCTTTAAAGGCAACACTCTTTTTTAAATAAGCACTTTCCCACTCCTTTTCTGCGGCTAATTTTAATTCCTCTGGAAAAGCCGCGCACATTTCTTCATCCCCTCTCAAAGTAAAACCTTTTTCTTGTAAACTGGCAAACAGCCGCATCAAAGAAGAAAAATTCCCCTCGCGACAAATGAGAACCTTTTCGATCGCATTCACCGGATCTGGTTCGCTGGCATGACTGTCGAGAATCATCTCCCGTACTACATCTAAATCGCTACTGGGAGAACAATATAAATAACAATTGCCGATCGCGGCGGGCAAAACCGGAATAGTTGACAACTGGGACACCTTCTGAATCAGACTAGCACGCCCATAGGGAATGACCAAATCGATCGCCTGATTTTGCGTCACCAGTTCTTGAATTGAAGACCCTTGTTCTGCGGGAATTGTGACAATACTTTCCGAGGGTAAATTACTCTGGGCGATCGCCCCCCGCAAAATCCCCGCGATGGTGGCATTAGTATGACTGGCTTCACTACTCCCCCGCAAAATCAACGCATTGCCCGTTTTTAAGCAAAATCCCGCCGCGATCGCCCCCAATTCAGGAAAAGACTCATAAATCAAAGCGATCGTCCCCAAAGGCATTAACTGATAGTAAGTTTGAGAAGATTCTACGGGAGGGGAAGCGTGTCTGACCTTCAAAATCGGATCTGCTAAATTTGCCAGTCGTTGGAGAATTTGCACGGTTTTCTGCAAACGTTCCGGGGTCAACTTCAACCACTCCCGTAGGTTTTCAGGAATGGCCATATCCCGAGAGGTTTCCAAGTCCCAAGTATTCGCTTCCAGGATCTCAGCTTGAGCCATTTCCAGGCGTTTAGCTAGAGAGGCGATCGCCAAACTGCGTTCGACTCCCAGAGTAGTCGCCAGTTGCACCGAAGCGCGATCGGCTTGTCGAACCAGTTCGGGAATGGATGTTACAGTATCGTTATCTTCTCGGGTCATCTAGCGTTAGAGGGGGTTAACGGCGATAGGAGAGCCAAATCATAAAAGCCGGAACGATCACCAACAATACCACTAAGATTGGCAAGAAAATGTGCATAAATCCCGATCGCCCGATAGATAACCCTGCGATTAAGATTAACAAAGCCAAAATCCCCAACAGAGGCAGGTAATATTGCCTCAGAGGAGGCCGTTTCACAATCCAGCGATTTCCCGTCCATCGCCACGATCTCTCAGAAGAATAAGTCGTCGCCAATTGTTCGATAACGCAACCGCTTTGCGCCACCACAAAAATTTGCTGACAGCGATCGCAGCCAAAGGCATCGGTCAGGATAATAGGTTTGAGTTGACCCCGCCGCCGACAAGGACAAGGATACTCACGACTTAAATCAATTTTGAGAGGTTTCTTTAGCTGCACGAGGCTGACAACGATAACAAGAAAAAGTGCTGCTCTGAATTGTCGCTTTAGGTTAGCAGGGCGATCGTAATTCCCTCACTATTTTAATTAAATTTAGGCACAAGATCGGTCAATTCGATCCCTAGAGCCGTCGAATTTGATATTACACTGCATACAGAAGGGTCCTTAACTGTTAAGGTTTTATTGCATTTCTTCCCCGTTTCCCCCGCCCATGCCTCGTTCTCAACCCCAGCCCCATCCCTATCTTTGGGCGGTCAGCCCGATCGCCCCCCAATTATCTCCCCCAAATGTCATCGATGGGAGATATAAAATTGTTGCCTCGCAAATTTGGCAGGATATTTATTCGGAACGATCGCCGCAACTTCCCAATCCCATTCCCGATCGCTGTTTGCCTTACTTACATCTTTATCCCTATCGGCTACATCTACCGGAAATTTATGGGATTTGTTCCTTTAATAATTCTCTGATTCTGCTGTTAAATAATATTCCCACTGACGATCGCGGACTTCTCTATCCAACCCTCGAGGAAGCCTGGCTAGATGCCTCTGGGTTGCGTCAAATCTATTGGTTATGGCAAGTCCTTCATCTTTGGAATCCCCTCAGCGATCGCGGCGTTGCAGCCTCTCTGTTGGTGGAGGACAATTTGCGGGTGGAAGGATGGAGATTGCGCTTGCGGGAACTCTTCACTAATAGCGAACGTTTGGGCAATTCCCAGGCGCGATCGCAAGGAGGAATTGCCGTGGCAAAAGCGGCTACAGTTGTCACCCTCAGACAACTCGGGGAAAGTTGGGCTTCCCTGGCCCGCACCGCCCATTCGGAAATTGCCCCCAAACTGGAGGCGATCGCGGCGGAGTTAAAAAGCGATGCTATCACTTATACAACCCTGCGTAAAACTCTCAATCAACTCCTCCTCGAACAAGCTGCACGAAAACCCATCCGCATTCAAGTTGCCAGCGCTACGGACACGGGACCGCAACAATTGAGCAATGAAGATAGTTACTATCCCACCGCCGCAGAACTTGCCCGCAATGGCAGTCAAGAACCGGGCAGTTTGATTTCTCATTTAATGTTAGTTTGCGATGGCATTGGCGGTCACGAAGGGGGCGAAGTAGCCAGCCAATTAGCGATCCAATCCCTCAAACTTCAAGTTCACGCTTTACTGGCGGAATCTGTAGAAGACCCGGACTTGATGCCACCAGATTTGGTCGAGGAACAATTAACGGCGATCGTTCGCATTGCTAATAATCTCATTTGTTTTCGCAATGACGAACAAAAGCGAGAGTCCAGGCGACGCATGGCGACCACATTGGTGATGGCGATACAACTCCCCCA
This sequence comes from Spirulina sp. CCY15215, assembly GCF_016888125.1. Classification (GTDB taxonomy): domain Bacteria; phylum Cyanobacteriota; class Cyanobacteriia; order Cyanobacteriales; family Spirulinaceae; genus CCY15215. The sequence continues at coordinate 25,106 of NZ_JACSWA010000555.1, forward strand.
ACAAGTCGCGAATTTGGCCTCGGGGGTCGGAAACGGTCACGAACTCTATTTAGTTCACGTGGGAGACAGTCGCGCTTATTGGATTACGGAAAACTATTGTCAATTATTGACGGTGGATGATGATGTCACTACGCGGGAAATCCGCCTAGCCCGCAGTCTGCCTATTACTGCCGCTCAACGTCCCGATGCGGGGGCGTTAACCCAGGCCCTGGGGACTCGAGAAGCCGATCGCCTGCGCCCGACGATTCAGCGTTTTATTATTGAGGAGGATGGGATATTACTACTCTGTTCTGATGGGTTAAGTGATAATCAGTTACTGGATCAGTATTGGGCTGAATTTGCGCCTAATGTCCTCGCAGGAAGACAGAGTTTAGAAAATGCGATCGAGTATTTGATTAAGTTGGCTAATCAAAAAAATGGTCACGATAATACTTCAATTGTTGCGGCGCTTTATAGTGTTTCGACTCAATATTCAGAGTTAGTTAATCCCGGCAAATTCCCTTCTACAGACAAAGATATTCCTACGGAATTTGAGAGCCAATTACCCCTTCAACCCAGTAATAGCAATGGCTGGGTCGGAGCAGATTTGCCCTTAAAGATGCCAGCAATGGAACGAGACTCAAATGAGGAAGAATTGCCATTAGAGGTGGAAATTGAGGGAAAAACGGAGGTTTGGGAAGAAGAAAAGGTTCGCTATTCTACCCCTTCAATCGATCCTGACGATCTGCCCGAGGAAGTGAAAATTGCCTCAGAACAAGATATAAATTCTCTATTTGAAGATGTGGATACAGAAGAAGACTTGATGCTGGAAGAACAAGGGGAAATTTCGACGAGAAGGGGGCAACAAACTTGGGGATGGGTTGTCGGTATTATTGTCTTTTTGGCTATGATCGGCGCGATCGCCTTTATCCTCAAAGGCAGACTCGATCGCGGGCAAAATCTCTTTCCTTCTTGGCCAATTCCGACGGAGGAAACTGAGGACTGAAACCTTGACAAAAAGAGGGTTTTGTGCTATGTTATCATTCAATTTCTAGAATAACGGAAGATAAATCAACATCTTGAAAATCAACTCTTGTTAGGTTTGCTTGCATTAATTTGGTTTTGTGCAAATTAGCCCCTTTTAAAATAGCTCCCGTTAAATCAGCCGCAATCAATTTTGCCCCCTCTAGATCGGTGTTTTCTAAGTTCGCCCCCCGTAGATTTGCACCGATCAAATTCACATTTTTTAAACAAGCATTGGGAAGTTGAATATTTTCTAGATCGGCATTACGAAAATTGCGCCTTCCTAACCGATAACGTTCTAATAATTCTCCTGCATCAGTGACACTAAGTTCTCGTTGAGGAGGACGTTTATAAGTGAAATTAAAGGTATCGCCACAGCGTAAAACCTGACGGAATTCTTCATAAAAAGGATATGAACCAATACCGCTTAAATTGACCCAGGCTCGAGTTCGGGTTAAAGCCACAAATAATTGATTTCGTAATGCTATATTGCTTTCATTTTTAGCAATTCCATCCAAACCAATAATATACACCAGATCTGCTTCATGTCCCTTGGCGCGATGAATGCGAGAAACGGTGATTGCACCTTCCCACCAAAAGCGATCGGGATGATAATTATGGCGATCGCTTTTGAGGATATTACAATCGGAGGTACTGGGAAGATAAATATCCAATCCTTGCTGCATTAAGAAATTAGCAACATGGGTTTCTAGTTGGGTCGCCTCGAAAAATTGTCCTAATACAATCACTAAAATTTGTTGACTGGGACGCAAATGATCGTATCTTAAATTATGAATGAGATTATGAGCAAGATGGGAAAGTTCTTGCTGGCGATCGCGGAAAATTTGGAATTCAATATTAGCCCCTTGCCAAAATTTAGCAATAGGATTAGGAGAGTTTTCTGGGGGACGATGTAAGGTGATTTTTTGTTGAGGATAAAACTTACCTGTGACTTCATAACCAATCGCTTGCCATTCTTCCTTTCTTGTGGTTCCTGTTAGCATTCCTTGAGGGCGTAATAACCCCATTGCAATCCCATGAGCGGCGGTTAAAATTAAATGGGGTATTCTATAACATTTAGAGAGAATTTCGCTCTTTTTAATGCCTCCTAAATACCGTCCCGTTACCAAATGTCCCAAGTCTTCTCCGAAGAGTTCGCTTGCACTGGGAATTCGCAAACTTTCTAAACTTTGTGCCTCATCATAAGCCCAAATTAATCGCCTTTTTTGAGGATGAATTGGATCTGTTGGTCGCAAAGATTGATAAGCTAACCAATAGAAGGGTTGTTTATCTTCAAATTTGCTGCGATCGCTGATTAAATCTTGTCCTTCATCAATGAGAATTGCATCAAAAAGTTGCGGAATAGCTGCCTCTTTTAATAGGTGAATGCAGGCTTCTGCTAAGGCTTCATTGGGTTGCTTGCTTTCGGTTTGATTGGCGCTTAAACTGGGGATTCCTGATTCCCAAGCTAAGGTACTGTAAAACCCCGGTTGTTTACGCGATCCCCAAGCGTGAAGAATGAGTAAGTTGCGATTTTTAGGATCGTAACTTACTTCATCGTTACTGAAATAGCGCAGCCAGCGATCGAGTTGTTCAAGAATGGGTTGATAGAGACTGCGAGAGAAGAAAACAAGAGCAATTTTCCACTCAGGATATTTGAGGTGAATATGTGCTGCTTTTTGACAGAGAATCACACTTTTTCCTGAGCCAGCAATGCCGCGAATGCGCTGACATCCAGGCGGAATTTGTTTGGCAATTCTTTCCTGTTGCATATCCACTTCAGAGACCCATTCTTTGAGCTTAATTAGGGCTTGACCGCGATTTTGTTTTTTGCTAAAAATAGGATAATTTTGCTTGCAATAAAGGGGAGTTCCTGCTAGAATAGAAAGGAGTAGTTTCCATTGTTCTTGGGTGAGTTTAGGTGCAGTTCTCAGAGCAGAAATAGCCGCGATCGCAGCCAGAATATCCGGCTTATTTTGTAGATTATTTTGTAAACTATTTTTAAATAAAATAGGGGGATTGCTGGGGAGTTGGTGAAAACCTCTAGTTTGCCATTCCGACTCAGTAATTAAGGGTAAAGCAATCAAAGCGCGTCCCATCACTTTGTTTTTGAGAATGGGTTCGCGATCGCAATATTCCAGTAAACTAAAAAGTTGGTTCTCTGCTTGCTGATAAGGGTTTCCCGTTGGGGTATAATAATTCTGATATTCCCATTGATGCCCAGAAATATTGAGGATTTGCGCGATCGCAATAGATTTCACTTCAATAATGATTAAACCCAACTGGCGATCGGCAAGCAAAATATCAGGTTCTTTGCGATACTTCCCCTGTTGAGAAAAGATAGGATAGCGCCAATAACCGAGGCATTCTTGTTGAGAAAATGCCCCTTGCACAGCATTCCAAACCAATTTTTCCCCAGCTTCCCCCGCTTTTTCCAGAGGTTCTGTTTCAATAAAATAAGCACGATTGGCCATTACCATAAGCGCGGGAAATTCCCAGCATCGCCTTATCCTTTAATTAACTCTTTGATCAGATCGATCAGACTGCTACCGCCATAAATAACAGCGACAATAACAGAAACCATTAAAACCGCAACTAACAGGGAAAATAGTGTGCCAGTCAGAGCAATTAAACCATCATCTTCAACTAATCCCAAGCCCGTCAAAAAGATACCCATTGCCGGTAAAGTATTCGTACCTGGAATAATAATCATCATCGAAATTGCCATCAAGGCGATCGTGCTTCCGACGACAATTCTTCCGGGTAAGCGAGTACAAACAAAAACAAGACGCGGTTTGGTGATTTTCTCCAATCTTCGTAACCAAGGAAGTCCTTTTTTAAGAACCGATCTGGCTGTCTCCACCTTAATCGTAGCATTAGACACTTGAGCGGGAAACCAAGGCTGTTTTGAGCCGATAATGAACTGAACCGCTAAAATGAAAATCAGAAACCCAAAAGGAGTAGAATAACCAGGTGCGGGAATAGGTAAAGCCGAAGGAAGTGCCAAGAGAACAAATAAGAAACCAAACGTTCTTTCTCCCGCGATCGCCAGAATATCTCCCAATTTAACCTCGGGTTTGCGGTCTTCCTCAAAGAAGTAACGATTGAGTTCAGTAGACAGTTTAGCCATGTAGGTTCAAGGAAATTTTGTCCATTTACTATACAGCCTTTTGCGATCGCCCCCCCGTAAATTGCAGCCGGAAATCCAAAGGGGGATCTCCGACCTGATAAAATTAACCTGCAAAAGCAATTGGAAAATGTGCAGTATTTTATGAGTATTCCCCAAGAAATTCCTCCCCACGGCGGTCATTTGATTAACCGTATTGCTACAGATGCCGAAAGACAAGAGTTTTTAGCACAAGGCGATCGCCTCCTTCGCATTCAACTCGACGATCGCGCCCTTTCCGACCTCGAAATGATTGCGATCGGTGGATTTAGTCCCCTCATGGGTTTCATGGAATCCAAAGACTACGAAACCGTTGTCACCGATATGCGTCTCGCTAACGGCTTACCTTGGTCAATTCCTGTCACCCTTTCCGTCAGCGAAGAAACAGCCAATTCTCTTAAAGAAGGAACTTGGATTAGGCTAGACGATAAACAAGGTCGTTTTGTCGGTATTTTAGAATTAACGCAAAAATATCGCTACAGTAAGGCTCACGAAGCCATCAACGTCTACAAAACCGACACAACCAAACACCCTGGAGTAAAAGTAATTTACGACCAAGGCGAAGTCAACTTAGCCGGTCCCGTTTGGTTATTGCAACGGGAAGATCATCCCCTCTTCCCCAAATACCAAATCGATCCCGCCGCCTCTCGCGCCCAATTTAAAGAAAGAGGCTGGAAAACCATTGTCGGCTTTCAAACCCGCAACCCCATCCACCGCGCCCACGAATATATCCAAAAATGCGCCCTGGAAACCGTTGACGGACTATTCCTACATCCCCTCGTCGGCGCAACCAAAAGCGACGATATCCCCGCCGATGTGCGAATGCGTTGCTATGAAATTATGATGGAACATTACTTCCCGCAAAATCGGGTCATTTTAGCCATTAACCCTTCCGCCATGCGCTATGCCGGTCCAAGAGAAGCCATTTTTCATGCCATCGTGCGTAAAAACTATGGCTGTACCCATTTTATCGTCGGTCGCGATCATGCCGGAGTCGGTGACTATTATGGCACCTACGACGCTCAACATATTTTTGATGAGTTTGAACCTGGAGAAATGGGCATTCAACCGATGAAATTTGAACACGCCTTTTATTGTACTCGCACTCAACAGATGGCCACCACCAAAACCAGCCCCAGCAAGCCAGAAGAGCGAGTTCACCTTTCCGGAACAAAAGTGCGAGAAATGTTACGACGGGGAGAATTACCCCCGCCGCAGTTTTCTCGTCCCGAAGTGGCCGCAGAACTATCCCGGGCGATGCAGGCAAAAAGCTGAATTAAAGCAGTAATAGCTCCCAAAAACCTGTTAGGCTAGGAACGGAAATTTCAGAGCTAACGGGTATGGGATTGGATCGGCGAACTTTTTTGCAAGGTGCTGGACTAGCCTTCCTCGCAACGGGAATGGGTGCGGGGGGAGGCGATCGCCTAACTCCTTTGGGGATTGCTTCCCATTTCCAAGCCCTCGCCCAATCCAAAGGGCGAAAATTAGCCTTATTGGTGGGCATCAATCGCTATGGTACGCAGAACATCCTGCAAGGCTGCGGGACCGATGTAGAACTGCAACAGGAATTATTAATTCACCGCTTTGGCTTTAACCCGCAAGATATTCTCGTCCTAACTGACGCGAAAGCAACCCGAGACAATATCGAGGCCGCATTTGCAGAATTTTTGCTTCCCCAAGCTAAAGCCGGAGATAGTGTTTTATTTCACTTTAGTGGCTGTGGAGGTAAGGTGGAACTTTCTCCCTCAGAGGCAAATCTTGCGAACTGCTTGCTAACCGCAGGGGGGAAGTTGGGGGAAGAAGGGATTTTGGAAGAAATTTTGATTTTATGGGGGAGATCTCTAGCCACGACAAATCTGACGATGGTACTCGATACCAGTTATGTCGGGAAAGAAAACAATCCCCAAGGAAACTCGCGATCGCGATCGACTTCTCAAGCTGTGGTTAAATTTACCCCCCAGACAGCACTCACCTTGCTAGAAACAGGCACAGAAAAGGGAAAAACCCTCGATCGCCTCTTGGGTCAAAACCTCAAAATTCCAGGCATTCTCTTACAAGCCGCCCGAGAAGGAGAAAGCGCGATCGAAGTTGCTTGGGACGGGTTTAGTGCGGGATTGTTTACCTATTCTCTCGTACAAGCCCTCTGGCAAGCAACATCTCCCATGACCCTGCAAACTGTCTTTAATCGCAGTGCGTCGCAAATGCAAGGAATTGGCACTCAGCGCCCGCAAAAGTTGGGTTCCCAAAGCCAAGAGGCGACCGCCTTGGCTTATTTTAGCCAACCGGAATCCCCTCTGGGTTCAGAAGGATTCATTACTACCGTTGACAGCCAAAATAATGCGGTTTCTCTCCATCTGCCAGGATTGCCCATTGTCGCCTTACAAAACGATGGGGTCAACTCCCAATTTGTAACCCCAGAACCTGGCGCGATCGCCTTAAAAGTCATCTCGCGATCGGGGTTAACGGTCAAAGCAGAACGGGTTAATAAGTTAGAAAACCCAAAAAACTCTCTTTTCCCTGGTCAACCCGTAGAAGAATCCCTGCGGGTTCTCTCGCGAAAAATTGGCTTAATTGTGGCCTTAGACGCGAAACTCAGTCGGATCGAACGAGTAGACGCAACCAGCGCTTTTGGCAACATTTCTACGGTTTCTGCGGTAGTAACGGCGGGGGAAAAAGCGGCAGATTGTCTCTTTAGTCGTGCCAATAGTCCCCTTTCTCTGGTCGCGGATACTCTCAATGCCAAACAATCTTTTCCTCAAGGATACGGATTATTTTCTTCTGGCTATGTTTCTCTACCCAACACCCTAGGCAAAAGTGACGAAGCGATTAAAGCAGCCGTCGAACGATTAGCCCCCAAATTTAACACCTTATTAGCCGTTAAATTATGGCAGGCGATCGTCAATGAAGCCTCGTCCCAACTCGCGGTAAAAGCCAGTTTACAAGTGCTGAACCCCCAACTTTCTCGCAGGATCGAAGGTCGGACGCGGGGTTTTGTCGTCCAAAAACCAGCGAATAATCGTTTTGAGGAAGGATTACTGACTGTGCCTTTGGGAGAGTCCATTGAGTTCGAGATCGAAAATGGAGGCGATCGCCCTCTTTACTTCGCCTTGCTAGGAATTCAAACCAATGGCAATCCCCTCGTTTTTTACAGTTCCCCCAGTCTAGATACCAAGGAAATCAAGTTACAAAATATCATTATCGAGCCTGGGAGCGTCTTGCAACTGCCAAAACTGGCATCAACTCTCAATGGTTTTACCGTGACAACCCCCGGAATAGGAGAAATGATTGTGATTTGTTCGCGATCGCCTTTTGACAATTTAGGCAAATTTCTCGCCACTCTAACGACACCTAACGATAAAAACAATCGCTTGATTGGGGCGACTCAACCGATGGAGGTGACTCGGGCATTATTACAAGATTTGCATAATGCTAGTGGGTTTGCACCCTCGGACGACAATTATAAGTTAGATGTCAAAACATGGGCAGCTTTACGCTTTGTCTATCGCGTGGTTTGACGTAGGGGTTTGGTGACCAAACCCCCACAATTTGTAAACATTATCAATTGATTCGTGATGCAACCAAAATTAATTATTCATGGTGGGGCCGGGAATTCTTTAAAAGGAAAAGGCGGTTTAGTGGATGTTCGTAACTCTCTACAGGAGATTGTTCGAGATGTTTACGATCGCCTCCTCCAGGGCGAAAATGCCACGGATGCCGTAGTTCGAGGCTGTCAACTCCTGGAGGATGAACCGCGTTTTAATGCAGGCACCGGATCGGTGTTACAATCCGACGGACAGGTTCGCATGAGTGCATCTTTGATGGATGGAACCCATCAGCGTTTTAGCGGCACCATTAACGTTTCTCGCCTTAAGAATCCCATCAATTTGGCACAATTTTTGCAAACCCAATCCGATCGCGTTCTTTCCGATTTTGGTGCCAGCGAACTTTTGCGAGAATTACAAATACCAATTTATAATACCCTCACGGATTTGCGCTTAAAAGAGTGGACAGAAGAACGCAAAGATAATTTTCAGAAAAAGATGGCGGGAGTTATTGCAGGGTCGGAGGAGGCGGGACGGGGTACAATTGGTGTCGTTGCTCTCGATCGCAACGGGAAATTAGCAGCAGGAACTTCTACGGGAGGGAAGGGATTTGAACGCATTGGGCGAGTCAGCGACTCTGCTATGCCGGCGGGAAATTATGCTACAGCTAAAGCGGGGGTTAGTTGCACGGGGATTGGTGAAGATATTATTGATGAATGTCTGGCTGCTAAAATAGTAGTGCGTGTTACGGATGGATTATCCCTGGCTGAATCTATGTCGCGATCGATCCAAGAATGCGTCGCCAACAAGCGAGATTTAGGGGCAATTTCTTTGGATGCAACGGGGGCGATCGCCTGGGGAAAAACCTGCGGGCTTTTAGTTGCAGCCTATCATAATGGTCAGGAAATTAAAGATACTCTAGAATGGGGGGAGAAGGAGACGGTAGGCATAGATAAAGGATAAAAAGGCGCTAATTATCAACCCATTACCCATTACTAATGACCATGTTAAATTCTTTATTAGGCAGACATCCCGAACAAATTAAAGCTGACGTAGAAATCTATACTTGGCAAACTTGTCCCTTTTGTATTCGCGCTAAGTTACTCCTTTGGTGGAAAGGGGTTAAATTTAAAGAATACAAAATTGATGGAGATAATGCAGCGCGAGATAAAATGGCAGAACGAGCAAATGGTGGCAGAAGTGTTCCTCAAATTTTTATCAACGATCGCCATATTGGAGGCTGCGACGATCTCTATCAACTTGATGGCAAAAAAGAGTTAGATTCTCTACTTTCAATGAACAATTCCTAAGAGGTAAACTTATTTTTTATGAACTATCAAGATATCATTACCATTGAACCCGGAAAACGAAGTGGAAAACCTTGTATTCGAGGAATGCGAATTACTGTGTATGATATTTTAGAATATCTTGCAGGAGGCATGACAGAACAAGAAATTTTAGAGGATTTTTCCGAACTCACTACAAATGATATTAAAGCCTGCCTTATTTGGATTAAATAATAGTTCTAATTGATTCGTTTTAGATCGTCAGGAGTATTACAATTCAATAGCATTTTTTGTTCGCGATCGCCTAATGCGATCGCGCAAGTAGAAACAGTCTCTAAGAAAGTCTGAAATGAACGTCCCCCACAATTGATAAAATCTTCTAAATCGGGTAAAATCTCAGGGCGATAAAAGCCACATAACGGTTCCCAAAAATTGTTACTTTGAGGAACATAAGCTAAAATATCAGGCGAAATATCCTGTAAATTTTTGCACCAGTTGAGTAGGATTTCAGGATTTAATAAAGGAAGATCGCACGCTAAAAGTAAAAGCCAATCAGTCTGCTTTTCAATCTGTTTTAATCCTTGCAAAAATGCAACCAGAGAACCTTCTCCCTTCGTAGATTCTGCTAAAAAATGAATCTTGCTATTATTCCCCAAAATAGAGTAATATCGTTCCGGCCAAGGAGAAATAAGATAAACAGATTCGCAGCATTGTGCCGCAACATGATAAATTTGTTGAATAAAAGGAATGCCCTTGACCAGAAGTAATGCCTTATCTTGTCCCATTCTCGAGCTTTGTCCCCCAGCTAAAATAAGCGCATTAAAAGAAAGTTTTCTTGGCATTTGACCCTCTTAGGATAACTCTTTTGGTATAATTAATTGAAAAATTCGGGAGAGAATCGTGATTCAGAATGACACTTGGATTAAAAAGATGGCATCTCAGGGAATGATTGTCCCTTTTGAGTCTAATCTAATTCGTCGCGTTGAGGAATTACCTGTTATTTCTTTCGGTTTAAGTAGCTTTGGTTATGATATTCGCCTTTCCCCCAAAGAATTTCGCGTGTTTCGCCATATTCCGGGAACAGTTGTCGATCCGAAAAATTTTAATCCTGATAATCTAGAACCCGTACAAATTCACACAGATGAAAACGGAAGTTTCTTCATTTTACCTGCTCATTCTTATGGATTGGGCGTTGCGTTAGAAAAATTAGAAGTTCCCGATGATATTACAATTCTTTGTATTGGTAAATCAAGTTATGCTCGTTGTTTTCGAGGTGATACTAGAGTTGCTCTAGTCGATGGTACATCTCCTACACTTGAAGAAATGACCCACCGTGCAGAGCAGGGTGAGCAGTTTTGGGGATACAGTATTGGCGAGCATGGTCGTTTAATTGTCACCCTTTTAGAAAATCCCCGCTACATTGGTCAGGACTCTCTAGTAGAAGTGATTCTTGATAATCAAGAATCAGTTTTCTGCACACCAGACCATCTCTTTATGAGGCGTGATGGTCGTATGGTACAAGCACAGGATTTACACACTAACGATTGTCTAATGCCCCTATATCGACAGGTTGCACGAGGCTATGAAATGGTTTATCAGCCGCTCAATGGTCATCTTTATCCAACTCATCGTCTTAGTGATGAATGGAATCTCAATAATTTTATTTACGAAGACGAGCCTAATACGCACCGCCATCATCTTGATCACAACCGCATCAATAACTGTCCGTGGAACTTAATCCGCATGAACAGTTCAGAACACATTAGAATGCACAATAGCTTGACTTATGGCGGTGATTTTGATCCAGAAGAGCATGGTAAGTCAGTACGGCAAGCGATTGCTTCCTTAAAACAAGATCCTGAATGGATGCGAAGGTTTTCAGAGAAGCAAAGTCGCAGTGCGCTTGCATTTTGGCATGATCCTAAACACGCTGCCACTCGACAGGCTGTGTTAGAACAACGGCGCAATTGTTCCGATGCCACTCGTCAGGCACATAGAGAAGCGATGCTAGATTACTACACATCTCAACAGGCTAGAGAAAATACAGGGCGACTCTCAAAAGAAGCGTGGGCGAATGATGATGGTACTCGTCGTTCTCGCCAGTCTCAACAGATGAAGGCATTAGTTGACTCTGGTCGCACAAGGCATGAGATAACTGCTGAATCGGTTCGAGATGCGTTGGATCAAGCTGGCTCAATTCGCGGAGCAGCTCGACTGCTAAATTGCGACCGTTCTGTTTTTCGCCGATTCCCTAAAGTGATTCATTCATTTCGAGGAACAACATATAAAAACCACAAAGTTGTCTCGGTGCGAAATGTCGCCGGAACTCACGATGTTTATTGCTTAACTGTCCCAGAGGCAGGAAATTTTGCTCTAGAATCTGGAGTTTTCGTTCATAATTGTGGTTTAATTGCTAACTTAACTCCCGCAGAAGCAGGATGGCGAGGATATTTAACCTTAGAGTTTTCTAATTCTTCGAGTGCAGATTGTCGCATCTATGCGAATGAAGGAGTAGTACAACTTCTCTTTTTAAAAGGAGAACCTTGTGAAGTTAGTTATTCCTCTCGTCAAGGAAAATATCAAGATCAAGGTGAAGAAGTTACATTAGCTCGAGTCTAATTATCTGGAGGGCAGAATTAAGCCCTAGCAGACTCCAAATTTGAGATAAATTAACATCAATTTGAATACTTCCCCTATGTCTCTTTCTCTCATCAGCGCCCTTGCATTAGGTTTGATTTGTTGGACTCTCCCCGCAACGTTTATTCTTCTCTCTCGCTTATTGAAAGGGGCTTTTCGCCTTCCTCCCCTCACCCCTCGGGAGTCAACGATAGAGGGTAGCGGGACTGTTAGTATTGTTATTCCCACTCTCAATGAAGTTAAACGCCTTAGCCCTTGTTTGCAGGGATTGAGCCAACAAGGGGGAGAAGTGAGGGAAATTTTGGTGGTGGATAGCAATTCTCGAGACGGGACAAGAGAATTAGTAAAAAATATTCAGACTTCTGAAACATCTCCAAAACCTCTCCTTTTAACCGATCCGACCCTTCCTCCTGACTGGGTGGGTCGTCCTTGGGCGTTAGATTATGGATTTAGGCAAAGTTCCCCAGAAAGTGAGTGGGTTTTGGGACTTGATGCGGATACCCAACCTCAACCCGGTTTAGTGGCGAGTTTAGTCGAAATTGCTGGCAGGGAAAATTATGATTTAATTTCTCTCTCTCCTCAATTCATCTTGCATTATCCAGGAGAATGGTGGCTGCAACCGGCTTTGTTGACGACTTTACTATATCGCTTTAATCCTTCTGGCAGCGATGCTTCGACTCCGGAACGAGTTATGGCTAATGGACAGTGCTTTTTTTGCCGTCGTTCCGTTTTGGCCGCCGTTGGCGGTTATGAATGTGCAAAAGCGTCATTTTGTGATGATGTCACCCTTGCTCGTTTCATCGCTGCCCGAGGCTATAAAGTTGGCTTTTTAGATGGCAAGGGAGTGTTAAAGGTACGAATGTATGAGGGAGCAAAAGAAACCTGGCAAGAATGGGGGCGATCGCTCGATCTTAAGGACGCTTCTTCCCTTGGGCAAATTTGGGGAGATGTCTGGCTGCTGTCGGCGGTTCAAGGTTTCCCTTTGCCTGTATTACTGGGCTTGGGGTCTGCCTGGCTGTGGGGCGATCGCACCTTGGTTATTGCTCTGGCGATCGCCTTAAATCTGTTTCTTGTCCTCCTGCGATGGTTAATTTTAATGGCGATCGCCCCTTCTTACGCAGGGGTAAGCAAAACTTTGGCTTCTTGGCTGTTTTGGTTATCTCCTCTGGCGGATATCCTCGCAGTGTCTCGCATTTTTCTCTCTTCTCTACAAAAACCGAAACAGTGGCGAGGACGAGTTTATTGAACTTGAAGGAATAGTGCAATCACTAATCACTAATCACTAATCACTAATCAACTCGTTCCAATTGCCAGAGAATTTGATTGCCTTCTCGACGCACACGGGAAATGACCCAGTTTCGCCAAGACCAATTATCACCGCGACTGGTTACGGCACTGGCGTTAACATCCATTAAATCTGCAAGTTCGGAACTGCTAATTAAATAGCCCTTACTGGCGATTTCTTCAGCAATGCGAAGGGTTTCTATCAAGTTCTGAAGTTGAGTTACCCGAACTTCGCGGGGAAGGATATCTTCAGCAACACCGGAATTTACTTCACTCATGGTTTGAAGGTCGAGAAAAACTACATCATCTATTGTTGTAACCTATCATTACAGATTGCCTCAAATCTGATAATCCTGCTACCGGTTGATATTCTCATTGTCTATAGGGTTTGGTGACCAAACCCCTACTAAAAATACCAAACTCCTACCTAAAAATAGCGAGAGATGATTCTTTGATAATCAATTATTGAAAAGGTTTGCCCAGTATTTTAAACCCTCCCCAATAATACGGATGAGCATAAGGTGGGGTTGTTAACTGCATTTTCGTGGGGTCACTTTGAATGCGAGTCACGGCTTCTTCTAATACTAAACGATTAGGGTTGCCTGTATTGCCCAATTCTGCCAAGCGATCGCCATACCAAGAGACTAATTCCCCATAGGTTACGGTTCGCAGCCAGAGTTGTGCTTGTTTGAGGGCGATGGGGGGAGTTGAACCACGAGACAAGCAGCGATAAAATTCGCTGCTGAAAAGAATACGAGCGATGGAGTCTACATACCAGAGAGGGTAGAAAACATAAGTAACTCCCGCTCCTAACAGTGCTGCTCCCCATCCCGTATAACGCTCGATCGCGGCAGAGTCAACCGGCTGACCGCAAAGGGTTTCTACTCCTGAAAACCCAAATAACTCAATGCTGCTCAGGGATAGCCCTTGTAATTCTGCCAATGTTAACGATGATTCTCCAGGAAACAAAATCGCTGACTTTTGTGGAGACTTACAATTGTAAGTAACATTTGTTGATAGGTGACAAAAGCGATATCCTTTTGCGAGAGATTCAAGGGTTTTCGCTTTTACTGTTTTGGGATTTGTTAAATGCTGGGAGTTAGAGAACCCCTGGCAAATGACCGCCGATTCTAGAGTGGCATAAGGTAAAGCGGAGAAAACCTCATTTTTCTTATTCTCCTGGCTTTCAATGCCCGCGCTGAGAATGGCATCAATTTTCGGCTTGGCTGTATTTCCCGTCTCTCTGGAGGAGGAAGCAGTTTCCATCTCGCCATTTGGTTTGAGCCAAGGATCGGGTAATGTTGCGTTAGTTGCGTTATTGGGGACAGAGGCAGAGAAGTTGGTAAATTGGAGACTGGGTAAATAAGTGACGTTAAAGCGATCGGGTAAGAGGGCATGAAGTGGCAGAAAATGCAATTCGCGATCGGGAATCAACAGGAGGGTATTAATATCCTCGTTTTCAAACTCTTGCAGCAAACCAGGAATTCGCAAAATTTGGGCTAATTCTTCGAGCATTGCGGCTAAATGCTCCGATAGAAGTGCTGGGGACTGCGATCGCCTTTGCCAAGTTTGCCACCAAGTTTCAAATTGGGACAGACGCTGGCGAGCTTCGCGATATTCGTCTGCGGCTTCGGGTTTTGGGGTTGCTTCTCCCTTATCTGGTTCTGTTGCTTCTAATTCTGCTTGTTCGCCATAAGTGGAAAGGGAAGTATTGCTCTCTCCTTCCAATCCCAAAAGTTCTAGGAGAATAGAGAGAGAGTCTTCGCTACTTTGTTTAGCGAGTTCTACCCGAGAGCGCAGGGAGGGACTCAATACGACATTTAAAACGACATTGGGGGTATGTCCTAAAACAATCGGTTCTGGGGTATTGGGTTTGAGAATAAAGGTGGTTAAGCCGTTATCACCCAAGTGCCAAACAATGGCCGCCATGCGATCGCCTAATAATTGTTGTATTTCTGTCCATTTAAGGCCACTTTCTTGGAGTAAGGGCAGATTGAGGAAGGCAGAGAAGAGGGTATTTTTGCCCCGCTCGGCGCGAGGGAGTGCTTGGAGCAGTTCTCCTTCTTGTACGGCAAGGTCTACACTTAAGCGATGAAAATTTGCGGCAGCGAGAAGCAAGGCGCGTTGTTTTTCCCCAGAACAGTCGGGAGCATTGAGGGCGTTTTGCAGGTGTTTGCTACCGGTGTTATAGAGAGATTTTACGAGTTTGTTTTCTTCTAGCCCTAAGTGGGTTTGCATTTGTTGTTGCAAGACCTGGGCGTGCAGGAGGGGAAAGGCTTCAGGAGTCAAGGTTTGCAAGGCTTCTTCATAACAACTCAAGGCTTTGCGCCAAAACATTCCCGGTTCGTTGGTGTTTAGGCCGCGGTGATAATAGGCTTGACCGAGATGTTGCTGCAATCTTCCCCAAGCCTCGGGATAGCGATCGCGGGGCAGACATTCCAAACCTCGTTCTAAGCTGGCGATAACCCCCTCAGCGCCGCGTTTGTTGAGGTTGGGACAGGCGCGGGCGATGGGGCTTAAAGCCGTCAAGAGTAAATCTGGTTCCCCCGATCGCTTAACGGCTTTAGAGCGATCTTTCCAAGTCTTCCAGCTATCGGCTTGTAATTGTAGGGCGCGATCGTAACTGCCGATCGCCTCTTCTGGTCGTTCTAGTTCCACCAGGGTTGCCCCGCGAGCGCTCCAGAGGGTGGCGGAGTCCGGTGCGATTCTCAGGGCGCGATCGTAGTTTTCGAGGGCTTCTGCAAAGCGATAGGCACCTCTGAGACAATCGCCGCGACCGTGCCAGGCTTCGGGGTTGGAACTGAGGGCGATGGCGCGATCGTAGTCGGCGATCGCCGCTTCCGTGCGTCCCAATTCTGCCAAAAGTCGTCCGCGAGATTCCCAAATTTTCTCGAAGTCGGGTTTAATTTCCCCAGCGCGATCGAAGTCGGCGAGACTGGCGAGATAGTCTCCCAAGGCCAAGCGGGAATTGCCTCTGAGCCAGAATAAGCCGTAATCGTTGGGCTTGATGTTTAGGGCGCTTTCATAGCAGGCGATCGCTTCCTCGTAGCGTCCCAGGTGAAAAAGACTGACTCCTCGGTTATACCAACTGTCGTAGTCGTCGGGTTTAAGGTGTAATGCACCCTCATAGCTGGCGATCGCTTCCTGGTAACGTTGAATATTTTTTAAGCTATTCCCGCGACTGTACCAGGCTTTGTAGAAATCTTGTTTCAATTCAATGGCGCGATCGTAACAGGCGATCGCGGCTTCGCTTTTTTCCAGGGCATCCAAACTATTGCCGCGACTGTACCAGGCCTTATAAAAGTCTGGTTTCATCTCAATGACGCGATCGTAAGCATTTACGGCTTCTTCGCTGCGGCCTAATTCGTCGAGAGCCAAGCCTCGGTTGTACCAGGCTTTGTGAAAATCCGTTTTTAGGGCGATGGCGCGATCGTAGGAGGAGATCGCTTCTTCGTAGCGACCGAGATTTTTTAATCCCAAACCGCGATTTCCCCAAGCCTGATGATAATCCGGTTTAAATTCAATGGCTTTATCCCAAGCGGCGATCGCTTTTTCAAAATCCCCAGTTTCGTAGAATTTTACCCCTTGGTTGAAGGCGATTTCCGCTTCATCTCCCTCCGAGTCTGGTGGGGAGGAGACAGGAGGTGGGGCGCTCTGACGCTGGTTGATTTGTCTCACCAACTCCTGCACGATTTCTTGGGGATCTTCGCTATCGAGTCCCAAGCGTTGAGCCACTTGCTGTACCAAGTTTCCATCTTCTTGTAGCTTGACTAACAGTTCGTCCAGGGTAATGGTTTTGGCACCATTTTCTGGGGTGGTTCCCCATCTGAAATCGGAGGAGACAGGGGGAGGAGAAGAAGGAGAGGGAAAAGATAGTCCTTCTGTTAGGATTTCTTGACTTTCTTCTGGAGAGGAAGAGGGAATCGATCGCTCTGCTGGAGAGGTTGAATCTATTGCTACTGCGGGAGTCGCTACCGTGGGAGGAGAAGTTGCCTCATAAGACCAAGTATCGCTATCTCCTCCTTTCTCTCGAGCCATAAGCAAGCGCCCGATCCCACTTGCGGTATCGCCAAGTTTTTGTAGGGAAGGTAGCGATCGCGTAATTTCTCCCAAAGCTACCATGCGTTCGGCCAGAGCAGGCTCTGGGGCAGGGGAGGCGAGAATTTTTGCCCCGTAGCGCTGTAGCCATTCAACCCATTTTTCTTTAGTGCCTCTGTTCTCTAAGGCTGCAATAAAACGTTCTACTCTCGATGCTTGCCAACCGTGAGCGATCCCCTCGAGTAACTGGGTAAATAAAAATTCATAATCTTTGTCGGTCAAGGGTTGACCGAAATCCGCATCTCTGTTTCCATCTGGGCTAGAATCCTCAGTTGGGGAGGTTTGCGGACTGAGTTGTTGAGAGAGATTTTTGAGCCACTGCAACATTTTGCTTACTGAACCTCTGGGAATTTAGCGCGGGGTTGGGCAACGAGCGATCGCAGTCTTCAAAACAAACACTAAAATTTGCAAAGTTGCGATCGCCTAAGATTATAGATCAGATTATCCGCGCAAAACCTATCTACTTTTTTAGCGATGGAATGTCAAGCCGCGATTTTTCCCTGCTTAACTCTAATTTGCATTCTTCTCTATTTTGGCGATCGTTGTTTATTGTTTAAGGATAATTGATTGGTGGAAATACATTATCTGATTCGTTCTCATAGCGATGGTCAATATCTTGTGGCTCGTCCTCGAGTCAATGATGAAAAGGCGGCATTTTTGTTGCTATTTCGCGAACATTTTGAAGCCTTAAGTTATTTGAATACCCACGCAGCCGATATTCGCGATCGCTTTGGTGTCGAATCTGCCTCTCAAACTCAATTAAAAAGTATTATCGATCGTTGGGGATTTACCGGAGTTGGTTTAGTCGAAGATCCTCTCATTCCCCGCATTCAATTTTTATCTACATAATCTCTATATATATGAGAGAATGACGAGCTAGTTTTTATTAATTTACTGCAAATATCTGTCCTACCGTCAATGCAAAAGTTATGATTTTAGAGTTTGAAAAAATAATTGAGAAATTGCACGCTCTGACACAAGTAGACGTGCAGAGTCATTGGTCAGTTTTTGCCGAAGATTTTGAGATTAATATTGATGATTCGGGAAATAGATATTGTTGCGATCGCGCTACTTCCGGTCAAATATTTTCCCCCAATGAAAAGGGTTATTTGGTTTGGGAAGCGGGCAGAAAAGTACGCTGGTTAGTACAAAAAATCACTGTTCCTAATCATTTGAATGGCTATACTTTACAAAATTTAGCCCTGCGACTTTGTTTAACTTGGTGGAGTGAAGATGCACAAATTTTTGTGAATCAAAAATTTGTTCAAGCTGGGGATCTCTTTGATTCTTCTGCACGTATTCTCTTAACTGATGCAGTGATTCCAGGGGAAACTTTTAAGATTGCAATTCGTTTAATCAGTCCAGATCATGATATTGGTGCGTTAATGCGATCGCATTGTCTTTATGAATCTGCTTACGAGGCGATCGATCCTGGTTTTGTTGCCAACGAATTAGCAGTATTACATCAATATCTTACTAATTTTGAGCCAGATAAACTAGAGATTTTACTTGCAGAAATGGAGAAGATTGATTGGGGATATATTGGCGATCGCGATCGCTTCCATAATTCTCTCCAATCTCTCCGCCAAAAATTGCAACCTTTAGCAGCATCTCTCAAACAACGCTGTATTAAAATGATGGGTCACGCTCATCTCGATATGGCTTGGTTATGGGAACAAAAGGAAACCTATCAGGTTGCAAAAAGAACTTTTACATCAGTTTTAAACCTACAAAAAGATTTTCCTGATTTAACATTTTGTCATACAAGCCCCGCTCTTTATGAATGGATAGAAAAACATCATCCGAAGCTATTTTCAGCTATTTTAGCGGCAATTAAAGCCGGATCGTGGGAACTTTTAGGGGGGATGTGGGTCGAACCAGAAGTGAATTTACCCTCTGGAGAATCTTTAGTTAGACAATTACTTTATGGACAGCGTTACACTCGTGAAAAATTTGGCGAGATAAGCAAAGTTGCTTGGTTAACCGACAGTTTTGGCTTTTGTTGGCAACTTCCCCAAATTTTAAAACAAGCAGGAATAGAGTATTTTGTTACCCAAAAACTGCGCTGGAATGACAGTACAGAATTTCCGCATGAGTTATTTTGGTGGCAATCTCCTGACGGCACAAAACTATTAACTTTAATGTCTCCTCCCAATATTACAGGAGTCATGGATACGAATCCCATTACTATTACTAATTTCGCGGTTGATTGGGAGAAAAAAACAGGAATTAAAGATGTTTTTTGGTTGCCAGGAGTCGGAGATCATGGTGGTGGTCCAACTCGCGATATGTTAGAAGTCAAGCAACGCTGGGATTCTTCTCCTTTCTTCCCTAAAATTGAGTTTACTACTGCAAAGCAATATCTGGATTCTTTGCACGATTCTCCTACAATATTACCAACATGGAATGATGAATTATATTTAGAATTGCATCGCGGTATTTATACGACTCATGCCGATCAAAAATACTTTAATCGTCGTTGTGAAGGATTATTATATGAAGCAGAATTGTTTGCAACTCTCGCAAAAATAATCAATAATTCTGACTATCCTCAAACAGCGATAGAAAACGCATGGAAGCAAGTGCTATTCAATCAATTTCATGATATTTTACCAGGTACTTCGATCCCAGAAGTCTTTGTGACAGCTAACCAAGAATGGAAAGAGGCGATCGCCACAGGAGAGAAAGTTTTATCAGATGCTTTAGAGGCGATCGCCGAATCTATTTCCTACCCAGATCCTCCTTTTCCCAATGGGAAACCGATTCTTGTTTTTAATTCCCTCAATTGGAGGCGATCGCAAGTCATTTCCTTGCAAATTACTTCAGAAAATTGGCAGGTTTGCGATCGACAAGGAAACTTGCTCAAATCTCAATTAATACCCTGTAGAGATGTTCAATTGAATACCCCTACAGACGGGATGAAAACCTTGCTATTCTTAGCGGAAAATATACCCTCAATTGGTTATCGCTTATTTTGGCTGATACCCTTCATTCGTCACCCATCATCGGTTAGAAAACAGAAAACAGAAAACAAGGAAGAATATGTTTTAGAAAATAACATTTTGCGGGTAGAAGTCGATCCAAAAACAGGAGAATTAGACCGTGTTTTTGATAAAGGCAACCAGCGAGAAGTTTTACAAGGAAAAGGCAATCAACTACAGGCATTTAAAGAAGAAAGGCAATATTGGGATGCGTGGAATATTGACCCTAATTATCAACAAAATCAGTTACCTTCTCCGCAACTTGAATCTATTGAATGGCTAGACTGTGGAGAAGTGCGATCGCGTCTCCGAGTTGTCCGTAAAATCAATCACTCTAGATTCTCTCAAGATTATATTCTCGATCTTAATTCTCCCTATTTAAAAATAGAAACTCATGTAGACTGGCAAGAAACTCATGTTCTTATTAAAGCTGCATTTCCCCTTAACCTAGAAGCAGATTTTGCTACTTATGAAATTCCCTGTGGTGTAATTTCTCGGACAACTAAACCCAAAACTGACGCAGAAAAAGCCCAATGGGAAGTGCCTGCCTTAAAATGGGCAGATTTGGGAGATAATGATTATGGGGTTAGCTTATTAAATGATTGTAAATATGGTTATGATAGTAGCCCTAATTGCTTGCGTTTAACCCTTTTAAAAAGCCCCGTTTGGCCGGATCCACAAGCCGATCGCGGTCAACATCATTTTACTTATTGTTTGTATCCTCATCGCGATTCTTGGCAGGTTGCAGCAACAGTCCGTAAGGGATATGAATTGAATTTACCTTTGATTGTGCGAGAATGGGAGAATAAAGAAAAACCCAACCAGAATCCCAAACTTTTCTCAGAAGGAAGTTTATTAAATTTATCCGCAAAAAATCTCATTCTTATGGCACTTAAACCCAGTGAGGATGATCTCGAAACTTATATTCTGCGCTGTTATGAATGTCAGGGAAAAGACGCACAAATCGAAATGAAAGGAGAATTAAACTGGGCGATCGCCTCTTCTACCAACCTCCTTGAAATTCCTCAAAGCGATCGGGATATAACATCTATTTCTCCCTGGCAGATCAAAACCGTAACAATACGAATTTAACGCTATTAACTTGCTGCAAATAGTGTGCATTTCAGTTTTGTAAAAATTTCATCTGCTCTTCTAACTAGCAACTTGAGTTAAAAAAGTAATAATATAAGAGAATCTCTCCTCAATCCCCCAGCCATGAAAGTTATCTCTTCGATCGCCCTCATCCTCGCCAGTTTACTCGCAACCGCCCCTGTTGTAATCGGTGCGCCCCTAGCTTTTGTTCCCGAAAAGTTTAACGATAACGAACAAGTCCGCATTGATGTTTACCAAAAAGCCAGCCCTGCGGTTGTTACCATCACCGTAGGACGCACTGCGGGATCTGGAAGTATCATCGACGCAAACGGGTTAGTTCTCACTAATGCTCATGTAGTTGAAAATGCCCCGCAAGGTCGCGTTGTTGTGATTAATAGCGAGGGAAAGGAATATGCCGGACAAGCGATCGCCCTCGATCGCCCTAAAGACCTTGCTTTAGTGAAAATTCTCAGTAGCGATCGCTTTCCTACTCTACAATTGGCTGATTCTAATAGCATTCGCGTCGGCCAAGAAGTCTACGCGATCGGTTCTCCTTTTGGCTTATCGGGAACCTTTACCACAGGCATTCTCAGCCGTATTGCTGCTGATGGGGATCTGCAAACCGATGCAGCCATCAATCAAGGGAATTCTGGCGGTCCCCTCTTGAACTCCCGAGGCGAACTAATTGGGGTCAATAAAGCCATTCTCAGCCCCGATCGCCGGGGAGGTAACGTGGGGATCGGATTTGCCACCAACGCCGTCGCAGTGAGAGAATTTATCAGCAGGAGTCGCGATCGCATTGCCTCCGCTTCAGATATTGCCCGACGGGATCCCCCTGCTACTGTTACAGGGCAACCTCAACAACAGCGATCGCCAAATAATGCACCAAATAATAATAATATTCGTTTGGGAGTTTCCCTCACCCCCAACTTATTAATTGTAGGCATTGAACGCAATTCTCCAGCAGCGCGATCGGGCTTAAAACCAGGCGATCGC
Organism: Spirulina sp. CCY15215; assembly: GCF_016888125.1. Lineage (GTDB taxonomy): Bacteria > Cyanobacteriota > Cyanobacteriia > Cyanobacteriales > Spirulinaceae > CCY15215. Next base: position 47,190 of record NZ_JACSWA010000555.1, read on the forward strand.
ATTGTCGCGATCGGTCGTCATCGCATCAGAAATATTCAACAATTTGTTTCTTTTCTTCGCACTCGTCCCGATTCCGCTTCTTTGATGATTTTACGCGATCGGCGCTTAGGACTCGTTGAAATTGATTTCTAATCTGTAAAGTCGGTTTTTGGTTTTTCCTCTAACAATCGTAATGCTTCATTTGACAATTGATTTATCGGGGTTTGTGGGTTTTTACCCTAACATTATCAGTGGTGTAGATTTCTAGGGGAATGCCAGCATTATCACTAACTTTTTCTAAGGCTTGTTCGAGAGAGAAAATATGATCCATAATATCAGCTTGAGCGTCAATATCATTGTCCTCTCGAGCCGCGATCGCAGTTTTGCGAACCCTTTCAATATAGCTGGGAGTTAAACGCACAGAAATAACCGAATTATTAATTGAGTAAACACAAAAGATAAGTTCTCCATTGCAAATTGCATCTAGATCGAGGCGAGCTTGCCGCACTTGAATATTTTCCTTTAAACTACCTTCTGCTCTTGTTAAAGAACTATTGTAATCTTTATTCAGAGATTGAGCTTTACCGTAACTAAAAGTATCACTAGGAACTTGCTTGATATAATTCACCGCACTTTGCCAATGACTAACCGCATCCGTCCAACGATTGCGCCGTTGAGCCGATCGCGCCTTTTCTGCAAACTGCACTGCCTGATTATAGGCCTCAGTGGCAAAAAGTTCGTGATTTTTGCGGTCTTCTGACTCCTTTGCTTTCGGTAAAATTGCCGCTAATTCTGTTTGGGCGCTGTTATAAGAGAGACTATCCTCAGAAACAGATTCAAGACGGGCGATCGCCGTTTTCCATGTAGAATCAGCTAAACGTAAATCCTCCAAAGATTGAGCAATTCCCTGACGCACCTCGGCAATTTTAACCGCTTCCTTAGCAGCTTCAAGACTTTCCAAGGCTTTTTGTTCCGTTTCCCAACGTTGGCTGACAATATCGAGATTAGCGCGATATTCACCGATTTTTTTGCGGGCAAAGCGGTAAAACTCGCTATTGGGAGAAATTTTTTCCAGTCCCGCGATCGCCTCCTCCCAAGTCCGTTTAGCCGCCGCCCATTGAGAAGCCGGTAAAGGAGGATTTTGACTGAGTTCTGCGGCGCGAGAGGCAATTTGTAGGGCAGAAATGAGGTCTTTTAAGCCATCTTTTGTGCCTTGATAAGCCACTAATAAATTTGCCGCTTCCCCATGTTTTCCCGACCAACTGGGAATAGATTCTAAAAGCGCGATCGATTGCTGCATTTGCTGCTGTGCCTGTAAAATAGCGCGACCGGAGGGGGGGTCTTGGAGTGTTTCCAGGGCATTATTAGCTAATTCCTCAGCCACCTCCATTGTTTCGCAACCTCCCAATACACAGGGGCGAGTCAGGCCATATAACGTACCGAAAAAAACCGCGATCGCCAAAACAACCCCCGTCCCAATAACCCCCACCCAAATTTTCTCGAGGTGAGGAGAAGGTTCGGCGGTTTTAGTATAACTTTGCTGCATCCAATCATTGGGATCTTCCTCTTCATCCACCGGAGAGAAATCAAAATCGAGATCGGGGTGAGTCATTTCCTCATCGGGATAATCAACAAACTCCTCTTCCCTCTTCCCTGTTGCCTCTTCCTCCACTATTGCCTGTTTCCTGTTACCTCTTGCCCCTTCCCCCACTATTGCCTGTTTCCTGTTACCTCTTGCCCCTTCCCCCACTATTGCCTCCTCCCTCACTGGGGGAAAAACGCGCTCACTTTCAGCAATACCTTCCGGGGTACTGGCTTTAACTTGGGTCGCGATGTCATTTTTAGGGGCTTCCTCAGTACAGGGAGTAAACGCATAAGGGCGATCGCCACCCTGAACTTTCAGGCACATCAAACCGCGATAGCGCCATTGTAGATTTTGCTCCCGAAACACCGCTTCCATGAGGCGAAAAGCCCGTTTGGGGTGAGTTAAAGCAGGGAGAGGATGCTGGATAGCCATTAACAGGGCATCTTTTTTGAGAAAACAACTGACTTGCAAAGGCGAAATCTCCACCAGTTTTTCTTGTAAACGTTGCTGGAGAAGGGTTTCGAGTTGGTTTAGATCGAGAGGACGCACTGAGGTTTTAACCACCATAGCCACGGGGGGGATGAAATTCTCTAGAAAAAGCTAGTAATGTTAGTTTATGCGATTCGAGACAGACATCTCGCAATTTTGAGGTTTCCTCAGAATGGGTGTTCCGTCAAAACCTAATCGGGTGTTGCCTTTTAAATTGTTCAATGGATTTACTCGAGTATCAAGCTAAAGCCTTATTTCGTGAAGTCGGCATTCCCGTCCTTCCTTCTCAATTGATTGATGACCCCAGAGAAATCAAGCAATTACAAGTGCCTTATCCCGTCGTTTTGAAGTCCCAAGTACGGACAGGGGGACGAGGAAAAGCAGGAGGAATTCGCTTTGTGGAGAATACCATCGATGCGATCGCCGCAGCCCAAGCAATTTTAAATCTCCCCATTGTCGGAGAATATCCCCAATTACTTTTAGCGGAAGCACGCTACCAAGCGCAAACGGAATTATTTTTAGCCATCACCTTTGACTATCGCTTGCAACGTTTGGTTTTACTGGGATCGAAGCGAGGAGGAATGGATGTCGAGGCTTTATTATCTGGGATGCAAAAAGTAGTTGTAGAAGATGATTTTTCCTCGTTTTATGCGAGGCGGTTGGCGGTGAAAATCGGCTTGCAAGGGAAACTCGTTTCTCCGGTGAGTGATATTGTTGAGAAGATGTATGGGTTGGCAATTCTCAAAGATTTGGACAGTATTGAAATTAATCCTTTGGCGATCGCGGAAAATGGTGAAATTATGGCTTTAGATGGCAAAGTGACGGTGAACGATCGCGCCGCTATTTATCATCCCGATCTCTTCGATTTGGCACAATTGCGGGAAAATGGCAATAATCGCTCTACGATCGCGACGCGGCGACCCTTAACATGGCAGAATCCTCAAGGAAACATCGGTATTCTTTGCGATGGGGAAGGGGTAGCGGCGACGATTTGGGATTTACTCTACCAGCAGAAGCAAAAACCGAGAAATTGTCAAATAATTGGGGCAAAAACCTACGGAAAATTCTTTTCTGACTATCACCTCAAAGATGAACTCGAACGGGGTTTAGAGGCGTTGTTAGCAGCGCCAGAGACGGAATTTATTTTCCTGGATATCCTTTGGGAAGAGAATAGAATGAAGATTATCGAAGCGGCGATCGCTTCGGTCTTGGACTTTTCCCCTCGTCCGATCTCGAAACCAGGGGGAGACGATCGCAACGAACGCCCAACGGCGGCACAGTCTCGTCAACAGAGACGTTCTCCTCGTCCTCAACAAAGTTTAAAATCTTACAAAACACCCCCTAAAATTGTTGTTTATCTGCGCGGTGGTGACAGTGAGGTGATGAATTCTCAGCCCAAACAACTCCCGATCCAGTGGACTAATAATGCCGAAGCAGCAATTTTATTAATTAACAATGAAAAATGAACAATGAACAATTATCGATGAACAATTGGCAATCGCGAAAGATTTTAGTCCAAGGAATTACTGAACCTTTGGCCATTCATGCTGTTGCCAAAATGAAAGATTATGGAACAAATATTGTGGCCGGAGTGGGCATTGGACGAGGAGGAGAGGAGATTGCAGGGGTACCCGTTTTCGATTTGGTGGAGGAGGCGATCGCGAAAGTTGAGACGGTTTATATGTCAATTATTTTTGTTCCTCCCAATCAAATTCTCGATGCTGTTTTAGAGGCGATGGCGGCTAATATTCCCCGCCTTATTTTAGTCACTAATCATATTCCTCCTTTAGATATGATGCGCTTATTTCGTAAGGCGAAAGCGAACAAAACTGTAGTTTTAGGTGGAGGAAGTGCTGGGATAATTGTCCCGGAAAGGGTTTTGCTGGGCATCTGTGAAGCGCGTTGTTATACTCCTGGTAATGTTGCTCTGATCGGTCGCAGTACTGGTTTACTGGATGAAGTGGCTTGGGAATTGACTCGGGGGGGGATCGGTCAGTCTATCGCTATCGATCTGGGGAATGGTGAGGCGATCGGATCGGGGTTTTCTGACTGGTTAACTCTGTTAGCAAAAGATCGCAAAACCAAGGCGATCGCCTTACTTGAATCGGCGATGATGGGGAATGAGGAAGCCGCAGATTTAATTCCTCCTCATTTTAAGAAACCAATTTTCGTTTATGTTTCTGGGCGTTTTGTGCCAATCATGCCTTTCTCTCAAGATACGACAAAGCTAATTCTCTCACGATGTTCGACATCTTTTGCTCACGGAAGTACGGCAGAAGCAAAATTAGCTGCTTGCGATCGCGCCGGAATTCCTGTTGCAAATTCCCCTTCCCAGCTTGCGAAATTGCTACAAGAAGCCTTGAAGTCAGAAGTCAAAATAAAACAAAAACCCATTTTGACTTCTAATCATGAAAGCACAAAACTCTCTTAGTTTTGGTTGGTTATTGGCGGCCTCGATTTATGGTGCAACTTTAGTTAGTATTGGTTTTCTCGCTTATACCAATACCTTACCGGGATATTTGGGTCATATTCCTTATCACGATCTTCTCGGTCATTTTATTCTTTACGGAACCGCCAGTTATTTAGGCGATCGCGTTCTCTTGGGTAGAAAATTAACAATAATAGGTTATCGTATCCCCTTATTTGCGCTTATTTTTGGCATCCTTACTGTTGTTGAAGAGTATCTCCAGTCCTTTTCTCCCTATCGTACCTTTAGTTTGCTGGATATGACCGCTAGTGTCTTAGGAATACTGGTGGGTTATTGGTTCTCAAAACGCGAGTTACATCGATAATCAATTGGTCTGGTTTCATCAGGGCGACGCTTTTGCAACCAAGGTTTTTGCCAATCTTCCCCCGATATAACCCCAGAATCTATGCCGCGATCGCCTAGAATCAAACGATATTTAACATAGCGAATTTTCCCATCTTTATTTTTTTCTTTGATCCAATTTGCGATAAACATCCCGAATATCGACTTGATGGTGAGCCAAGGCAACAAGGGTATGATAAAACAAGTCTGCGACTTCTGAGGCGATCGCATCGGCATCGTCATCTTTACAAGCCATGACTACTTCTGCACCTTCTTCACCGATTTTTTTCAGGATTTTATTATCTCCCCCAGCTAAGAGTTTGCAAGTATAAGAATTTTCATTGGGGTTATCCCGGCGATCGCAAATCGTGTCGTACAATCCCGAGAGAGTATCTGCGGGGGGTGCTTTTTTTTTGCCTTCAACTTGATGGAAACAGCTTCTTTCCCCGGTATGACAGGCAATATCGCCGACTTGTTCGATCGTAACCAAGAGGGCATCGCTATCGCAATCGTAACGCAGAGAGCGAACTTTTTGGATCTGCCCCGAAGTTGCCCCTTTATGCCACAATTCTTGGCGCGATCGACTCCAGTACCAAACCTCTCCCGTTGCGAGGGTTTTCTGCAAGGATTCCCGGTTCATCCATGCCATCATTAGGACGGTACCATCGAGATAATCTTGGGCGATCGCTGGGACAAGGCCGCGATCGTTAAACTTAATGGTTTCGATGGGAATGGCTTGGCTGAAAGAAGAAGCGCTCATTATTTGCTTAAAGTGGGTACGGGAAAGTTTTAATTTAGCGTAAATGGGGCATCGCGTCACCTTCTCCCGCAAATGCGATCGTAACTTTATTAATATTGAGGATTTGGAGAATTGGTTGAGATAGAGGTGCAGAAGTAGAGAGTCAGATAAAGGAAAATGAAAATAGAAAGGTTTCATTCTCCGTTTATCTACTCAAAATTAAGCTAGATCGAAGAGCAAAATTTCGGCATCTTCTTTGGCTTCGATATCCAGATCTGTTTCTTCGCTAACTGCCGCCCCATCGCTGGTTTTTAGAGCTATTCCATTTAAGGTAATCTCTCCTCGGGCGACTTGTATCCAAGCGTAGCGATCGCGATCGAGGGCATAAGAAAGGCGATCGCCAGTTTTTAAAACCCCTGCATATAATCCCATATCCTGATGCACCGTAACAGCCCCATTTTTACCTCCTTTTGCTGCAACTAAATGTAGTTTTCCGGGGTCTTTTTCGACATGAAAGCTCTTCTGTTCGTAACTGGGTTGAATTCCCATTTCATCGGGTATAATCCAAATTTGATAGAGATGGACAGAATCGTTTTTAGAGTGATTATATTCACTGTGCAAAATCCCCGTCCCCGCGCTCATTCTCTGCACTTCTCCAGGCTGAATAATCGACCCATTGCCGATATTATCCTTGTGTTCTAATGCACCATCTAAAACATAGGTAATAATCTCCATATCGCGATGCCCATGCGTTCCAAATCCGGCTCCTGAACCGATACGATCTTCATTGATGACTCGCAAACTTCTAAATTGTATATGTTCTGGATTTTGATAGCTGGCAAAAGAGAATGTATGATAGGTATCTAACCAACCATGATTGGCATGGCCTCTCTCGTTCGCTTTACGAATTGTAATCATAATTAATATCCTCCAAATTTGTTAAAGACAAAGCGCAACAGTTTGTTTTTCGTCTATATAAACTTTATACTAGGTACAGTGCTTTTGAAAAGTATGCACTTTAAAGTAAGGTAGTACCCAAAAAGATACTATGGCACAACCAACCAGTCAGAAAAAGGTCAATTGTCCCGTTGAAATCACGTTAAAGGCGATCGGCGGGCGCTGGAAAGTCTTGATTTTGCGAGAATTATTTATCGGGGTTCAGCGTTTTGGTCAATTGCAACGGGCTTTAGTAGGAGTTACCCAAAAAATGCTCACTCAACAATTGCGGGAAATGGAAGCTGATGGCATCATATATCGAAAAGTCTACGCGCAAGTTCCTCCCAAGGTCGAATATTCTCTCACTTCCTTGGGTCAAAGTTTAAAACCTGTAATTGATGCCATGCACGAATGGGGCGTGAAACAAACAGTTATTAATTATCAATAATTAAAATGCAAAATACTCGTTTGAATAGTATTACGAATGCGCTAGGCGATCGCATTTTGCAACTGATCGGCAACCCTTGGCGGCGCATTTCCATTATTCTCCTTGCTTTATTTGTCGGCTTTTTTGCCTCTAGTGCCATTACTAGCACGACGGGACAACTTTCCATTTTAGATGTTTCCGCCGCCGCGATCTGTACTTTAACGATCGAACTGATTAACCGTTTTGTCTATACTCGAGAACGAATGGCGCGATCGCGGACAACAACAAGACTAACCTTTTTTTGGGATGCCCTTAATGCCTTTAAAATTGGTATTGCCTTTGGTTTTATTCTCGAAGCCTTCAAACTCAATTCCTGAGATCCGGGAGAGGAGAAAAATTATTATTCCTTCATGGATAAATTAATAACTGTGGAAGCCTACAAAAATATTATTGCTGAAGAATTAGCCAATGCTAGTTACAATCAAGCATTTGGGTTGGATCAACAAAGCGATCGCCAGCAAATAGAAGCGCGATCGCAGTTATTCCATACTGTTGCCCCCAATGTCTTACAACTCTGTCAAGACATGGGTTTAACGGATAAAGAAGAAACCATTCTGCGGACTCTCTGGAACCTGTGGCTACCCCTTTCTCTCGAACTCGTTGGCGAACGTCAAAAACTAAATAGACCCGTTGTTCAGGGCATTTTGGGGGGACAGGGAACAGGAAAGACAACTCTGGCAGAAGTCGTGGGTCTAATTTTGGAGGAACTGGACTATACTAGCGTTACATTTTCCCTTGACGATCTCTACAAATCCTACATCGAACGCCAGCAATTACAACGCTACGATCCGCGTTTGGTTTGGCGAGGTCCCCCCGGAACTCATGATGTGGAAATTGGGTTAGACCTATTAGATAAATTGCGTCAAACCAAGCGACGTAAGCCAGTTATCGTTCCTCGTTTTGATAAATCTGCTTGCCAAGGTGCCGGAGATAAAGCCCAGCCAGAAGTAATTAATCCTGTTGATATTATTATTTTTGAAGGTTGGTTTGTGGGGGTGCGTCCCGTTCCCGATAATTGTATTTTTGAAAATGCCCCAGATCCGATCAATACTCCTGAAGATATTCAATTTGCTAAAGATATGAACGATCGCCTCTTCGACTATGTGGCATTGTGGCATCGTTTGGATCGCTTAATGATATTATTCCCCGAAGACTATCGCCTCAGCAAACAGTGGCGTACAGAGGCAGAACAGAAGATGAAAGCAACAGGAAGAGGAGGCATGAAAGATGAAGAAATCGAGCAGTTTGTGGAATATTTTTGGAAGGCATTACACCCAGAATTGTTTATTACTCCTTTAATTCACAATCCTATTTTAACCGATTTAGTTGTGGAAATTAAACGCGATCGCACCATTCGTAAAATTTATCGACCATAGGGTTTGGAGACCAAACCCCTACGATCCATTCCAAATCAAACGCAACCAAAAAGGCATTAAAAAAGTGGTCAAAATAACCATTAAAACTATAGCTGCTTCTAAAGATTCTGGTAATACTCCAATAGCCGAACCCACTCCAACAAAAACTAATCCAACTTCTCCTCGGGGGATCATGCTAATGCCGATCGCTAAACGATTTAATTTTGATTCTTGCCAAACTGTAAACCCAGCAATAATTTTACCCAAAATAGCAACTAAAATTAAAAATCCTGCCATTAATAAGCGGCGATCGTTATCGAGATAATTGGGCAATAAAACTAAAAAGTTGGCTTTGGCACCAATGGTTACAAAAAAGACAGGAATGAGTAGATCGGCGATTGGAGCAATTTGTTTTTGTAAGGTTTGTCCTTGATTGGTTTCTTTAAATACTAATCCTGCTGTAAATGCACCGAGAATGGGTTCTAATTCTAAAACTTGAGCAATATAAGCCAACAGGAGTGCAAAAGTCAGTGTAGGAACGATTAATTGACCTCCAGCGCTGAGGCGATCGGCAAGGCTAATGAAAAGATTATTAAATAAACGACCTAAGAAAATTGCACTAACTAAAAAAGCCAATGCACCCAGACTAAGAGAGATTAAATGTCCAATTTCAAGATACCCTGTCTTTGTTAAGCTAGTAACTACAGCTAAAATAATAATTGCTAAAATATCATCTAAAACTGCTGCCCCTAAAATAATTTTTCCTTCTGGAGAATTGAGTGCATTTTCAGCATTGGGATTATCCTTAATTTTTAATTCTGATAATACTCGCGAGGTAATTCCAATACTGGTTGCTGTTAACGCAGCCCCGGCAAATAATGCAGGAGTTAGAGCAACTTCAAATAAATACATGAGTCCCAATGTTCCTGCGGTAAAAGGTAAAATGACTCCCACAAAAGCAACCGTTAAAGACTTCAGCCCAACTTTTAACAATTCATGCAAATTAGATTGTAAACCAATTTCAAAAAGCAGAATAATTGCGCCAAAATTTGCTAGAATGGAAACAACTTGACTTTGCCCTTGAAAGACAGTTTCTGCCATTGCTGAATTCATGGGAGTTGTTGCAGCCAGAAAAGTCATGATTTCCGAAAAGGAATAACCGACTCCAATTTCAGGAAAAACGAGTAAATGGAGTCCGCTTCCTCCCACAATAACACCACCGATAAGTTCTCCCAATACCGCAGGAAATCCCAGCCATTTTGATAGTTCTCCCCCAATTTTAGCAATTAAATAAATTACAATTAAACTTAGTAAAATTCCCGCTAAAATCAAGGAATTTTCTGGTTGAGGAATTGTTGACAGTGGAATAAAGCGATCGGAAATATCCGTCAGAGTAGACCATGTTAAAATTAAGGTTGCTCCTAAAGCTAAGAATATTGCCGAAATTATTCCCCATGCGGCTGTTTTTAAGGCTTTTTTGCGTTGTTCTCGGGCTAATCCTTTTTCGAGTAGGGCTAGTTTTTGATCTGTCCATTCTAGATTAAATACTTCTTGATAAAGAGAATTAGTCACCAGAAAGCGATCGCCATCTCGTAATATCAGCCCGAGATCGATTAATGGAATTACTTTTTCTGGGTTTTCAAGGGTAGAACTCTCTAAAATTTTACGATATGTCTGTAAGTTTTCCAGGGCATTTTCCGAGTCAGATAATAGGCGATCGCGCAATTGTCTTAAAGGTTGGGCTATTTCTTCATCACTGCTGTTTTCCCAACCTTCGATCAGTTGCGATCGCACGATTTCATTAATATTTTCAACAACATCACCCTGCCTTAATGAGTCGGGGTGAAGAAGAACAAATTTACAGAGGTTTTGCGTTAAATTTGGTTGTCCATTAGTCCAAGATAAAATTGCTTTTAAAACAATAAGAGGATTGTTGATTTTGCCCACTAAACTTTGTGCGATCGCAATGGATTCTTGTTTGGATGCTTCCAAAGCATTTTGGACTTCTTGACGTTCTAAAATCTGACTTGCAGTTAAAAATTGGTAATCGCGATCGCTTAAACTGCGATCGCTAGTCCATGTGAGAGCATCTTGCAAACTTTGCCCTCTTAAAAGATGCGTCGTTTCCTGACAATTAGAGGCTACCCATTCTTCTAATTGTTTACCATAAGGACATAATTGAGCTAAAGTTTGGGTTGTCCAATCAAGATTAAAAATAGCAGCATAGATGCGATTATAAACTTGTAATTTTCCCTCCCGTTCCACCACTAAACCCGATAAGCGCAAATCTAGTTTTTCAGGAGTGCGATCGCTCGTAATTTCTCTCCCTTGTAAAATTTGCCAATAAAGAGAAATTAATGTTCTATTTCGCTTGGGATTGCTGAGAAGACGACGGCAAATTGTATTAAAATGTTCTTGCTCATCTTGAGTTTGCCAGCCCTCGATGAGATGAGTATAAATGACTAGATCGATCCATTCAATTTGTTGTTCTTTGCTAAATTCCCAACAAATATTTCCTGCATGAGTTTGTAATAATTGACAGAGTTTTTGAGTTAAAAAAGGCTGTCCTCCTGTCCAATCAAGAATAGTTTTGAGGGCAAAATGTGGATAGCGAATAATGCCGACTAAACCACTAACCAAAGATTTTGCTCCTTCCCATTCAAAACCCTTTAATTCAATGCCATAACCGATGTTAAATGGCGTTCTATATTGGTCTTCAATCAAATCGGTAGGTTTAGCAACTCCCAACAAACAAAATGTTAAACGATTGTATTCGGGATTATCGGCTCTTTTATTGTAACAGGCACGAATAAATGCAAAAAAATCATCTTTAAAATCTAGTCCTAAAACATTGTCAATTTCATCAATAAAAATAACAATTTTTTCAGGAATTTGAGGAAGCAAAACCGTTTCTAAAAATCTATCTAAGCGTTGTAAAGGAGGAATAATATCTCGTTTGTGCCACCATTCCTCAGCATCAATTTCCAACTCAAACCATCCTAGCAAACAACTAACAATGCCCCCATACCATTCTTTTGAAGTTACATTTTGAGTACCAATTAAAGTTAAATCGATATCTGCACAAAGAATATTATCCTCTTGTAAATGTTGCATTGTGCGAACGCGCAAACTCGATTTTCCCATCTGTCGAGAGTTCAAAACATAGCAAAAGTTTCCTGCTTTGAGTCTTTCGTAAAGTTGACTATCTGCTTGACGCAGTACGTAAGTTTTGGCATCACTGGGAAGAGTTCCCCCCACTTGGTATTTATAGTTAGAATTTGCGCTCTTTTTCATTGTTCATTAATAATTTGTAATTAATAATTTGTAATTGATAATTGATAATTTTTAAGGTGTTGGGTTAGGATAACGAGCCTGAATTTCGTCAATTTCTGTTAAAACTTCTTGACTCAATTCAATGTTTAGGCTATCGATATTTTCCTGTAATTGTGCTATTGTTGTTGCACCGATAATGGTACTGGTGACAAACCAACGCGATCGCACGAAAGCTAAAGCCATTTGTGTTGGACTTAGATCGTATTTTTTGGCAATTTCAATATAACTTGTTACAGCTTCAATCTTATTTGTTTTTTGATAGCGATCGTCAAATTTGGGAAACAAACCGACCCGAGAATTAGCTGGAATTTCCTCTAAATATTTCCCAGTTAAATGACCAAAAGCTAAGGGACTATAAGCCAATAAACTAATATTATTCTCGTAACAGGCTTCAGAAAGATGAATTTCAAAAACCCGGTTAAGTAAACTATATGAATTTTGAATAGAGATAACTTTGGGTAATCCCAATTGTTTAGCTAAATGAGAAAATTCGCAAACTCCCCAAGGTGTTTCATTACTCAAACCCAGATAGCGCATTTTTCCTGCTTTAATTAAATCGGCAAATACTTCTAATTGTTCTTGAATAGGAACGGTTTCTCCTCTACTAGCAATATCATAATTAGCCCGTCCAAAAAGCGAAACATAGCGATCGGGCCAGTGAATTTGATAGAGGTCGATATAATCGGTTTTTAAACGCTTTAAACTTGCCTCGATCGCCTGTTCTATATTCTTACGGTTGAGATGATTTTTCCCTTCTCGAATCCATGATAATTGTGGGGCATAACCGGCAACTTTTGTCGCGATAATAAGGCGATCGCGCTGCTGTTTGACTAACCATTCTCCAATATATTCCTCAGTTTTTCCCTGAGTTTTGGGGTTCATGGGAGTCGAGTAAGTTTCTGCGGTATCGATAAAGTTGATCCCTCGTTCCACAGCATAATCAAGTTGTTGATGCGCTTGTGGTCTTGTATTTTGCTGACCGTAGGTCATTGTTCCCAAACAAATTTCTGAGACTCTTAAATCGCTGTCACCGAGAGTATTGTACTTCATCTTAGTTGTGGGTTGCTGGTCATCGGGTTATTATAGCATTTAGCCAGTGAATAGAGTATAACCGTAACGAGACATAATACTCTATACAATTCTTTATTACCCATTAACCGATAGTGATTTCTATTATTATTCCCGTTTTGAATGAAGCGAAAACAATTCAAGCAACGTTACTTGCTCTCGAAAAAAATCCTTCTCTAGAAATTATTGTTGTTGATGGAGGGAGTAAAGATAATACCCTGAAATTGGCTCAAGAATGTGGTGCAATAACAATTTCTTCTCCTCAAACAGGAAGAGCAAAACAAATGAATACTGGTGCTGCGATCGCCTCGGGGGAAATTTTACTGTTTCTTCATGCTGATACTCATTTGCCTCGAGGATATGCCAAAATGGTGCAAGATACCCTAGGGCGATCGCAGGCTATTGCGGGGGCTTTTGAGTTGAAAATTGCAGGAGAAATGAGAGCTTTGCGTTGGGTAGAAAAGATGGTAAATTTGCGATCGCATTACTGTTCTCTTCCTTATGGAGATCAATCTTTATTTTTAAAAGCTACAACCTTTCAAGACTTGGGAGGATTTCCTGATATTCCTTTAATGGAAGATTTTGAATTTGTGCGTCAATTGAGAAAAGTAGGACGCATCTGTATTGTCCCTCATCCAGTTTTAACTTCCAGTCGTCGCTGGCAGAAATTAGGTGTTTTGAAGACAACAGCGATCAATCAAGTTATTATTTTAGGATATTTTATCGGGGTTTCTCCTGATCGTTTGGCTCGATGGTATCGCGCTTTTCAATAAACAATTATTTTGGCAACCATTAATTAAAAATTTAGTTATAAAATATCATAATCACCTAGCTTTTTCAAATTAATCCTCATTAATATGTCAACATTAACAACGCGCTTGGCATCAAAAAAGATTAACGATTTGAGAAACTCTTGACATTCTTCTGAATTCAAACAGTTAACCCAATATTCTGCTGGTGATCGCGAATCAAAAGAGATAAAGTAACAAGTATCATCAAGCATTGTTGGCTTACGATCGCTAGGATGAACAAGGGAAAAATTAAGATTTTTGTATAAACTTGAAATTGCTACTTTCCATTGAGAAAAACTATATTGACCTATCCCAAAGATCGAAAAACGCGGTTTATTCTTATAAATTGAACTTTTACGATTATCAAGAATTGTAGAATAATTGGATAAATAATCCCATGTTTTAGGAGCATGAATTTTAATTTCTTTCGTGTTATCTTGTAAGGATTTCTGCGTTATTATCACATACTTTTTTGCAATCGATCGCCCATTACCAATATCTGATGATTTTAAGAGTGGATAAAGATAAGTTTCTTCAATTTCAACAGTTTCTCCAAAACCATTACTTAATTTCCCTTCTTTTAATGAAAGTTCCATCACTTTTGCTGCATCATGTTTAATTCCAGAACGCCATTTATAACAAGAATAACCATCAAGATACTTGTATTTTGCATAGTTAGTTAAATTGGCGATCGCTTCTCCTTCTCGTAAACCAAATTCATAGAGAATATTCTTGCGATCGCTCAATGAAGAATAAACTATAGCAGATTGTTTACAGGATTTTGCTGATAAATCTACTACCAATAAACAAGCATCAACCGTAGCTTGAAAATGTTTTTTAGCATCAATCAAATATAATTGAGCGCGACCTATATTTAAGTTTTGTTTCCAGAAGTGAAACAGAGACTTTCTGGCTGTAGAAGTTTTACACAGTACAGTCAAATAGCATTGAGAATTGATGACTGATTCTAATAGATGGATAATTATCCATTCAGCAATATCAAAATTAGCTTTCCCTGTTTTAGCAGCTAAACCATTGTTACCTTGAAAGTTAGATTTTGGAGGCAAATTTCTGAGTAGAATATTGAAAATATTCTTGCTTAAGTTCAAAGCCAAAATACTTGGGGCGATCTTGCCAATATTCGTAAGCTGACTGCAAAAAATTACCAAGACCACAAGTAGGCTCTATAATAATATCAGGCTGTATTCGATATTCTTGAAGAAGTTTTACAATCTCTTGAGTTAAGACAGAAGGAGTTTGAAAATCCCCAAATTCTTTCTTTTTCACGTTAAAGCACCTTCTCGATTCCCGATATTATATTTGCTTGTTGTATGACCCAAATATTATATAATCAAAGTAAAACCTAATTCTCTTCGGAAAAGACTGAAATTGCTGTTTAATATAAGGAGAAGACTAATAAACCAAAAATTTCAACCCCAATTATTGTCATGGAAGAGAATAAAGTTTTTCGTTTGATTTGGCGCTTCAATGCCATTATAATTATGGGTGCGGGACTATTGGCGATCGCCGTCCTGGCATTTTCTGCAATCAGTATTCTAGGAAGTGTCACGAGGGAACGTCAAGTTAGTAATGTTGTTAATCTTAATCAAGAGAGTAAAATTGAAGAAGACTTGCGCTTTGGAGAAGTTAGAGAAATAACTGCAACCCCTTATTTAATGCTTCCGCTTTCTTCTCACCAATCTTACGATCGCCCTTCCTATCAGAAAACAACGGACTCAACTCGAAATTTTCTCTTTTTTAATAGCGAAACGGGGAAAAGACACTGGTTACTCGAGAGTAATGAGTATTTAATTATTAGCGATAATACAATTGCAGAACCTACGCTAGAAAGTCAACCCAACCCCGTTCTCGCGATTTTATATTCTATCGTTAAAGAAGATACGGACGAGAATAAAACCCTGAATAATAATGATTCATTCTCTATTGCTCTCAGCAAACCCGATGGTTTAGAATATCGGGAAATATTGACAGAGATCGAAAGAATATTGGGATACAAAGTTATCGATCGCGAAACTCTGGTTCTTTTTTATCAAAAAGAGAACAAGGCTTATTTTACCAATGTTTCTTTCAATGACTTTAGTTTTTCTCAACCCGAAGAATTACCCACTGTGGGCAAAAATTAGTGTGGAATTAAAAGATATTATTAGGACTTACGCAGCCAAGGAGCGAGACGCTCCCACTCCCGTATTCTATTATTGTTATAGTAGTGCGGGCATCTTGCCCGCTAATGGGTAAATCCTAATTATTTAGTCGATCGCCTTGCCAAAACGGTCGTAAATCAAAATGTCCCATTGTCCGTTACGATTGGCTTCAAAGGCGATCACAGCACCATCAGAACTAATATTGGGACGGCGCACTTCTGCTTGTAAACTCTTCGTTAAATTAAGATTTAATCCTGTTTCGCGATCGTGGAGATAAATATCAGAAACACCTAATTGACTGGAAGTAAAAGCAATATAACGACCATCTTCAGAGATAGACGGATCTGAGGCGATCGCATTTAAAGAATTTAAGCCTGGCAACTCTACCAATTGACGGCGATCGGCATCAAATAAATAGACATCTTGAGAACCATTGCGATCGGACACAAAAACAATATTAGCATCAGAAATATGAGGCATCAGTTCCACCGTGGGACTATTTAAACCCCGGCCTCCCGTATCGTAAGGAAACTGCAACAGTCGCGGATATCCCCCGCAACTCCCGGCCAAAATAGTCGAGAAAATAACTAAAACTCTCAAATATTGTTTCAGCAATTTAATAAAGACCCCCATTGCCACTAAAATAACGGTGTGCCATCGATAACATCCAACTCAATATCGGGTCCGCGATCTAACACTTCAATATCCCATTGACCCCGACGAGACGTTTCAAAGACAACATAACGACCATCTGGACTAATTTTAGGATTGCGAATCCAATTTCGGTAGGAAGTCGTCAAAATATCCGCTTTGGCGATCGCGCGATCGTAAAAAGCGATCGCCGGACGACCGCGATCGCTGACCAAATAAACCAAATAACGCCCAGTTCTGCTGAGACTGGGACTTTCCGCAATTTGGTTCTTCCGAGTTAAGCCAGGTAAATCCAAAAAGCGTTTTTGTTGCAAGCTATAAACAGCAATTTGCGAAATTCCATTTCTATTGGTGACTAAAGCCAACAATTTGCCATCACCGCTTAGAGCAGGTTCTTGGTCGTTATAGCGACTGTTGAGGGAAACCGAACCCAGTTGGGGAGTCGAGTCTCCGCAGCCACTCAGCAGACCGATCGCCAGAAATAAGCCGAAAAAACCTCGCTTAGTAATCAAAGCGATCGCCTTTTTTGCGATCTTCTTCCCAGTCTTCATCATTATCGCTATCGTTGCGATCTTCATAGCGATCGCTTGCATCAGAACCCTCGAAATCATCAAAATCAGCGCGTTCCTCGTCAGAACCTTCAAAATCATCAAAATCTTCGTTTCTGTCGTCTCTCGCCTCGCTATAGTCCACATAATCAACATAGGGAGCAGGTTCTTCATCCTCATAGAGGGGACGAGAAGAACTGCCGCGAGTAGGAGTAGGAGAGGAAGGACGAGAAGGACTCGGCCGCGATCGCTTTGGGGTTTCGGGGTTGCGATCGCTAACGGGAGGACGGCGAGAAGGACGTTCTCGGGAGGGGCGATCGTCGTAGTTAGCAGGAGGTTCCCGATCCCTTCCCGGTTCTTCCCAGTCATCTTCCCATTCATCATAGTTATCCGAGTAGCGATCGGTATCGGGATAGACTTCATTCTTGGCGGGACGAGAAGAAGGGCGATCGCGGTATCTTTCCCTAGAAGAAGATGGGGAAGATGGGGGGGGTGGGGGAGATGGCCGAGAACTGCGACTGCTACGACTGCTGCGGGGAGGTTCGCGATCATCTATTCCCCTGCTACGGCTGCGTCGGGACTCTTCTTCATACTCAGAACGACCCTCGGGACTACCCCTTAATTGACGGCGGTTGACTCGCGCTTCCCACTCGGGTTCGAGTTCCTCATAACCCGGCTCCCTATACGCCTTATAAGAGCGACTGACGGGGCGATCGTCATCCACGATCGGGGTCCCGCGCTTGGCTTGTTCTGTGGCTAAACCGCGCAAACGCACGGTTTCAAAGGCAAAAAATGCGGTAGATGCAGCGAGTAAAAACTGACTGAATTGTAAAATGGGGTCGAGTCGCCAGCCATTAAATAAAAGAATTACGCCGCAAGCGAGTCCTACGGCAGAAAAGAATATATCGTAATCTCGCGACAATTCCGGACGTACAGAGCGCAGAAAGTATAATCCTGCTCCCGATACGGCCAAGAAAAGGCCGAGAATACTGGCTGAGTTCCACCCGAAATTGACCATTTTCGCTTTCCTCGATCGCGTTTTTTAGAGCATCTCCTCTATCGATTTTAGTCCGATTTCTGGCAATTGTTGAATCGATTTGCGATCGCCTCGACATTTTTTCCTAAAAGTGGCGTTCTCAAAGAGTGCTACAAATTAACTAGGACTTACGCATTAGGGTTTGGAGACTAAACTAAGGGTTTGGAGACTAAACTAAGGGTTTGGAGACCAAACCCCTACAGGCAAATGTTAAAAGAATTTCAGGATAGAACCACGGGGTTAAATATTCACGTTCATCTTACCTCGCCTTCTCCTTACCTCCTCGAACATCAGTCGCAATTACTCCCTGGTTTTCCCAGTCTGCTTGAGACTGTGGCGATCGTGCTATTTCAGGCTCGGGTAGAATTGGTGGCGGAAAGTGGGGCGATCGCCCGAGAAAAAGAGCGATTATTAGGGCAATTCCTATTATTAGGGCGTACTGTTCGAGAATTGAGCAATTTTCCCACGGAAATTATTTGTCCGCGATCGGGGTTTCCCCTTTATTCTCAACCAGGGGAACAGCATTTTGATATTGTCGCGATCGCCCATGACTCTTTAAAGATTCAATTTCAGCCAACGGGCGATCGCTGTAAGGTTTTGAGCTATTTAGATTGGCAAACCGCCGTTTATCCTTGTCTTTTCATTGCTTCGGCTTCTCCCTCTCAAGTTGAAGCCACATTAAACATTTCCATACGAAATCGAAATGTTGAGTGCATATCGGAAATGGGCATAAGCAATACGCCCCTACCCCAACATCAATTTTTTACCCCTACAAAACCTCCCAATTCTATCGTTTTACCGTAGGGGTGCAATGC
>NZ_JACSWA010000556.1 GCF_016888125.1 Spirulina sp. CCY15215
TCGCGCCTTGATGATGTTCGACAATAATTTGATAAGTTGTGGATAGTCCCAAACCCGTCCCGCTTCCTACGGGTTTAGTGGTGAAAAACGGCTCAAATACTCGTTGGCGCGTGGCTGTATCCATTCCCATGCCATTATCGGCGATCGCAATTCTAACAAAATTTTCCCCTAGAATTTCCGTTTGAATGCGAATGGTGGGAGGGTCAGAG
Organism: Spirulina sp. CCY15215; assembly: GCF_016888125.1. GTDB lineage: Bacteria > Cyanobacteriota > Cyanobacteriia > Cyanobacteriales > Spirulinaceae > CCY15215. The sequence continues at coordinate 210 of NZ_JACSWA010000556.1, forward strand.
GATGCGCGATCGCCTTCCTTTAAAGTATCGATTTGTCAACTCGGTGTGGAATGTGGGTTATCATAATTTCTAGATAAAATCGAGAGTAAAACAAATGCAATATTACAATTCTAGAGGAGATGCCAGAACAATCTCAAAAACGTCGTAAACCTTCACCTTTGATTGCAGGCAAAGGGAAAACTTTAGGAGATGTGGTAAATCTCATGGTGAATGAACAAGATTGGGAATGTCTGAAATCATTGTTCTACAATATCCAGAACTAGCAACTGTGCTGATGATTTAAAGCGATCGCTACTCTTTTTCTCTCATTTCTGCACGGGAATTTCAATAATAAACTCTGTTCCTTTTCCCAATTGAGACTGACAGGCGATCGCGCCTTGATGATGTTCGACAATAATTTGATAAGTTGTGGATAGTCCCAAACCCGTCCCGCTTCCTACGGGTTTAGTGGTGA
>NZ_JACSWA010000557.1 GCF_016888125.1 Spirulina sp. CCY15215
TCTAAACTGTCTGCCGCCTGCCTACGGGTATATTCATCGTCAGTAGTTTCCATAATTCTGATTAAAGCTGCTATCGCTTGAGGATTTCCTTGTCCGATTTTCCCCAAACTCCTTGCCGCCCGCCTACGGGTATATTCATCGTCAGTAGTTTCCAGAACTCTGATTAAACCTGCAATCGCTTGAGGATTTCCTTGTCCGATTTCCCCCAAACTCTCTGCCGCCCGCCTACGGGTATCTTCATCGTCAGTAGTTTCCATAATTCTGATTAAACCTGCAATCGCTTGAGGATTTCCTTGTCCGATTTTCCCCAAACTCCTTGCCGCCCACAAACGGGTATATTCATTTTGGCAATTTTCAATAATTTGAATGAGTTCTGTAGTAGCAAGTTGTTGAATGGTTTCTGGTATCGCCTCTCTCGCCCCTTTTTTAATCGGATCGAGACAAGTTTGCCATTCCTGCTTTTCAATATTGAAATAACCAAACCCCCACTTCACCACCTGCTTAACAATCTCTGAAGCGAGGGAACAAGCCTTAAATTCATTAATCACAGCAGCAGCTAGAAAATAGGCTTGATGTCCATAAAAATCTCTTATTCCAGCTTGAAACTCAACTAACGCCTGAATAAATCCCTCCTTCTCCTCATCCACAACATCCCCACGCCCCAACCACAACAAAATCACCTGCTTCCACTGCGGTTCAAAAATCCGATATTCCTTCCCCGCCACCGGAAAATTAACATGATTTCGAGGTAAAAAATAATCCCAATCCTCCACCGCCAACGCTGCAAAATACTCCTGAAACGTCGCATGATAAAAGGCAAAAATAGAATCTCCTCGCTTATCTCTGCCCACCCGATTCAACCAGCCCAACCGCAACGCCAAATAACCCAACGATGTCTCATCCAATTCCTCCCCCAAATACTCTTCCACCAAAGCCTGGGATAACCGAAATCGCTCCTGGGGTAAATTCAGCGCAACCTTAGCCAGTTCCCCCAGTTGCCGATTCAACTCCTGCTTTAATTTCGTGATATCCTGCTTTAATTTCGTGATATCCTGCTTTAATTTCGTGATATCTGTGCCACAGCGCTGGGCATGGTGGCGCAACTCCTGCAAATTCCGATTCCACTTATACACCTCTTTCAGGTAACGGGCATACAAGTCTGCCTGGGTATCCGGTAAACGGCGATCCTCCTCCTGCCAAAACTGCCCGTATAACCCCGCCTGCGTTTCCGGTAAACGGCGATCCTCCTCCTGCCAAATTTGACACAACATCCACAACCGCAAGGGATTCAAAATCAACTCCTTGAGACGGGAATTTTCCGACAGTGCTAACGCCTCCTCTAAACTCTCCCCCGTTGCTGCATCCCCTATCCCAACAAACCAACGGCTAATATAGTCCCTCACCTGTTCGGGGTTAAACTCCAAATTGCGAAACACATCAAACCCCGAAAAAGCATTCTTATCCGCTTCCCAGACATTCACCCGACAAGTCACCACCACCCGCGCCGCTTGCACCCATCCCCCCAACAGTGCCAAAACATGGCGATTTTCCACCTTAGATGTCATTTCATCCAACCCATCCAACAATAACCAAATTCGGTGTTTTTGTTGGGTGAGTTCGTCAATTGCGAGGCTTTTACCTGTTGGTTTGAGCCAGATTTCTTCAATATAGTGGGTAATTGTTGGCTGGGTTACATCTGCCAAAGATATCCAAATTGGCAACCCCAAATCTTGCTCTAAAATCCAATCGGCAATCTTCTGTAACCGCGTGGTTTTTCCCGAACCCGGTTCGCCAATAATCGCTATTTTTCGCCCTTGACTAATTTCGCCTTTCCCTTGTCGCAACACCTCTTCAAAAAAGCCTTCTTCTGCAATGGGAATTAGTTTTTCTTCTTTCTTTTCTTCCTGCTGATTTCTTGAGGTAGGTTTGGGCGGTTTGCGTTCAACAATTGCTAAAGGAACATAAATATCATCCAGTTGCAGTTCTGCCCCAGGAAGATGAGACTCTTTTGTGGTGAATTTCTTTTGTTCTGCGAGGTTTTGACGACAAATTTCTTGCCAGTCTTCTAAAGTCAATGATTTTGGGTTGAGAATCTCAATAATTTTTTGCACATTTTGGTCAGTACGATCAACGACTGAGAACATATCTGTCATCGTCAAAGCAACTTGCTCTTGTCCAACTCCAATCTCCGTTAAACTTGCATTAATGGCTGGTAAATATTCTAATTCAAAGGCTCTATAGGCACGTTCATTAGTTTTTAATTGCTCAATAAAATGATCGTATATTCTGGAAAATAAATTCGTCTCTATTTGATTATGATAATCTGGTGGTATATCAGCAATTCCTTGTAATGCTTGGCTAATTAGTCGGGTTTCTAATTCTTTTATCTGTTCGCCAATCGGTTGACCATGAGACAGTAAAAGTTGCTCAATTTCTGCCGTATTTTGCAAGGGAGATGCTATTTCCGTCTCGTCTTTGGCATTTTTTACTTGTTGTAACTCAGTTTGCCATTGTTTAATTTTTTGTTTAATTTTTCGATCAATTTTTGTCGGTAAATAAAGGCGAAATGACTGAATTTTTTCCGATTCTGTCGGTAAATAAAGGCGAAATGACTGAATTTTTTCCGATTTAAACTCTGTGGCAATTTCTATCAAGGCTTGCAAGTAAGCGATCTTAATCGCCTTTTGTAAGTCGTGATTAATGGGCTTTGTCTGTTTTTGAAAGCGCCTGAAAAGACTCCTCGCATCAATGGGAGACGTGACAATGTTGATCATCACAGGCAACAGAATCATGGAAAAAGGATCGATAGCCATAATCCGAGAGGTGTTGAGAGTTAACGGTCATTCTAGCATTTAGCTGTTAACAAGTGTGGTACTTAAGGTTAATTTAACGAGCGATCGCCAAAGTTGAAGTTTTTAAAAACTTAAAAGCGCGATCGCCTCTCCAGTCATTCTTTAGTTTTGGCGCTTTGGAAGAGCGATTTTTTCTACAGATAACCTCTCCTCAACCGCAAAAATCTGTAGATTCGGGACAAGTAACTTGGTAGCCGATCTGCAATTTTATCTATAATGCTTATTGTAGGCTCAGATTGAGAAGAGATTGCGATCGTGCCAGCTAAAGATATTTATCATAATATTGTCAGACAAGCGCTTATCAAAGCTGACTGGACGATTACTCACGATCCATTGCCTTTGAGGTGGGCAAAGCGGAATTTATCGGTTGATCTGGGTGCAGAACAGTTATTAGCAGCAGAAAAACACAAGCAAAAGATTGCAATTGAGATTAAAAGTTTTTTGAGAGAATCAAGAATTGCCGACTTGGAGCAGGCTTTAGGACAATACACAATTTATAGTGATATTTTAGAAAAAATTGAGCCAGATCGACAAATTTACCTTGCCCTTCCTTTAAATGCTTTTACAGAAATTTTTGAAGGAGATCGATTTGGTCAATTTCTCTTAGATAAAAATCGCCTTAAACTTCTTGTTTTCAATCCGCAAGTGGAGGAAATTGTCAAATGGCTTCCTTAGAAAATTATCGCAACATTGTTCGCCAACTTTTACAGGACTATGCTGAGATTCCTACATCGGATGAGAATATACAAAATGAAACGCTTTTTGATGTTGAATGCGATCGCTATTTGCTTTTAGAAATAGGTTGGTCAAAAGGATTGCGGGTTCATCATTGCGTGATGCACATTGATATCATTGAAGAGCAAGTGTGGATTCAAGCCAATAATACCGATCGCCTAATTGCCGAGGAATTAGTTGCAGCAGGAATTCCCACCGATGCGATCGTCTTGGGGTTGCAACCTCCTGAAGTTAGACCTTATACGGCTTATGGTGTTCCTCATTCTCAAACTCAACAAGTATTATTAGAAATTGGTGGCGATCGCCAAAGTTGAGGTTTTTAAAAACTTGAAAGCGCGATCGCCTCTCCATCTCTGTTTCTCAAACAAGGGATTTAAGCAATACCTAAACCCGTGTATTGTCTAAACTCTGGTGGTTGCAACCCGACAATAATATCTTCTCTTGTCACTCCTCTTGCTAACAGATCGTCCGCAATAGGAGAATCGGTTTGGTTGCGTTGAATCCAAATTTTTCCCTCGCGAATTTCGATATGAATGACCGCAGAATAAATTCGTCGTTGTCCATCCCATCCTAAATCAATTAACAAATAGCGATCGCGTTGCAAATCAAAAACAGTTTGAGATTCAATGTCACCACCAATGGGTTGAACTCGAGCGTGGTCAGCAAGCAAATCTTGAATATTTTGTCGATATTGCGTTAATTTATCCATTTTACAATTGCCTCATTCATTGGGTCATAAACAAGCAACTTTAATTCATACCGTTGAATTGCCGCTTTGGGTAAATCTCGGAGAAAAAAAGATTGGTAAGCAGTAAGGGGAATGGCGAGATAAAGAATGCGTTCTGGTTCTATTTCCTCCAAAACTAAACGATAATTTAAAAATTGTCCCAGTGCCAAGTGAAAATCAAACATGGCAGAGTCATTTAAAAAACTCTTAATTTCTACAGCAATTTTTTGTCCGGTACGTTCTGCACCTAAAATCTGTTTTGCACCTAAATCAATCTGAATTTTATCTTCTTCTCCAAATTCAATTCGTAATGGATCGTGAGTAATCGTCCATTGCTCCTTAATGAGCGCTTGTTTTACGGATTCGTGAAATTTATCTTTGGCCACTGTCTGTGAGGTTTTTAAAAACTTGAAAGCGCGATCGCCTCTCCAGTCATTTTACGGGCGATCGCTACATTTATTAGACTAACCCAGAAGTTCTATAATTCTAGGGACAGAGAAATTTTACCATGAACCATGATTTCAGAGCCGAGCTTTCCCGCAGGTCAAGAAGCATTAAGCCAAGGGGATTATGAAACAGCGATCGCCCATTTTCAAGGACTGTGCGAAGTTGAATTAGACCCCCAAATTCTGACAAGTGCGCGTCAGTCTTTAGTTTTGGCGCTTTGGAAGGGCGATCGCCAACAAGACGCGATCGCATTCTGTCGCGACCTCGCACAAGACCTAGAGGAAAATCCTTGGGCGGCCAAAACTTACAAAGATTTAGTTCTACGGTATCAGAAACAAGCACAGGGGACAGAAGAACAGAAAACGGGAAAACGACAGTTACCCACAGCTTATCAGTCCCCCTCAGAAGCCGCAGCAGCAGCCGTATTTGTATCTGGAAGGGAATGGCGTAATGCGGAACGTGCGAAGACCTGGAAGCGCCTGAAAGCCCCCCAAGAATGGAAGTTTTGGCTGAGACAGGCGATCACAACTTTGATTTTATTTTGGGTGGTGCGAACAAGTCTCGATTGGGGGCTGGATTTTGTGAATAATATTCTCGCAAGATTACCTTTAGTTTCGCCAATTCAAGGGTTTTATCAAAATCCAACTCGCAATATTTTAATTTTTCTGGTTATTCTTCTCGCGGTTTCACCTTGGCTTTTAGATTGGGTTTTCAAATATTTCTATAAACTCGAACCCCTCAAGTTTTCTCAACTCGCTTCTCAATATCCAGAAACAGCGAAGGTGCTGCAAAAACTGGCGACACAATACAAGATTTCTCGCCCTCAATTGGGCATATTACCAACAAGTGCGCCCTTTTCTCTAACTTATGGCAATCTTCCCCGCAATGCCCGAATTATTGTTAGTGATTCCCTCCTCGAACAACTGGAAGATGACGAATTAGCAGCCATTTTTGCTTCACATTTTTCGCAAATTGTCAAGGGCGATTTTATCTTTTTTTCTGGGGCGATCGCCTTATTACAAATTCCTTTTACCCTATATTGGCAAACCACGAAATGGGGAGAGAATCTCAGTCAAATTGTCCCTCAAACTTACCCTCAATTTGTTGCGTCGTCTGTGCGATGGATTGGCGGTTTGGGGGCTGCATTATTTTATAGCACCTATTGCCTCTGGCGGCTACCTTTGCTCTATTTTTCTCGACAACGACTCTATTATAGCGATCGCTTTGCGGCGGAGTTTACAGGTAATCCTAACGCCCTCAGTCGTGCTTTACTAAAAATTGCAGTAGGGATGGCGAAACAGATCGAACAACGACAAGAAACTATTTGGATTTTAGAAGGATTTGATCTATTAATGCCCGTCGGTTATCGACAAGCCTTGAGTTTGGGAAGTTTGCCGGATAAAACCCCTTTTGCAGATGTATTAACATGGGAATGTACCAATGAGTATCGCTATTGGTTAGGATTATTTGAACCTCATCCTTTAATTGGCGATCGCATTTATTTGCTCAATCGTTATGCTAATTTCTGGAAATTGTCCCCCGAAATCGATTTGCCAACTTTGATTCAAGAGAAAGAAGAGAAAAGAAGATTTAAACTGGAGGAATTCTTTTGTTTATTTTTAACGCTTTATTTGGGATATTTAACAAAATGGATTGATTGGAGTCGCGGGCTTCAACAGACGATTTATTCGGTTATCTTTATTCTCGTTGTTTTATTTTTAACTGCTCGTTTAAAAGAATATAAAGATTTTTTGGTTCTATTATTGGTCTGGCTGAGTTATGAAAATGGAGTAAATTTAGTTTCAATATTTATCATTTTTCTAGCAATTTTACTATTAGATAATCAATTAAATTTAGAGAAATTGAAAAATAGCTATAAAGCCTTACCTTTATTACAAACCTCCATGTTGTTTGGTTTATTGTTTGGTTTAGCAGCAAGAATTACTTTATGGATAATTGGACTAGCAAGCGACTATTTAAGTGCTTGGGTTCGCCTTCCGCTTTGGCGCTTAATTTGGCTTTATAATACAGTTAATCCGTTTCTCGATGCCTGTATTTTGGCTGCATTTAGTTTTTGTATTATTGTTTGGATCAATCACTATTTTCCCAATATTCGTATTTCTCCCACTCGCAAAGATCCGCGTATTGAAGACTTACTCTCTAACCCTAAATCACTGCCTCCTAATAATCAAGGCGTTCGCTTAACTGGAAGATTAATGGGACGGAAAGGCATTAGTAATTGGTTAGCACAGGATTTGATGTTAAAAACCTCGTCAGGTTCAATTCGCTTGAATTTTGTTTCTAAAGCAGGTACTATTGGGAATCTGTTTCCCATTCCTCTACGTCCAGAACAATTTTGCGATCGCAAAGTAACGGTTTCCGGTTGGTTTCGTCGAGGCAGTATTCCTTGGATCGATGTCGATGAAATTCGCACAACGGGAACAAAAAGCACTCGTAGCGGTTATCCAGTTTGGGTAACGGTGTTAGCAGTTTTGTCAGCGCTTTGGAGTGCTTGGTTAATTTGGAATGCTTAAATTCCAAAGAAAGTATTAAATTATTCAGACAGTTTCCCAACAATCCTTCTACACTGGAAAAATTATCAACTCAAAAATGTGGGGAAAACATCGCCGTGAAATTAGCCCAGCGCGTAACACAAGTGCCTCCTTCCATGACTTTAGCAATTTCAGCCAAAGCCAAAGCCATGAAAGCAGAAGGAATTGATGTTTGTAGTTTTAGTGCCGGGGAACCGGATTTTGATACCCCAGAACATATTAAAGAAGCCGCTAAAAAAGCATTAGATGAAGGGAAAACCCGCTACGGACCCGCAGCCGGAGAACCCAAACTAAGGGAGGCGATCGCCGCTAAATTAAAAGAATATAATCACTTAAACTATCAGCCTGAGAATATTATTGTCACCAATGGCGGCAAATTCTCCCTCTTTAACCTCATGTTGACCTTAATTGAGGCGGGAGATGAAGTCATTATTCCCGTTCCTTATTGGGTCAGCTATCCCGAAATGGTGAAACTGGCGGGAGGGACTCCTATTCTCGTTCCCACAGAAGTCAGTAATGGTTATAAAATCACCCCCGAACAACTTCGCCAAGCGACAACGGAAAAAAGCAAACTTTTCGTGCTTAATTCTCCCTCCAACCCAACCGGGATGGTATATTCCCCCGCAGAAATTCGCGCTTTAGCTGAAGTTGTTGTTGAGAAAGATTTACTGGTGGTCTCCGATGAGATTTATGAAAGAATTCTCTACGATGGTGCAGAACATTTAAGTATTGGTACTGTTAGTCCGGAAGTTTTTGCCCGGACTATCATTAGTAACGGATTTGCGAAAAGTTATGCCATGACAGGTTGGCGCGTGGGTTATGCCGCCGCACCGTTAGAATTAATTCAAGGCATGACAAAAATTCAAGGGCATAGTACCTCAAATGTTTGCACTTTTGCTCAATATGGCGCGATCGCGGCTTTAGAAGGAACTCAAGAACCTGTAGAAATCATGTTGGCCGCTTTTAGCGAACGTCGCCGTTTTATTCTCGATAGCATTGCGACAATTCCCCATCTGAGTTGTCCGCAACCCAATGGCGCTTTTTATGTTTATATCGATATCAAGGAAACGGGAATAGACCCCCTTGAATTTTGTAATATTTTGCTGGATAAGTATCATGTTGCAGCGATTCCTGGCATCGCTTTTGGTTCAGAAAGCGAAGTTCGGATGTCTTATGCAACAGACTTAACCTCAATTCAAAAAGGCATGGAACGATTAGCAAAATTTGTTGCGTCTCTTTAAGTTTAGGTAAGTTCTCGAAACAGAAGACAACATTACAAGAGCGATCGCCTTAAAATTAAGGTAGAGCCACTTAGTGGAGAGTCAATAAATAAATGGCATACCAAAAAATATTAGTTGCTGTCGATCGCTCGCAGCAAGGGGAATTGGTCTTTAATAAATCCTTAGAAATTGCCCGAAAAAATCAGGCTCAATTAACGATCTTTCACTGTCTTCCCATCGACACGCGGGAAAATCCCGCAATTTATAGCGACCTTTACGGGCAGAATTTAGGCAATTATGCCCGCGCCATTCAAGAACACCTCGATCGCGAAAAAGAACAAACCCGTCAATGGCTAACCGCCTATTGCGATCGCGCGGTTCGTAGTGGGGTACAAGCGGACTGGGATTGGCAATTTGGCAATCCTGGACGGCGCATTCAACAAATTGCAAAACAATGGCAACCCGATTTAATCGTTGTCGGTCGCCGCGATCGTAACAACATTCAAGAGTTAATGATGGGCAGTGTCAGCAATTATATCGTTCATCGCGCTTCCTGTTCCGTGTTGGTCGTCCAGGGAAGCGAATCTCAACAGTAGAGAATATAAAGGGAGAATTAACATGAGTTATCAAAAAATTCTCGTGGCGATCGATCATTCCGAACGTGCCAATATTGTTTTTGAGGAAGCACTTCACTTAGCCAAAGAAAACCAAGCGAAATTGCTCGTTTTCTACTGTCAGCCCTTTGAAGAAGGCATCAACTTGAAGCGATCGGTTTATAGCGGAGAATTTATCACTCAAGTACAAGACTTACAAACAGAACTTGAACGGGAAGAAGAAGGAGATCGCGCCTTCCTCGCGCAATACTTGGAAAAAGCAAAAGAATATGGTTTAGAAGCTGAATGCGGACTCAAGCGAGGAGATGCGGGACGCTGGATTTGTAGCGTGGCTAAATCTTGGCAAGCAGATCTGATTGCGATCGGTCGTCGCGGTCATTCTGGACTAACCGAACTGTTTTTGGGCAGTGTTAGCAACTATGTTCTACACCATGCGTCCTGTTCCGTCTTAATCGTACAAGGAAAAGGAAAAGCCTGAAAGTTAACTGCTAAATAGAGTCCAATACGATCGCGATCGCCAAAATACAGCGATCTAGAAACGGGAAAAATTGGCGATCGCGAGTTTTCTTAAGGATTTGATTAAGAGAAACCAGAATTTCGTAAAGAGTTGTTAGATATTGGTTAAATTTAGGATTCCGACTAGCTTCTAGGAGAGTGGTTTTGTTATGGTTGAGAAGTGAAAAAGAATCGAGAAATCCTCAAGCCGCGATCGCCCCTCTTAACTAGAAACTTGACTAGAAAATAGACTAGAAAACAACTATGGTTCAGCTTAAAGAAATCCCTCAAACCCCCACCCTATCCCTAGCAGCACCCGTTCCCCAAGAACTCCCCCTTCATGTTACTACCCAGCGCCCTTGGGGGTCTTTCACCGTTCTCGAAGAAGGATCGGGTTATAAGATTAAACGTATTGAAGTTAAACCCGGTCATCGCCTCAGCCTGCAAATGCACTATCACCGCAGCGAACATTGGATCGTCGTCTCCGGTACCGCTAAAGTGACTTGCGGGGAAAATATTTCCATTCTATCTAGCAATCAATCTACCTACGTTCCTCAATGTACAGCCCACCGCTTAGAGAATCCAGGCTCGATTAATTTAGTCATTATCGAGATTCAAAATGGGGAATATTTGGGAGAAGATGATATTATTCGCTTCCAAGACGATTACAAGCGCAAGTGAAAAGGGAATGGGCGATCGGGAACTCCATGACTAGACCCATTACCCATTACCCATTACCCACAATAATGATTGTTTTAAGTCAATCCGCAGCCCATGAAATCCGTCGCTTGCAAGCGACCTGTAATACACCGGACAGTCAACTCCGCTTAAGCGTTAAATCCGGGGGCTGTGCGGAATTTTATTATATTTTAGAATTTGCCGATGCTGTCACCTCAAGCGATCGCCACTACGAAAGCACTGGAATTAAAATTATCGTAGACCCCGAAAGCGATCGCTATCTGTCCGATTTGAAACTAGACTATTCCCAAGATTTAATGGGAGGAGGCTTTCGTTTTCATAATCCCCAGGCTCTGAAAACCTGTAGTTGCGGCAATTCTTTTTCAATAGAATCAGTTTGAGACAACTTTTTCCAACTCTCTACACTCATCCCCCACAAACTAATTGCAAAAAGTTTCTTGACACCCCCCCTCAATTCTGGCTATGATGGGAGACTGTCACGCAATATGAAAATCAACGAAAAATAAAGCTCTACGCCTAACTCATGCCAACCATTCAGCAACTGATTCGGAGCGAACGCTCTGTCGCCAAAAAGAAAACCAAATCACCAGCACTAAAAGAATGCCCCCAGCGTCGCGGGGTTTGTACGAGAGTATATACAACAACACCAAAAAAACCCAACTCGGCATTGCGGAAAGTCGCCCGAGTTCGCCTCACTTCTGGATTTGAAGTGACTGCTTATATCCCAGGCATTGGTCACAACCTACAAGAACACTCCGTTGTTTTGATTCGAGGCGGACGGGTTAAAGATTTACCTGGAGTTCGCTATCATATTATTCGCGGCACTTTAGATACAACTGGTGTAAAAGATCGTCGTCAAGGTCGCTCTAAATACGGAACAAAACGTCCGAAAGAATAATCTCAAGAATAATTTCTAGATTATGCTAAATTGCTGAATACTAAATTGCTGAAACTGAAAAGGAGTAGTTCTTTAGTCAAATCTTTGAGCGTTTGTGAGTGAGCGACTTAAAAATTCATTTAATTGTCTTGTCAATTCAATAAAGGATAAAATCAACAATGTCTCGTCGCCGGGTTGTCAAAAAACGTCCCATTCCCCCCGATCCCGTTTATAATAGCCGCCTGATTAGTATGACCGTGCGGCGGCTCATGCGTCACGGTAAAAAATCCTTAGCATTTCGGATTGTTTACGATGCCTTGAAAATTATCGGGGAACGCACGGATAGTGAACCATTGGAAGTCTTTGAAACTGCCATTCGCAACTTAACTCCCCTCGTGGAAGTTAAAGCCAGACGAGTCGGTGGTGCGACTTACCAAGTTCCTATGGAAGTTCGCGCCAATCGTGGCACAACTTTAGCCCTGCGTTGGCTATCGAAATTTTCTCGGGCGCGATCGGGTCAAACCATGGCCATGAAACTGGCCAATGAGATCATGGACGCAGCTAACGAAACCGGTGGTGCCATGCGTAAACGAGAAGAAACCCACCGTATGGCTGAAGCCAACAAAGCCTTTGCTCACTATCGATACTAATTAAATATTAATTAAATATTAATTAAATATTAATTAAATTTAATTAATGTCAGATAGGAAATTGGAGAAGGCGATCGCCAGATCCCCATCCGAAAAAACCCCCAAAGAAATTCTCATTTCCACCTTCTTCAGAAAGGGTTTGAAAAAGTTATAGAATTGTAAATAGCGTACATATAAAGTAACAAAGCCATTAATCTGGCTAAGACTAAGGAGGTCAATGTGGGACGAACTATCCCGCTAGAGAAAGTTCGCAATATTGGAATCGCGGCGCATATTGATGCGGGTAAGACGACGACTACCGAGCGCATCTTATTTTATTCCGGTATCGTTCATAAAATCGGCGAAGTCCACGATGGCAACGCCGTCACAGACTGGATGGAACAAGAACGAGAACGGGGAATTACCATCACCGCCGCCGCCATTAGCACCAATTGGCAAGAACATCGAATCAATATTATCGATACTCCAGGTCACGTGGATTTCACCATTGAAGTCGAACGATCCATGCGAGTCCTCGATGGTGTAATTGCGGTTTTCTGCTCTGTGGGAGGCGTTCAACCTCAATCCGAAACCGTTTGGAGACAGGCCGATCGCTATAAAGTCCCTCGGATTGCCTTTGTGAACAAAATGGATCGCACCGGAGCAAACTTTTTAAAAGTTTACGAACAAGTCAGCGATCGCCTACGTGCCAACGCCGTTCCCATTCAAATTCCCATCGGGAGCGAAGGAGACTTTAGAGGCATTGTCGATCTCGTCCGAATGCGGGCCAAGATTTATGGCAACGACATCGGCACAGAAATTGAAGATGTCGAGATTCCTGAAGAAGTTAAAGCCCAAGCAGAGGAATTCCGCACCAAATTAGTAGAATCCGTAGCTGAAACCGATGAAGTGCTGCTGGAAAAATATCTGGAGGGAGAAGAGTTAAGCGAAGAAGAAATTCGCACAGCCCTGCGAAGAGGCACAATAAATGGCTCAATTATGCCCATGCTCTGTGGCTCCGCCTTCAAAAACAAAGGCGTGCAGCTTCTCCTCGATGCCGTTGTTGACTACTTACCCTCTCCCACCGAGGTTCCCCCCATTAAAGGGATAGTTCCAAGCGGTGAGGAAGAAGTTCGTAAAGCCAGTGATGAAGAGCCTTTTTCTGCCCTCGCCTTCAAGATCATGGCAGACCCCTACGGACGCTTGACCTTCCTGCGGGTTTACTCTGGTGTTCTTAAAAAAGGAAGCTACGTTTATAACTCCACCAAGGATAAAAAAGAGCGAGTTTCTCGGCTGATCGTCCTCAAATCTAACGATCGCATCGAAGTAGACCAACTCCAAGCAGGGGACTTGGGAGCCGCGATCGGGCTTAAAGATGCCATTACCGGGGATACCTTATGTGATGAAGACCAGCCAATTATTTTGGAATCTTTGTTTATTCCCGAACCCGTCATTTCCGTCGCGGTAGAACCCAAAACCCAACAGGATATGGACAAGCTCAGTAAAGCCCTACAATCCTTATCCGACGAAGATCCGACCTTCCGAGTCAGAACCGATCCGGAAACCAATCAAACCGTGATTGCGGGTATGGGAGAACTGCACTTAGAAATTCTGGTAGACCGGATGTTACGAGAATTCAAAGTCGAAGCCAATGTGGGACAACCTCAAGTTGCCTATCGGGAAACCATCAAAAAATCCGTCAACAAAGTTGAAGGTAAATTCATTCGTCAAAGTGGTGGTAAAGGGCAATACGGTCATGTTGTCCTAGACTTAGAACCAGCAGAATCCGGAACAGGTTTCGAGTTTGTCTCGAAGATTGTGGGAGGAAAAATCCCCAAAGAGTACATTTCCTCCGTAGAGCAGGGCATGAGAGAATCTTGTGAAACGGGTATTCTAGCAGGCTATCCCCTCATTGATGTCAAAGTCACCTTGACGGATGGTTCTTACCACGAAGTAGATTCTTCAGAGATGGCCTTCAAAATTGCCGGCTCTATGGGAATGAAAAACGCCGTGCAGAAAGCCAATCCCATCATCCTCGAGCCGATCATGAAAGTCGAGGTTGAAGTCCCCGAAGACTTCCTCGGTGATGTCATGGGGGATTTAAACTCCCGTCGAGGTCAAATCGA
>NZ_JACSWA010000558.1 GCF_016888125.1 Spirulina sp. CCY15215
AAACAATCTATTTCTCCTATTCCAGAAACAGTTATAACTCCAGATTCAACGCAAATTAATTCTTCTGATGCTAAACAAGAAATCTCTTCTCGTTCTGATGTATCACCAAGTGAACCTGTTCAAAAACAATTTATTTCTCCTATCTCAGAAACAGTTATAACTCCAGATTCAAAGCAAATTAATTCTTCTGATGCTAAACAAGAAACGTCTTCTCGTTCTGATGTATCACCAAGTGAACCTGTTCAAAAACAATTTATTTCTCCTATCTCA
>NZ_JACSWA010000559.1 GCF_016888125.1 Spirulina sp. CCY15215
AAAAATTTGCGGCTTATCGATCGCTTCCCAGTTTCTGCGAATATCTTCTCATTGATCAGTATAGTTTCCATGTAGAACAGTACAGCAAAACCGAGGCGGGGAAATGGCTATTTTGCGAGTATGATGGGGAAAATGCCAGTTTATCTTTAACTACGATTGAATTGGCGATCGCCCTGGCCGATCTTTACGATAAAGTAAATTGGAATGCTCCTTAAAAAGCGAGGAAAGATAATGATAGAAGTTCAAGAAATACTCCCTCTCGAAAAACTTCCGATCGCCCTAAGTCGAGAAGTCCTCGCAGAGTTTTGTCAAAGATGGAAAGTACAAGAGTTTTACTTATTTGGATCGGTGTTGCGGGACGATTTTCGACCGGAGAGTGATATTGATGTTATGGTACGCTTTAAACCCGATGCACGTTGGGGTTTGGAGTTTGTTAGCATGAAATACGAATTAGAAGAACTTTTCCAACGAGATGTCGATTTATTAACAATAGAATCGATTGAAGAAAGCCACAATTGGATACGTCAAGCAGAAATATTAGGTACAGCGAGGTTGATTTATGTCGCGGGATAAGGCATCTTTATTGGATATTAATCATGCGGGACAGTTAGTATTGCAATTTGCAGAAGGATTGACTCGCGAGGAGTTAGAAACCGATTTAGTCAAGCAATCGGCAATTTTCTATCAAATTGAAGTCATGGGAGAAGCAACGAAACGATTATCTCAGGAGTTTCGCGATGCACATCCGGATATTCCTTGGAAGAAAACTGCGGGAATGCGAGATATTCTCATTCACCAATACGATCGCGTCAATTTCGATCTAGTTTGGAATGCCATTCAGCATAGTATACCTGAGTTTCTTGATGCGATCGCCCCCCTCGTTCCTGTTCGAGATGCTTGAGAAGAAAGATTAACACATATTGTAAGCTCTCTCGACAATTAGCGATCGCTCTGGGAGAGAACTGCTCTATACTGGAATCGAAGAGGACGAAGCGATCGTACTTGAAAAAAGGCAATGAAAAATCTAGAAAGTTTTACAATCCATCAATTTCGAGGCATAAAAGAACTCAAATTAGAAAACCTCGGGCAGATTAATATTCTCGTTGGCATTAACAACTCTGGAAAAACCAGTGTCTTGGAAGCATTATCACTTTACTGCAATCCTTTGGATATTAAAAAATGGGGAATTAGAGAACGTCAATCAGGAGAAAAATCACAAATACACTCTTTTGACCTAGAAGAATTACAGTGGCTACTACCTCAATCAAAAAATTCAACAGCAAGTCAAGCTCAAAGAGAAACTATATCTATGATTGGTCAAGGTCATATCTCTTTAAAACTTTTATCGATTCGTTTGCAAGAGCGGTCAAAGAAAAGTATCCCACAAGCTATAACAAATAAAAATCCCATAATAAAGGATAATTTTTCGGAACAGATAAACAATTTATGGATTAAGATAAATGCTAGAATTCTTGATACTTTTGCACGAGAAGAAGGATTTGAATCTCAATATTCTCTGAGTGAAAATGAATTGATTTTATATGGGAAAGACTTTGACTATAATCAAATCAAAAAAAATCACTTACCAACTTCTTTTGTTACGCCATCCTCTCACCGTTCAAATATCGACCAATTTCAATTATTATCGGATGCTAGTTTTAATAGCTTCAAACCCGATCTTTTAAATTTACTTCGTTATATGGATTCCGATATTGAGGATGTTATGATTTTATTATCTCCAAAAAGCACATCATCGCTCTTTAAAATTTATATTCAACATAAAAAAGCGGGAATAGCACCTGTGAATACATTTGGTGACGGGGTTCGTCGTTTATTCCATATTGCCCTACAATTGGCAAAAGCAAAAGGAGGCATTCTCTTGATTGATGAGATTGAATTGACCATTCATACTGAGGCCTTAACGCAATCTTTTGATTGGTTGGTTAAAGGATGCCAAGACATGAATGTGCAGCTTTTTGCCACTACTCATAGCCTTGAAGCTATTGATGCTATATTAGCAACGACGGAAGCAGAATTAGACTTAGCGTTATATCGTTTAGAACCCCATGAAGAGCAAACAAAAGTAGTCAGACACGATTGGCATAGACTCAAAAGACTAAGAGAAGAATTGGGACAGGAGGTGCGTTGGTGAGCAAAAAATATGCTCTTATTGGTGTCGAAGGCAATCACGACCAAGCATTTGTAGAAAAGATTCTCCGTAAATTGTTAGGATTTAATCGCTTTAATGGTAAAGTCTCGGAACTCGATCCATTTTGGCGCAAATTTATCCCCGTTTATCCAAAAAATGGGAAACTCTATGCTAGATTGGATATGCCTTCAATTCTCGTGAAAGACGAGCTTTCTGTTGCCATCTATGCCGGGGAAGGTAGCAAACTCGTTACGAATTTAAAAGACAAACTCTCTAACATCGATCGCGACAGGATTTCCGCTTTTGCCATTATTGCCGATGCCGATCGCAAATCCCCTATCGATATTGCCCGAAATTACCAAAAAGGATTGCAAGAATATTTTCCCAACTTCCCCGACAGACCGGGAACAATTAGCAGAGAAACACCGCGATCGGGGATTTATATTTTACCCGATAATTCAAAAGAAGGCGTACTAGAAACCCTACTCCGAAGATGTGGGGAAATTGCTTATCCAACCTATCTCGAACAAGCCGAGAACTATCTTAACAGTTTTTCCGAGGCAGAAATCAAAAAATTAAAATGGAAGCCCTTCGATCATGAAAAATCTTTAATTGCCACCGTTGTCAGTATTTTAAAACCCGGAAAAACCAATACAACAAGTATATCAGATAATCATTGGGTGAGTGAAAAAACTTACGCAGCAATTACAGAATTACAAGAATTGGTTGATTTTTTAACAACTTTACTCGGAATTGAAGCTAATATCAAATCTGGTTAATGAGCGAACAAGTGAGTAAGATATTACAAGCGAGCAAGATGCTCGCACTACAACAATTCCTCTCTAGGATTTAACTGGCGATCGCTTCCACCTTAGCCATTTCAGCAGCATCATGTTCGCGTTTTCCTGCTTGATATGCCGCCAATTTTACTTCGAGTTCTTCGCGGACGATAACGCGATATTCTAGGAAATGTTCGAGATAAGCACAGACGTTTAAATAACTCATGACCCCACCCGGATTATGCCGAATCATACTAAAGAGATGTCCCCAAAACTTCCAACGGGTTTTGCGGAGAATACCTTGATTGAAAATTATAATTAGTAATCCTTTAATGCCTTGCCAAGGGATCTTTTTCTTAGCTTTCTTTTTCTTTTTGGGGAAATTAGCTGTCCCTAAGATGCGATAACAGCGATAGGTGCGATCGAGGAACTTTTCTGGGTCGTATAATTCCCAAAACCCATCAATAAACTCGCGGGCAATTTCTTCAAGGGGACGAGTGGGAACAAAGTTCATTAATGTTGTTTGATTGATGTCTCCAGATCCCCCTAATAATCGTCCTTCTTTCTCTAAACGATGCCAAAGTGCTGTATCGGGAAGTGCCTGCAACATACTGTAAATAGCAACGGGAATATTGGTTTTTTCTACAAAACGAACAATGCGATCGCCTGCACCTGTTTTTTCTCCATCAAAACCAATAATAAACCCTGCCATGACGCGAATACCAGAACTGATGATGCGATCGACAGAATCACTCAAAGTATCGCGGGTATTTTGGAATTTTTTCGTGATTTTTAAACTCTCTTCATCGGGTGTTTCAATGCCTAAAAACACAGAACCAAAATTGCAAGCAACCATCATATCCATTAACTCTTGGTCTTGTGCCAAATCCACTGAGGCTTCGGTATTAAAGGTGAAAGGATAACCTTTTTCTTCCATCCACGGTTTGAGTTCTTTGAGCAACAATTTAACATTTCGTTTATTGCCGATGAAATTATCATCCACCATAAATACAGTTTCTCGCCAACCCAGTTTGTAAAGATATTCTAATTCTGTGATTAATTGTTGGGGGGTTTTGGTGCGAGGTTTACGACCGTAGAGGACAATAATATCGCAGAATTCACATTGGAAAGGACAGCCCCGAGAAAACTGCACTGACATGACAGCATAGGCACCAAAATCTAATAAATCGTAGCGAGGAATAGGAGTTATCGTCACATTGGGCTTTTCTGTTGCACGGAAAACACCAGAAGGTTCGCCTTTTTCAACAGCTTCAACAAACATCGGCAGAGTAATTTCTCCTTCATCAAGGATAAGATAATCGATGCCAACTGCTTGACATTCTTGAGGTAAAGCGGTGGGATAGGGTCCTCCCGCAGCAACTTTTTTGCCCCGTTGTTTAGCTTCTTGAATGATAGACAGGAGGTCTTCTTTTTGGACAATCATACCAGAAAGAATGACAATATCAGCCCAGTTCCATTCTGCTTCTGTGATGTCGCGAACATTGCGATCGACCAGTTTAAAATCCCATTCTTGGGGCAAAATGGCAGCAACGGTAATCAAACCCAGAGGAGGTAAAAAAGTTTTGCGTCCAAGTAACTGAATGGTTTTCTCAAATGACCAAAAACTTTTCGGAAATATTGGATAAACAAGTAAGGCTTTCATAGTTTGATAAAAATGATAGGATTATGTGGGATTGTGGACAATACTAGCTCGCGATCGCAGTTTCTCGACTCGGTTCTATCTCAACGACTTGTTGTTGCTGCAAGGCTTTATATTCTGCCAATTTCATTTCAATTTGTGCTTTCACTTCTTGGCGATATTCGAGGAAATGTTCCATATAGGCGCAAACCGTTAAATAACTGGCAACTCCTCCTAAATTATGACGAATCATGCTAAACAAATACGGCCAGAACTTCCAACGGGTTTTGTAAATGACCCCTTGTTGCCAGATAACAATTAATACTGCCCGAACGATCGCCCAATTGAATGGTTTCTTGGCTTTCTTTTCCTTTTTGGGATAATTTACGGTTCCTAAGATGCGATAACAGCGATAGGTGCGATCGAGGAAGGCGATCGGATCGTATAATTGCCAAAATCCATCGATATATTCTTGGGCAATATCTTCGATGGGACGAGTGGGGATAAAGTTCATTAATGTGGTTTGATTTATATCTCCCGATCCTCCCATTAAGCGCCCTTCTTTCTCTAAACGATGCCAAAGTGCTGTATCGGGAAGTGCCTGTAACATACTAAAGACAGCGAGGGGAATATTAGTTTTGTCCACAAAACGAACAATGCGATCGCCGGCACCTGCTTTTTCTCCATCAAAACCAATAATAAACCCTGCCATGACACGAATACCAGAACGAATAATTTGATCCACAGATTCGCTTAAAGTATCGCGAGTATTTTGGAATTTTTTGGTCACTTTTAGACTATCTTCATCGGGGGTTTCTATTCCTAAAAAGACGGAACCAAAATTACAGGCAACCATCAGATCCATTAACTCTTGATCTTGCGCCAAATCCACCGATGCTTCAGTATTGAAGGAGAAAGGATAGCCTTTTTCTGCCATCCACGGTTGCAATTCTTTCAGTAACAGTTTAACATTGCGTTTATTGCCGATGAAATTATCATCTACCATGAAAATTGTTTCTCGCCAACCCAAATCGTAAAGACACTCTAATTCAGCAATTAATTGTTGAGGGGTTTTGGTGCGAGGTTTGCGACCGTAGAGGACGATAATATCGCAGAATTCGCACTGGAAGGGACAGCCCCGAGAAAACTGTACCGACATCATGGCATAGGCGTTTAAATCGAGCAAATCGTAGCGCGGTATCGGTGTGGTAGTTACATCTGGTTTCACCCCATCACTGCGAAATGTACCGGACTTTTCTCCTCGTGCGATCGCCTCAGCAAACATGGGAATAGTGATTTCTCCCTCATCGAGAATTAAGTAATCCACTCCGGCTTCTTTACATTCGTGAGATAAAGAGGTGGCGTAGGGTCCGCCAACTCCCATTAATTTTCCTCTCCGTTTTCCTTCCCGAATCAGGGAAAGCATATCGGATTTATGGACGATCATACCCGATAAAATCACAACTTCTGCCCAATCCCAATCTGCTTCGGTCAAGTCTCGGACATTGCGATCGACCAGTTTTATTTCCCATTCTTGGGGCAAAATTGCCGCGACGGTAATCAAACCTAAAGGAGGAATAAAGGTTTTGCGACCAATGAGATCGATAGTTTTTTGAAAAGACCAAAAACTATCTTGAAATAAGGGATAAACGAGTAATGCTTTCATGTTGTTTGTTGTTTGTTGTTTGTTCGATCCCCCCCTCCCCCCTTAATAAGGGGGGTGTCGGTCAGACGGGGGGATTAATTCCTTAATAAGGGGGGTGTCGGTCAGACGGGGGGATTAATCGCAAATGGTTAACTGGCGATCGCGCTTATTTGCGAATCTTTTACAGGTATTTCTGCTTCATTTTGTCGTATGGTTTCTTGATAGACTGCCAGTTGTTCCTCAATTTGTTCTTTGACAATTTGACGATATTCTAGGAAATGTTCGATTTGAGCGCAAACGGTTAAATAACTGGGAACCCCGCGACGATTATGACGGAACATTTCCCAGAGATAATACCAGAAGGTCGATCGCGTTTTCCGCAAAATTCCTTGTCGCCAGAAAATAATGAATAAGGCTTTAATGGTTGCTAATTCTATTTTTTTCTTGGCTTTCTTTTTGCGAGGTTTGGGATATTTATGGCAGGGTGCTTCCCCTAAAATGCGATAGTGACGATAGGTGCGATCGAGGTAGTTTTGTGGGTCGTATAATGCCCAAAATCCATCAATAAATTCCTGGGCGATTTCTTCTACTGGACGAGTAGGAACAAAGTTCATTAAAGTGGTTTGATTGACATCTCCCGATCCCCCAATTAACCGCCCTTCTTTCTCTAAACGATGCCAGAGGGCTGTATCGGGGAGTGCTTGTAACATACTAAAAAGGGCGAGGGGAATGCTCGTTTTTTCGGCAAATTCGACCACGCGATAGCCTGCACCCGCTTTTTCGCCATCAAAACCCACAATAAATCCTGCCATTACCCTTAACCCAGAACTAATGATTTTATGCACCGATTCGCTTAAAGGATCGCGGGTATTTTGAAACTTTTTCGTCACTGCCAAACTATCTTCATCAGGAGTTTCAATGCCTAAGAA
The DNA here is from genome assembly GCF_016888125.1 of Spirulina sp. CCY15215. Classification (GTDB taxonomy): domain Bacteria; phylum Cyanobacteriota; class Cyanobacteriia; order Cyanobacteriales; family Spirulinaceae; genus CCY15215. Next base: position 7,142 of record NZ_JACSWA010000559.1, read on the forward strand.
AACAGTACCAAAATTACAAGCCGTCATCAAGTCCATTAATTCTTGATCTTGTGCTAAATCTACTGATGCTTCAGTTCCAAAAGTAAAGGGATAGCCTTTTTCTTCCATCCAGGGCTGTAATTCTCGCAGCAATAATTTCACATTGCGTTTGTTACCGATGAAATTATCATCTACTAAAAAGATCGTTCTGCGCCAACCTAAATTATAAAGATATTCTAATTCTGCAATTAATTGTTGAGGGTTTTTTGTGCGGGGTTTACGACCGTAGAGAACGATAATATCGCAAAATTCGCACTGGAAGGGACAACCCCGAGAAAATTGTACCGACATCTCAGAATAGGCATTCAAATCAAGAAGATCGTAACGGGGGATCGGGGTAGTAGAGACATCAGGTTTTTCTGTAGCGCGAAAAATGCCAGATTCTTCCCCTTTTTCCAGGGCTTCCACAAACATAGGTAGAGTAATCTCCCCTTCATCTAAAACGAGATAATCTGCCTCACCTTGTAATTCTTTATAAAAAGAGGTAGCATAAGGACCGCCGATCGCCACTTTTTTACCCCGTTGTTTCGCTTCCCGAATTTGGCCGATCATATCCCCTTGCTGGACGATCATGCCCGATAAGATAACAATTTCAGCCCAGTCCCACTCGGCCTCGGTGACACTGGCAAGATTGCGATCGACCAGTTTAAACTCCCATTCTTGGGGTAAAATTGCCGCGACAGTAATCAGTCCAAGGGGGGGAAGTAAGGCCTTGCGTCCCACCAATTCTAGGGCTTTCTCGAATGACCAGAAGCTCTTGGGGAATAAGGGGTAAATCAGAAGTGCTTTCATAAAATTTGTTTTGTTAAGGAATATTACTGTAGTTTACGCGCTATCTTAGCGCGATCTCTGGCAGATCGATCGCCTTCTCCAGAATTTCTGGCGATCTCTTCAATGAGAAGAGGAACAATGGGGAAGCGATCGCATGACTAAAGCCGCACTCATTGTTAATATTGATTGAGATATCTGCAAATAATCCTTTGAAGCACTGTGCTACAAGTCTCTAAGAACCATGCCTTTATCCAAAAAACTTTCCATTTTGCTTGTGGATGGCTATAACGCCATCGGAAATTGGTCAGAATTACAGCAAACCCGCGATCGCGAGAGTCTAGACTCTGCGAGACGACAATTAATTGAGTCTCTCATTAACTATGCTGCTTGGCAAAGCTGGGAAACATTGATTATCTTTGATGCTTACTCCCGCGAAGAGCCTGGCTATCGTGAAGAGCATACCGCACATCTGTCCTCTTACTATACGGATTTCGCACAAACTGCGGATAGTTATATTGAAAAATATTGTGCCTCCTTTTCCCGCAAAGTCGAACGTTTCGATCGCCGTTTAATTGTCGCAACTTCTGATCGCCTGCAACAACAAACTGTGAGAGGGTATGGTGCCGAGTTGATGTCGGCTCGAGAACTGGCGATCGCGGTTAGACAGGCACAAAATAGAAGAAAACAAACACATCGACCAGAGAGGGCTTCTCGGGGGCGTTTTTTGTTTAACTCCCTCGATCCGAAAGCACAACAGCGTTTAACGCAATTACGAATGGGGCGAAACTGACGCTATCAGGGGCATCTCAGGGAATTAGTCAAAAAAACTTTTGCAATTTGCTTGACAAGTTTGAAAACATTCGCTATATTGGCAAATGTCTGAATTTTTAAAAAACAGACGAGCCTAGAAACAAGCCCCCATCGTCTAGAGGCCTAGGACACCTCCCTTTCACGGAGGCGACAGGGATTCGAATTCCCTTGGGGGTATTAAAAAGCGCAGGATTTGTTTCTTGCGCTTTTTTAGGGATATTTTAGGTATATTTTCGATATATTTTCGATATCGATATAATGGTTTCTCTATTCTCTAATGCTGTATTTTTTAATTCTCTAATTTCTAAAATAGGATGGTGTGTTGCGCTAACCCTCATAAATCCTATTATTTCTTCAATTGCAGTTAATGCGGAAGAGGTTATTTGTCCAGCAGAACTTCCTCAAGCAATTGAAGCAATTATCAACAGTCCTGAATTTGAGCGATCGCGTTGGGGAATTCTTGTAGAACCTCTTAATGCTAGTTCTCTTAATGCTAATCCAGAGTTATATGCTCTCAATGCTCGTTCTTACTTTGTCCCAGCTTCTAATACTAAACTTTTAACAACGGCTGCGGTTTTACACAAATTAGGAGCAGATTATCGCATTCGTACCCCCATTTATATTACAGGAAATCCACCCAATTTAACGCGCTTGTATTTAGCAGGACAAGGGGATCCAAGTTTAACTCGTGAAACCCTACAACAACTCGCGCGACAACTGCGCGATCGCGGGGTTGAAACCATTTCTGAATTAATCGTTGAAGATCGTTCATTACCACAAACAATTCGACATCCAACATGGGAAAATTACGATCTTAATTTTTACTATGGTGCAGCAGTCAATCGTTTGATTTTGAACGAAAATACTTTCAATTTAACACTATATCCGCAAGAACTAGGACAGCCTTTGAGATTAGAATGGGATGATGCGATCGCCGCACGACAATGGCAATTTAATAATCAAACTAAAACCGGTGAATTCGATACAGATTATACCGTTGATATTACGAGAACTTTAGGAACACCTATTCTTAATTTGACTGGACAGCTTGCAATGAATGCCAATTCAGATCCTTGGGGAATGGCTGTTTTAAATCCTTCACAATATTTTCTCGATACTTTTCATACTTTACTAGAGATAGAATCCATTGCGATCGCCAGCGCAAAAATCCGCGATCGCCCTCAAATTCAGAAAACAAAACGAGAAGTTGCCAACATTGAATCTCCTCCCATCGCAGATTTAATTCGCGATACCAATCAACCCAGTAATAATCTTTATGCGGAAGCACTCTTACAGCTTTTAGGAGAAAATGCTCTCAGTTCCCCTTTAAATGCGCTAGAAGCAGCCTTAAACGATTTAGGAGTAGATCCCCATAGCTATCAACTCACCGACGGTTCTGGGCTTTCCAGGCACAATTTCCTCAGTCCCGAAGCGATCGTGCAAACCTTACAAGGAATAGCGCGATCGCCTCAAGGGGAAATTTACCGCGCATCTTTACCCGTTGCAGGAGTTAGCGGAACCTTGAGAAATCGTTTTCAAAATACTTCGGTTCAAGAGATGATGCAAGCCAAAACGGGAACGATGACAGGAGTTTCTACCCTTTCAGGTTACTTAGAAGTTCCTGAATATCAGCCCTTAGTTTTTAGTATTATGCTCAATCATGCCGATCGCTCAGTTCGAGAACAACGAGAAGCCATTGATAAAATTGTTTTGGCCTTGAGGAAATTACAATTTTGTAGTTATTAAACAGAATTAAATATAACGCATTTCCTTCCTAAATGAGCGAAAGGCTGCACGCTGTCCGATTTTCTTGCTTTTTTCGATATAATCGGGAATTTCTGCGATCGGCAAAAAAGAGAAAGTGAGAGAGCGATCGCACTTCTGATATTTGCCCTCAATTAACTGATAAACTTGTAATTCTCCATCAGAATATCGCCAAATTTCTGGGATACCGAATGCCTCATAAATGCTAAACTTATCGAGAGAAGAATGTTCGTAATCTGCCTCGATCGCCAAATCGGGAGGAGGATCTTCAAGTAAATTAATAATTGTTTTTCCTCGAACTTCTTCCTCACTATCAATATAAAAACAAGCATCTGGTTCAATTGCAAAACCCAAATCTTCTCGTTCGAGGGTTACAGATCCGAGTTTTCTCAATTCTATTTCCAGTTCATCAGCAACAATCTCAACCAAACTTTCGAGGAAACCTTTAAGTTCTTCGTGAATTAAATGTGGCATTCTGAGTTCTAATAGTTCTCGATGGTAAGCAATTCGCCAAGCACGATCTTCTCCCACATCACGAATTAGGGCTTTGTAGGTTGGCCAGCTTATTCCTTGTAGGGGAAAAACCAACTCGGTGGCGATCGCTGGAGACTGTGGAACTGGTTTTTCAACCATATTTAAAAACATAAACTTTTTTTAGAGGTCAAAGTTACTATTACAAGGCATTTTACAGGCTAATGCGTAAGTTCTGTCACTGTCACAATAACCTACTTTCCTAAAACGAAGTTAACCAATTTACCAGGAATGACAATGACTTTTTTAATTTCTTTTCCTTCTAGATAAGGTTGTACTTTATCGGAAGTTTTAGCAAAGGTTTCTAATTCTTCCTTTGTTGCACTCGCAGGGACTTGAATTACTGCTCGTTTTTTGCCCATCACTTGAACAACTAAAGTAATTTCATCAACCTCTAAAGCAGTCGGATCGTGCTTCCTCCATACTTGTTGATGAATAGAATCTTTTTCGCCAATTTTCTGCCATAATTCCTCAGCCAAATGAGGAGAAAAAGGTGCAAGTAAAATGAGCAAAGTTTGGATACCTTCCTCATAAATTGCAGAATCTTTACACTGGGCATCATTTAAGGCATTACTGAGTTTCATCATCTCAGAAACTGCTGTATTAAATTGATAGTCTCCCTCTAAATCTTCCGAGACTTCTTTAATTGCGGTATGAATAGCGCGACGTAAATCTTTTTCTGCCTTAGAAAGCTCTTGATTCCTTTTAGAAATCCCTTTATTATTGGCATATTCATCTACTAAACGCCAAACGCGATTTAAGAAGCGAAATTGACCTTCAACATCTGCATCATCCCATTCTAAATCCTTTTCAGGAGGCGCTTTAAATAAGATAAACATCCGCGCCGTATCTGCACCATATTTCCCTAAAACAACCTTCGGATCGACCCCATTATATTTCGATTTAGACATCTTTTCATAGAAAGAAACCAAAGGTTCTCCCGTATCTGGATCGCGAGGATTTTCGGGGTTAACTTGTACGGAAGGAACGTATTTTCCTGTTTTGGGATTCTTGTAGGTGACACCTTGAACCATACCTTGGGTCAAGAGTTTTTGGAAAGGTTCATCAAACTTTAATAAACCGCGATCGCGCAATACCTTCGTAAAGAAACGAGAATACAACAAATGTAAGATCGCGTGTTCGATTCCCCCTACATATTGATCTACCACCATCCAGTCATTAACCTTCCCTGGATCGAATGCTTTTCCTTCATTTTTAGCATCGGTATAGCGCAAGAAATACCACGAAGAATCGATAAAAGTATCCATCGTATCGGTTTCTCTTTTAGCATCTTCATTGCAACTGGGACATTTTACATTTACCCAGTCTTCTATCTTCGCCAAAGGAGAGGGACCGCGACCGCTAAAAGAGACATCACTGGGCAATTGTACGGGTAAATCTGCATCGGGAACAGGAACCGCACCGCAACTGGGACAATGAATAATAGGAATAGGAACACCCCAATAACGTTGACGGGAAATCAACCAATCTCGGAGGCGATAATTGGACTGTGCTGTGCCTATTTTCTTCTCCTCTAAATACGCAATCACTCGTTTTTTAGCATCTGTGACGCTTAACCCATTCAAAACATCAGAATTATAGAGAATTCCGGTTTGATTATCCGTGAATGCTTCTGGTAATGGTTCAGCATTTTCTGGTTTATCTTCTGCTGAGAATACGACTTGTTGAATCTGTAATTTAAACTTAGTTGCAAATTCAAAATCTCGCTGGTCATGTGCTGGAACTGCCATAATAGCACCGGTACCGTAATCCATGAGAACGTAGTCAGCAATCCAAATCGGAATTTTGCTATTATTTACAGGATTTATGGCATAACTTCCCGTAAATACTCCTGTTTTTTCGCGAGTGTCATCCGTGCGATCGATTTCGCTTTTATTCGCCGCTTCTTTTTGATAGGTTTCTATGGCTTCTTTCTGTTCGGATGTTGTTAACTTGGGGACTAAAGGATGCTCGGGAGAAAGTACCATAAATGTAGCTCCCCAAAGGGTATCCGGTCGCGTGGTAAAAATAGGAATGCTATCTCCTGCAACTGTTTTAAACTCTACGTGCGCCCCAACAGACTTACCGATCCAGTTCGTTTGTAGAGTTTTAACTTTATCCGGCCAACCCTTTAATTGCTGCAAATCATCTAGCAATTCATCCGCATATTGAGTAATCCTTAAAAACCACTGACGTAACAATTTTCGTTCAACTTTTGCCCCCGATCGCCACGATCGCCCTTCACTATCTACTTGTTCGTTAGCTAACACGGTTTGATCGAAAGGATCCCAATTTACCGCCGCTTCTTTTTGGTAAGCTAAACCTGCTTCATAGAACTGCAAAAAGAGCCACTGGGTCCATTTATAATAGTCTGGAGAACAAGTAGCCACCTCGCGATCCCAGTCGAGGGAAAGGCCGAGTTGTTTGAGTTGTTCCCGCATTTGGGCGATATTTTCATAAGTCCATTTGCTGGGAGGAATGCCGCGATCGATCGCCGCGTTTTCCGCAGGAAGTCCAAAAGCATCCCAACCCATCGGATGTAACACCCGATAGCCTTGCATTCGCTTGAGACGGGCGATAACATCAGTAATAACATAATTGCGGACGTGACCCATGTGCAGGTTTCCCGAGGGATAGGGGAACATGGACAACGCATAAAATTTGGGCTTACTGGGGTCTTCTGGTGTGCGATCGCACCCCATTTCTGCCCAAGTTTGCTGCCATTTTTGCTCTATCTCTGCTGCGTTATATCGGGACTCCACGACTGTCTCTCCTGCTGGGTTGGAAAAATTGTATTTTACATTGTAAGGGAATTGGCAAACGGCTGCATTTACATCTTAATTAATATTGCCGTATGTCTAACGACAAAAGTAAAGAGAGCATTGTACAAGATTCTGCCCAAGCCCATTCTACATTAGTCACAACCCAATCTTCAGAGAAATTAGAAGAGAATTCCGATTCTGGAGGTTTTCCTGATGTAGAACCTATTCCTGAAAATGAGTTAATAATATTCGAGTGTGCCAGATCTCTTTTTCGTATTGAGGGCAAGAGTGACAAAAAGGAAAACTAATTGGGCTTACTGGGGTCTTCTGGTGTGCGATCGCATCCCATTTCTGCCCAAGTTTGCTGCTATTTCTGCTCTATCTCTGCTGCGTTATATCGGGACTCCACGACTGTCTCTCCTGCTGGGTTGGAAAAGTTGTATTTTATATTGTAAGGGAATTAATGAATTAATGTCATTCCTGGAGTAACTCGACATATATATCATCTTCAGTGTTGTTCCACACTACATCTAATGATGTTTGGCTTGCTTCTAACCAACATTCAGTTTCATTATCAGCGAGAATTGTTACTAGCACTTTTGTCCCTTCTGGAAGTTCATCTGATTCTAGAAGTTCAATTTTGCCTTGCCGAACAGTAGCCCAGAGTGTCTTAAGCATTATTATTAATCTCGATATTATTCCATAATAGCCCTTAATGAAAAATTTGGCAATAGAGCATACATTTTACTCCATTTTTTTACCTCAACTATATTTCAACGGTTTAGTCTGATTGAATATTTTGTACTGAATCTGTGTATAATTTTTGATGATTTTGTTGAGCATTAGACCCGGACTGAGGAAATGTTTCTCTCTCCAATAAAATATTAAAGATTTACTGACTCCAATCATATTCAAACATGACAACATCACCGGGACACGATCGCGTCCCTCCTGTAGATTGATATAATCTTTTAGCAGCAAGATTACTCTCATTAGTAAATACAAAGGCTTCGGTACAGCCTTCCATCTGACTGTATTTTTGCACCTCTTTAATTAATGCAGTTCCAATTCCTTGACACTGATAAGTTTCCACAACATCAATTGAATATAAGAAAAACATAGATTCGTTGTTTTCCCAACAATCGAGAATATAGCCAATAAGTTGACCGACTAAGATATCATTAATTTCCGCAGATAAAAGAACATTTTGTGAATTGCTCAAAAATCTAATCACTGTTTCTTGACTGGGTACTTTATCCCAAAATAAGGTAATGCTATCTCTAGCTTTTGTCCATTGTCCAGGTGTCAGACGCGCGATCGCAAGTTGTTCTCTATCCATGAGCATATTCTCATCATTAATTAATCGCCTTCAAGACAAGCCATTAGGAAAGAAAACCAAATTACTTTTACCTCAATAAATTAACAATTATACACTAAAATACCTGGCAACGGGATGATAAGTAATAATTGCCGTTGTTGATTGTTCAGGATATAATTGTTCGCTCTCATCCATGTATAAATTAATGCGATCGCATCCCAATAATTCTAACTGTTTATATTGATCCTGAATGTTAGGACAAGCAGGATAACCAAAACTATATCGCGAACCTTGATAGCGCTGTTTTAAAACATCATGAATATTATCCGGTTCTTGGTCTGCAAATCCTAATTCTTGACGTATTTTAACATGGGTCCATTCTGCGAGGGCTTCTGCGGTTTGTACCGCCATACCGTGATAGTAAAGGTAGTTGGTATAGTCATCAGAATCAAACAGCTTTTTCGCGTATTTTGTGGCAATTTCTCCCATTGTCACTGCTTGCAGGGGAAACACATCAATAATATCCGATCCTTTTGGTGCGAAAAAGTCTGCAATGCACAAACGTCGCTTATCTTTTTGTCGGGGAAATTCAAATTGAGCAATTTCCTGCTTTTGTTCGGGATTTTCTGGATCGTAGATATAGAGAGTATTTCCTTCAGATTGACAAGGGAAATAACCGTAAATCAAGGTAGGATGGAGAATATTTTCTTCTAAAATGCGCTGTTTCCATTCTGCTAAAATAGGATATACTTTCTCTTGCAGAAACCCATCGTATTCTTCCTTCGATTGGTCTTTCGTTTTGCGGAATTGCCATTGTCCCACAAATAATGCTTGCAAGTCTAAATACTGAAAAATTTCTTCTAAGGAAATCTCTTTGGGTTGCATTATTTTCGTTCCCCAGAAAGGCGGAGTAGGACGAGGAATATCAATATCAACTGCTTCAGAACGTCGCGTATCAATGATTTCAGGTTCTTGATTTTTTGCTTCTTTTTCTACTGTTGCAGATGTTTCGATATTTGGCGATCGCGTATCATTTTCCTCGGCAAATTCTCCTAGAAAACCCTTGACATTATCCCAACTTTGTGCATTCTTGGCAGGCATTAATTTATCCATGAAATGCAGATCGGAAAAGGCATCTTTCCCATAAATAACCCGACCTTTGTAAACATTTTGACAATCTTGATGGACAAATTTTGGCGTTAATGCGGCACCCCCTAAAATAACAGGGACAGTGATATTGCGATCGCTAAATGTTTCGAGATTATCTTTCATAAATGCCGTCGATTTGACCAGTAAACCACTCATGGCGATACAATCAGCATTACTCTCCTCATAAGCCTTAATAATGTTCTCAACGGGTTGTTTAATCCCCAGGTTAATCACCTCATAGCCATTATTGGAGAGGATAATATCAACGAGGTTTTTCCCAATATCGTGAACGTCTCCTTTCACCGTGGCAATTACTACCGTTCCTTTGGCATTACTGGCACTTTCTTCCTTGTCCATGAAAGGTTCTAAATAGGCAACGGCAGCTTTCATAGTTTGGGCAGATTGTAACACGAAAGGAAGCTGCATTTTCCCAGAACCGAACAATTCTCCCACGACTTTCATGCCATCTAAAAGGAAAGTATTGATAATATGTAACGGTGGATGTTGTTTTAATGCTTCTTCTAAGGCAGTATCTAAACCGATGCGTTCCCCATCAATGATATGCTGTTTCAAGCGTTCTTCAACGGGAAGATTAAGATCGATCGCCTCTCCTTTCTTGGCTTTTTGACCTGCAAAAAGGTCTGTTAATTTCATCAAAGGGTCATAGGTGCAAACCTCGCCATCGAATTCCCGGCGATCGTAAATTAAATCCAGACAGATTTTCTGATGTTTATCCTCAATTTTAGCAAGGGGTAAAATTTTACTGGCGCTAACAATAGCAGCATCCAAACCGACTTGCATTGCTTCATGTAAAAAGACAGAATTAAGAACTTGACGCGCGACTGTATTCAAACCGAAGGAAATATTAGAAACCCCTAGAATAATATGACAATCCGGCAATTCTTCGCGAATGCGACGGATAGATTCAATCGTTGCTTTACCATTGGCTCGATCTTCCTCGATCCCTGTTGAAATCGGTAATGCAAGGGAATCAAAAAATAATTCATGTCCTGGAATTCCATATTCAACGGCTGCATTATAAGCGCGTTTGGCAATTTCAAATTTCTTCTCTGCTGTCCGCGCCATTCCCTCTTCATCAATCGTCCCGATCACCACTCCTGCACCGTATTTCTTGGCCAATTCTAGCACTTTATAAAAACGCGGTTCGCCGTCTTCGTAATTGGTAGAATTGAGAATACATTTTCCCCCAGCAACTTTTAAACCTGCTTCCATTTTCTCCCATTCTGTAGAGTCTAACATCAAAGGCAGGGTGACATTATTAACGAGACGAGAGGCAATTTCGTTCATATCTTTGACCCCATCTCGTCCCACGTAATCCACATTAACATCGAGGATATGTGCGCCTTCTTTGACTTGCACTTTAGCTAAAGAAATCAACCCATCCCAATCCTCTTTATTTAACAAAGTTCGGCATTTTTTCGAGCCGCTTGCATTCAGTCTTTCTCCTACAATGAGGAAGGAATTATCTTGAATATAAGGTTGAGAACTATAAATAGAAGCCGCAGCAGGTTCATTACTCGGTTTTCGTTCTTTTGGTGTTAGGGTTTTGGCAACTTCTGCGAGTTGTTGAATATGTGCGGGACGGGTTCCACAACACCCCCCAATAATTTGTACGCCAAGGTCTTCAATAAAGTGCATTAAAGACATTCTCAATTCCATCGGCGTTAACTTATAATGTGCCTCACCGCCGATATTTTCAGGTAAACCTGCGTTGGGAATGCAGGAAATAACAAAAGGAGAATTTTCCGATAAATATTTAATATGTTCTTTCATTAAATCGGGACCGGTGGCGCAGTTTAGCCCTAAAATATCAATGGGATAGGGTTCTAGAATAGTCAGCGCGGCACTAATTTCTGTTCCTACTAACATCGTCCCCATTGTTTCTACAGTGATAGAAACCATAAGAGGGAGACGTTTTTTCTTGTTTGCAAAAACTTCTTCGATCGCATTTAATGCGGCTTTAATCTGCAAAACATCCTGACAAGTTTCTACGAGAAGTAAATCTACACCACCATCGATCAATCCTTCTACTTGAACAATATAGGACTCTTTCAGAGTGTCAAAATCAATATGACCTAAAGTAGGAAGTTTTGTACCAGGTCCCATCGATCCGGCGACAAATCGGGGTTTTTCAGGGGTAGAATATTCTGCGGCGACTTTCTTGGCTAATTCTGCGGCGGTTTTGTTGAGATAATATGCTTGGTCTGAAATATTGTATTCTGCCAGGACGAAGGGTGTTCCTCCAAAAGTATCGGTTTCGATAACATCTGCACCCGCTTCCAAAAAGCCGCGATGGACTGTTGCAACGGCTTCTGGTTTAGTATGAATGAGATATTCATTGCATCCTTCGTATTTTTCCCCACCAAAGTCTGCTGCGGTTAAATTTTGCACTTGCAGATTGGTTCCCATCGCACCATCAAAGACAATTACGGGACGCTGGGGACTGTTGAGGTGGTCGAGGAAAAGGCTCTTCATGGCGATCGCGGGATAAGGGAAGGAGGGTCTATATTACTATGACTTACACAGCTAGGGAGCGAGACGCTCCCACTACTGTATTCTCTTGTTATGGTAGTGTGGGCATCCTGCCCGCTAATGCGTAAGTCCTAATTACTCTAGATTGCTCTCTATTATCGCTTATTCGCTGTCAAATTGGGAAAGAGGCGATCGCCTTTTTGGGGAAATTTTATTTAATCTTAGACATAAGATTTGTGAGAATATTTTTTTAAGCGCGATCCGCCAGGGATTGAAAATCCCTTCTTACTTGGTTGGATAAGCTGAGGAAACCTCAGCTATATCAGATTGAAGGGCAGGCGATCGCGACAAAATCGCAATCCTCCCTTATTATAGACTGGAGAGGCGATCGACGAGAATGAAAACATCCCTTCGCAGACTGTGGCAATTTTTTAATACATCTATTGGCGAATTAGTATTCACACTTTGAGGAGATTTTTCTTGGTTAAGGATTGGTTAGGCGTTGTATTGAGATTTGCAGATCGGGAAAAGCGAGGGGGGAAATCATTCCAGTGGTTGCGACTTGAACGGTTGTGTAGGTCTTGTTTTCCAAGTCGCGAAAAATTGTTAATTCGCGATCGCGCAGATTAATCACCCAATATTCGAGAATTCCCGCTTCAGCATAAATATCTTTTTTTACGGTTAAGTCTCGGTTTAAGGTCGTATTGGAGACTTCTACAATCCAGAATATATCTTCGGGGTGAGGGTGGCGATCGCGGTAAACAATTCCGAGGGGTTTAACGATCGCTAGGTCTGGGATGGGTTCCGAGTGGTCTGGAAGAGTAACGGGGTGTGCTTCTCGAACTTTAGCCTGGGTAGCGAGGATGTGTCGCAAATAGTCGCCACTTTCACTATTGTAGTAAGCGTGGGGTTCTCGTTCTGGAGGCATAACGATTAGTTCTCCTCGCAAGAGTTCGAGGGATTGGTCTACAAATAATCCCGCGTCGATCGCTTGGTGGTAGCGATCGCTTGTCCATTTATAAGCGGTGAGGGTCATTTCCATGAAAAATGAGCAATCTAAACTCCCATCATAAAAGAAAATTGATAGAATCAAATGCGTCCTCATCCCAGCCCCATTTTTTATGACTGTTCCTCCCTTCTCCCCCGAAGAAATCGCCTCAGAAGGCATCAAACCCGCCGAATACGAAGAAATCGTCAAGCGCCTCGATCGCCACCCCAACAAGGCAGAATTAGGAATGTTTGGGGTAATGTGGAGCGAACATTGTTGTTATAAAAACTCTCGTCCTCTCCTCAAACAATTTCCCACCACGGGAAAACATATCCTCGTCGGACCCGGTGAAAATGCGGGAGTTGTGGACTTAGGAGACGGACATCACCTCGCCTTTAAAATTGAATCTCACAATCATCCCTCGGCGGTGGAACCCTTCCAAGGGGCAACTACTGGAGTCGGTGGTATTTTGCGAGATATCTTTACAATGGGGGCGCGTCCGATCGCCATTTTAAATTCTCTGCGCTTCGGGAGTTTAGAAGATGCGAAAACCAGGCGCATTTTTAACGGAGTCGTGGAAGGAATCGCCCATTATGGCAACTGTACCGGCATTCCTACCGTGGGGGGAGAAGTGTATTTCGATCGCGCTTATTCGGGTAATCCTCTCGTCAATGCAATGGCCTTGGGACTGATGGAAACAGAAGAAATTGTTAAATCTGGGGCATCGGGTATCGGCAATCCCGTGTTATACGTGGGTTCAACTACAGGACGGGATGGCATGGGGGGGGCGAGTTTTGCCAGTGCGGAACTTAGTGATGATTCAATGGACGATCGCCCCGCCGTACAAGTGGGAGATCCTTTTTTAGAGAAGTCTTTAATCGAAGCCTGTTTGGAGGCATTTAAAACCGGGGCAGTAGTGGCGGCGCAGGATATGGGGGCGGCGGGTTTGACTTGTTCGACCTCGGAAATGGCAGAAAAAGGAGGAGTTGGGGTTGAGTTAGATTTAGATAAAATCCCCGCCCGAGAACCAGGGATGACTCCTTATGAGTATCTCCTCTCGGAGTCCCAAGAAAGAATGCTGTTTGTGGCTAAAAAGGGACGAGAAGAAGAATTAATCGAGATTTTTCACCGTTGGGGACTCCATGCTGTGGTTGCGGGAAAAGTGATAAAAGAACCCCTGGTGCGGATTTTCCACCAAGGTCAAATTGCCGCCGAAGTTCCCGCCGCCGCTTTAGCAGAAGATACTCCCATCTACCATCGAGAATTGCTCTCAGAGCCGCCAGAATACGCGAGGAAGGCATGGGAATGGACTGTATCGAGTGTAGATGCGTGTACGGAAGAAGGGATTGAAATTGGCGAAAAATGGCAGAGTTGGAACGAAGTTTTATTGCAACTCCTCGATACTCCTTCCCTCGCCTCAAAACGCTGGGTTTATCGCCAATACGATCATCAAGTGCAGAATAATACTCTCATTCTCCCCGGTGCTGCGGATGCTGCTGTAATTCGCTTGCGTCCGATCCCCCCGGCTATCGCCACCCCCCTTATCAAGGGGGGCAGGGGGGATCGAAAAGGTGTAGCCGTCACGACGGATTGCAATTCTCGTTACGTTTATTTGGATCCTTATGAAGGGTCAAAAGCGGCAGTAGCAGAGGCGGCACGGAATTTAAGCTGCGTCGGGGCTGAACCGATCGCCATTACGGATAATCTCAATTTTGGCAGTCCAGAACACCCCGTGGGCTATTGGCAACTCGCCCTTGCTTGTCGGGGAATTGCTGAAGCCTGCCAGGAATTGGGAACTCCCGTCACTGGAGGCAATGTTTCTCTCTATAACGAAACCCTGGACTCAGAAGGAAAACCTGCTGCCATTTATCCCACCCCTGTTATCGGAATGGTGGGACTCGTTCCTGATATTACCCGCACTTGCGGCCAAGGTTGGCAAAGTGAAGGCGATCGCATTTATCTCCTCGGTAGCCATTCCCCCGTCACCCTCGGCGCATCGGAATATCTCGCTACTATTCACGGCGCGATCGCAGGGAAACCCCCTCAGATTGATTTTGAATTAGAACGAAAAGTACAAGCAGCCTGTCGTTACGGCATTCGCGAGGGTTGGGTTAAATCTGCCCACGACTGCGCTGAGGGCGGCCTCGCTTTTGCTTTGGCGGAATGTTGCATCAGTGGCAATTTAGGGGCAGAAATTACTTTAAACGCGCCCCAAAACGGTCAACGATGGGATGAAATCCTCTTTGGAGAAGGAGGAAATCGCATTTTGGTGGCGATCGCCGCAGAATCTCAGTCCGTTTGGGAAGACTATTTAGGGGAGGTGCTTAATAATCTCTGGCAAGGGGTTGGCACGGTGACGCAATTAGAGGGAAATTTACGCATTTCTCGCGGTTCTCGTACTTCTGCACTTCTCGATGTTAAGATCTGTGACATGAGGGAGCGCTGGTCTCGGGCGATCGAACGGCGATTGTAGGAAAGTTGACTTTTTCCCTCCCTCTGGCTTAAATGTTAAAGAAATATTAAGCTAAGGTTAGAACGGGCTATTTCCTTCAGCAGTAATCCCATCCCCCATAACATTATTTTGCTTATGCGATCGCCTGTTCTCGTTCAATGCCAGCATTTAGGAGCCCAGTAGAAATTCTATGATCCCCAATCCAATCTTTGCGAACGAGCAAAATCTTTCCCCCGCCGGACGATCGCCAGAAAACCCTGACAAAATGGAAGAAGCCTGCGGTGTTTTTGGTATTTATGCGCCGGAAGAAAATGTGGCTAAGTTGAGCTATTTCGGTTTATTTGCCCTTCAGCATCGCGGTCAAGAATCCGCCGGAATTGCTACTTTTGCTGGGGACAAAATGTACCAGCACAAAAATATGGGGCTGGTATCTCAAGTGTTCAGTGAGGAGATTTTGAACGAGATGCCAGGGGATTTGGCGGTGGGACATACCCGTTATTCCACCACGGGATCGAGTTTAAAAGTCAATGCTCAACCGGCGATCGTCAAAACAAGATTGGGTCATTTGGCTCTAGCACATAATGGTAATCTTGTCAATATTAAATCTTTGCGGCAAGAATTAGTGCGGCGGGGATGTCAATTTGAGACGACGACAGATTCAGAAATGATTGCCCTGGCGATCGCCAATGAAGTCGATAGCGGTAAAGAATGGTTGGATGCGGCGTTGAGTGCCTTTGGAATGTGTCGGGGTGCCTATAGTTTGGCGATCGCGACCCCGGTGGGACTGATGGGAGTGCGCGATCGCTATGGCATTCGTCCCCTTGTAATTGGCATTTTACAGGGGCAGCCCCAGCGCTATGTTTTAGCCTCGGAAACTTGCGCCTTAGATATTATTGGGGCGGAATATCTGCGGGAAGTGGAACCAGGGGAATTAGTCTGGATTACAGAAGAAGGAATGGCTTCCTTTCATTGGGGAGGCAAACCCGAGCGGAAATTATGTGTCTTTGAGATGATTTATTTTGCCCGTCCCGATAGTGTGGTAAATGATGAAACTCTCTATAGTTACCGAATGCGTTTAGGAAAACGCTTGGCGAAAGAATCCCCCACAGAGGCGGATGTCGTCATTGCAGTGCCAGATTCTGGGGTACCGGCGGCGATCGGCTATTCGGAAACCTCGGGTATTCCTTATGGGGAGGGATTAATTAAAAATCGCTATGTGGGACGAACCTTCATTCAACCCACTCAACATATGCGAGAAGCAGGAATTCGCATGAAATTAAATCCCCTCAAGGATGTCCTACAAGGAAAGCGAGTGATTTTAGTGGATGATTCCATTGTCCGAGGAACCACCAGCCGGAAAATAATCAAGACCTTGCGAGACGCAGGTGCAACGGAAATTCACATGAAAATCTCTTCTCCTCCTGTAACCCATCCTTGTTTCTACGGTTTGGATACAGATAATCAGAGTCAGTTAATTGCCGCAACCAAATCGATCGCGGAAATTACCGAACATATTGGCGTTGACTCTCTAGCTTATTTAAGTTGGGAAGGAATGTTAGAAGAAACTGGAGAGTCTCCGAGTAGTTATTGTTCTGCCTGTTTTACAGGAGATTATCCCATTGCTATTCCCGACAATATGAGGCACGAAAAATTGAGCTTGGAAAAAGTAACGGTTTGAATTTGATATTAACGTAGTGGGAGCGTCCCGCTCCCTAGATTTTAAATTCCCGCTCCCTAGATTTTAAATTCCCGCTCCCTAGATTTTAAATTCCCGCTCCCTAGATTTTAAATTCCCGCTCCCTAGATTTTAAATTCCCGCTTTTAAATTCCCGCTTTTAAATTCCCGCTTTTAAATTCCCGCTTTTAAATTCCCGCTTTTAAATTCCCGCTTTTAATTCCCGCTTTTAATTCCCGCTTTTAATTCCCGCTCCCTAGGCTTTTAATTATGGTCTTTATGCGGATTTGATATTACTCTTTTTATTTGCGCTCGCTCTCCGAAACATAGCTATCTTGGTGAATGGGGATCTCTACAACAAATTCAGCCCCCTTACCTGGTTCAGAATAACAGTGCATTTTGCCACCATGTCGCTCAATAACAACTTGATAGCTAATCGATAAGCCTAAACCAGTTCCTTTGCCAATCTCCTTGGTAGTAAAAAATGGATCGAAGAGCTTATCTAGAGTGTCGGGTTTAATACCTATGCCATTATCGGCAATTTTGATGCGAACCCAATCCGATTCAATTAACTCAGTAGTAATTAAAATTTTAGGAACTGCTGAATCATTAAAATGACCGCTCTCCCAAGATTCCTCTAGGGCATCGATCGCATTACTGAGTAAATTCATAAACACCTGATTCAACTGACCCGCAAAACATTCGATATTAGGGAGATTAGCATATTGTTTAATAACCTCAATCTTCTCAATATTTGCTTGTTTCTCCCAGACTGCACCTTTTAAACGATTTTGTAGAATGCGTAAAGTGCTGTCGATACCTTCGTGAATATCAACTTGTTTCACCTCTGCTTCATCTAAGCGGGAAAAAGTTCGCAAAGACTGTACGATCTCGCGAATGCGTTCGGCTCCCAATAATAAAGAATCTTGTAATTTGGGCAAATCTTCTTTGAGAAAATCGAGTTCTATCTCTTCAATTGCCTCTTGGAGTTCTTCCGGAGGCTGAGGAAAGTGTTTTTGATAGAGTTCAATTAAACTGACTAATTCATTGGTGTAATTTTTGGCGTAAACTAAATTGCCATAAATAAAATTGACAGGATTATTAATTTCGTGGGCAACCCCTGCAACCATCTGTCCCAAACTCGACATTTTTTCACTTTGAATCAGTTGGGTTTGGGTTTGTTTAAGTTTGTTCATTGCCTTTTCTAATTTTTCATTTTTCTCTTTTTGTCGTAGGGCTTCTTCTGCTTGTTTCCGTTCGGTAATATCTCGGAATGTTCCGGTATAAAATGATCTATCTCCTAATTCAGCTTTTGTGAGGGTGGCTTCTACGGGAAAAATCGAACCGTCAGCGCGATGTCCAACCACTTCCTGTTGTTTGTTTTGCAGTAACTTGGTCAGTAAAAGAGCGCGATCGCTAAGTTTTGCTGGGGACCAACCAATGAGGTCAATAATCGACATTTTCGCCAATGCTTCGGAGGAATGTCCGAAAATAAATTCGGTACTGGGATTGGCGGTAATAATTTCTAGGGTTGCCGTGCTAAAAGTAATAATGGCATCGGTGGAAGTTTGCACGATCGCATCGGTGCGAGTAACGGCTTCTTCCATTGCATCCATCACTTGATTGTAGCGATGACCGATGCGACCAGCTTCAGTAAAGCGATCGGTGGGAACTCGGGCGCTCATATCTCGCGTTTCGGCTTGATAGTCCATGACGCGAAAAAGGTCATAAACTTCTGTTTTAGCATCGTGTTCGGAAACGTTCAAGCCGATTTCCTCTTCTTTAGGAGAAACCCGCAACCGAACGAAACGATTAAGTAGATAAACCAGTATAAATGTTAAGCCAAACGCCCAAATAAAGCCTGTACCGATGCCCAGTAACTGCACGAGGATCTGCTGCCCCTTACTTAAACCAGTTCCCAAGGCTTCGGATTTACCAAATAAACCCACTGCAAGGGTTCCCCATACCCCAGATCCAGCATGGACGGCGATCGCATCTACGGCATCGTCAACGTGCCAGCGATTCAACCAATAGACGCAAAGCATCATCACACTAGCCCCAACACTGCCAATAACGAAGGCTATGGGGGTGGAAACGGCGTGACAGGGGGCGGTAATTGCAACTAACCCGGCGATCGAGCCATTTACGATCCGTTCGACTTTGGGAAGGCGGTGCTGTTGCCAGTCGATCGCCCCAGAAGTGAGCATTCCTCCAACTCCTGCAATGATGGTATTAACAATAATGTGAGGAACTTGCTCCGTTAAGGCAAGAGTGCTGCCTCCATTAAAACCCAACCAGCCAAACCAGAGCAACATCGCTCCTAAAACGGAAAAGGGCAAATTAGAGCCGCGAATCTCTTGGGGAGGTTTATTTTTAGGGAAACGTCCCAAACGTGGTCCGATTACCATTAAGGTCGCAAGGGAGATCCAGCCTCCGACGGAATGGACGACGGTAGAGCCAGCAAAGTCCACAAAGCCCATATTCCCCAACCAGCCGGTTAGTATTCCTGTTTCGGCACCATTCCAACTCCAATGACCGAAAATGGGATAGATTAACCCCGAGGCGATCGCGGCAATGATTAAATATGCTTGAAATTTGAGGCGTTCGGCCACGGCTCCGGAGACAATGGTGGTAGCCGTGCTGCAAAACATGGTTTGAAATAGAAAAAAGGCGGCAAGTTTTGGCGCATTATTATCTAAGTTAAGCAGGAATCCTGTGAAGCCAAACCAGCCTCCATAAGAAGCGCCAAACATCAAGGCATAACCGAAGACCCAAAATAAGGCAACGGAAACACCAAAATCAGCTAAATTTTTAACAGCTACGTTAATACTGTTCTTCGAGCGTGTTAGTCCCGATTCTAAACACATGAATCCGGGCTGCATGAGGAACACCAAGCCGGAACAGACGATAAGCCAAAGAATATCCGTCACTGAAAGATTAATAAACGTTTGAATAGTTTTTCCGATCTATAGATCATGCACTAAATTCCTCACAAATATTGTGTCATTTTATACGATTTATAAGGTTACATTGCAACAATTGAGAAAATATTGATTTTTTTTGGCGATCGCGAAAATTTCCTTATAATCGATTTACGATGCAGGAAGCTCAAGAGAAGGAGGAGAAACTTCTCGATTAGTTAGTAGTCCCATTGTTATTTTTCCATTCACTTGAACGGGAACTAAGATAAATTGGAAAGTCATGGGATTAGGACTATTACTAACTTGTTTCTGGTAACTATAGACTGTTGCTCCATCTTGTAGAAAAGAGAAACCTGGCTGAAATCCAGCCTCAGTTAATCGAGAATTAAGTTTATTTTTGAGGTCTTGTTCTGAAATCTGGCTGGAAGGGTCTTCAATAGGAATACGACCGCGAAAATAATAGGTTTCTTCATTTGCAAAAGTTGGGCTTATGGTTTGGATTTCGGCGAGTTGAATATCTTTTAAATTTAATTCGGTATAGACATCGGCAAAAATCTTCTCTCGCAGTTTTTCTTCTGGGGATAATTGCTCAATTTTATCTTTAAATTTCTCTAATTTTTCCAGTGAAACTATTTGGTTGAGCAGCATTATTATCGTGCGATCTTCTAGAGAAAAAAGATGGAGATATCGAGGTTGTATATTGTTTACAGAAACCTTGTATATTGATGTATTGCTGTTTGCTTCAATCTTGTCTTGATTAAATCCTTTCTTAGGAATTTGGTCTTGAAAGAATGCCGCAACGTCCCCAAGAGGATCTATGGTACTCCTGGTTTTACTATTGATTTCTTTTGATAAATAAGTAAGACCTGAACCTTCTTGAGAATTTTGATAAAAAGGAAAGTTATTCTCAAAGGGATCGCCTTCGGAGGGCGGTGGATTTGTGTTATTTTGTCCTACATTTCCGTTAGATGAATTAGTTGGAGAGGGTGAGTTGGTTGGAGAGGGTGAGTTGGTTGGAGAGGGTGAGTTGGTTGGAGAGGGTGAGTTGGTTGGAGAGGGTGAGTTGGTTGGAGAGGATGATTTGGTTGGAGAGGGTTGAGGTTTTGCTGTGTTTACTTTTCGAGAAGGGAGAGGAGATCGAGGCAGTTTTTTCGGCTGAGGTGTAACTGCGGATCTGGTTTGAGGAGGCTGCGATCGCGCTACGGGAGAAACGCCTGGGGTTGGAATTGGCGCAGGTTTAGGGGGAGAGAGTTGAGTAATTTTAATCGCTTCTTGCTTCTCTTCCTTGGGTTTTTCTGCGTCCACTTCAGTGTCTAGGGTCAAGGGAAGTAGCAAAAATGCAGCATGAAGCCCCAAAGAAACGAACAGTAAGGGACGATAGAAAACCTGTAGGAGGCGCAAATTTTTCCGGGAGGTAGAATTCATGATCGATCGCACAAGAAAACCGAATCAATCTACTATAGTAGCTCGTTCTTAGGGGGCATGACGAACAGACTCGGCAATTGTTTCTCCTGATCGCCTCTGTCGCGATCGCACAATTGTTGGCGATCGCTTTATCTTTCTCTCATCAACTTTCCGCAGGCGATCGCTTTCGATCGCCAGTAAAATTCTTAATGAAAATTGATCTAAAATCATGCAGTAGATGCTTTCTCCTTCTTAATGAGGTCATAAATACCTAGTTCTTTTAAATGTTCCGTAGGAATACTGGTGATAAGATTAGGTTGAGAAATAATTGCGTTAGAGACAGAAGTGCATCCGATCGCGCTCCGATCTGCGCGATCGCGATTTTCTAAAGTTTGATGGGGCATTGTTGCCGCGATCGCATAACGCTGAAATCGAGAAATATGTTTAATATAGGTTAATAACTCTCTTCCCAATTTTGTTTTGCGCCAATCCAATTCCGGCGAGATCGCCTCATCAAGAGAGAGGGTGTTTCCCTTTGCTCCCCAAATACGAAAAACAGGGCTATTGTAAAGGCCGCCTTCTTCTCCAAAAGCAAAAGTATTTCCTTCTCCCGTAACATCTACAAAACAACGAGGGAAAAAAGAAAAGCACAAGCGATCGGTCAGATCGCGATTTTTGTCGATCTCAATCAGATCGCTATTGCAAATAAGAACAAAACAAAATCTCTCTCTTGGAGGCAATTTAAGGGGTTCGATCCGATTAACGCGATCGTCTGAGAAACGTGCGCCCCAACTGCCAAATCTAGCGCCCTGGGTCAAATCTGCGATCGCCAAATGTCCTAATGGTATGGGATTGAGAGACTGTGGAGAATGAATGCGATCGAGAATTTCTGCGATTAATGCGGGAGAATCTAATTGAAAATCCTCCATTCCTTCTAAACTAAAGAGTACCAGTTGTCCTGCTGATATTTCCCGACCGTGCCAAAGAAACTCGATCGCAATTTCTCCTGTTTCGCCGACGGTAAAAATGCCCGAGGGAGATTCTTGAGAAACGCGATCGAAGTTAAGAAAATCGCGAATATAGGGCGCTTGGGGGGATAATCTGAAAAGTTGTTTGAGGAATTTAAGGAACACAACAATACTTCCAAGAGTGCGAGGGGTCTAACTTACTCATCGGAAGAAGTGGGCTGAAATTATGCAATTCTTAATATTTCTTAACTATTTAAGAAACCGGATAATCTCCAGGGATGGGTGCTTCTCCTCCTTCGAGTCCTAATGACTCTAGGAGGGCGCGATCGCGTTCGGGAGGCTGTCCGAGGGTGGTGAGGTAATGACCCACCAACATCGCGTTAATTCCCGCTTGTAAGCCCAAATGCTGCAACTCTCCCATCACAGCTTCTCGACCGCCAGCATAGCGAAGAATTTGCTGGGGAAGTAGGAGACGAAAGAGGGCGATCGCTTTTAAGGCTTGGTAAGGATCGAGGGGATTTTCTGCTCCCAAGGGGGTGCCTTGACGGGGGTTTAATAGGTTGAGAGGGACTGATTCTACTTCTAATTCTCTCAGGGCGAGGGCGAGATCTACCCGATCTTGCCAACTTTCCCCCATACCCATAATGCCCCCAGAACAGGCTTGAATGCCTGCTGCTTTGAGATTTTTAATGGTTTCGACGCGATCGCGCCATTGGTGAGTCGTGACAATTTCGGGGAAGTAATTTTCCGAGGTTTCCAAATTATGGTTGTAGCGAGTCACTCCGGCTTCTCGCAGGGCTTCCGCTTGTTCCGGTGTGACTTCTCCTAGGGCGCAACAAGGTTTAATGGCGGTTGTGGCGATAATTTCCCGCACAGTTTCGAGAATTTCCGCAAATTCTTGCGATTTGGGGCTATTATATTTTATGCCTCGACCCTGACTGACCAAGCAAAAGCGCTTGGCTCCTGCGGCGGATGCGGCTTGGGCTTGGGCGAGAATATCTGCTTTAGTTTTTAACTCATAAACTGGGGAGTTTTCACCGGGATGATGCGCCGACTGGGAGCAAAAACTGCAATTTTCCGAGCAATTCCCCGATTTAATATTAACAATGCTGCACAGATCGACGACGTTACCACAACAGGCCGCCCGGACGCGATCGGCGGCTTCGCAGAGGGCTAAAATATCCGCCTCGCCTTCGATTTTAGTTAAATCTAGGGCTGCCGATCGCCCTAACTGTTCTCCCGCTATGATGCGATCGCTTAGGTGGGCTAGATAGGTTTTTAACGGGTTTCCCGTTAAGGGTGGGGTTGGGTTTGGACTGCTCGATCGATCTAAAGCAGTGGATGCGAATGCTTGAACCACGTTTTGCTCGTACTCCCAATATTGGCGATCATAATCTTATCAGTTTGATGTCCCCTAGGACAAAGGTAGTGTAACGAAACTTCTTAATTCAGATTTTCTGGGTAAGCTGACAAGCTGAAATGAGATGTATCATGAATGAAATTGTTGTGTACTGTTTAAAAAATTGCTGCAATTAACAAAAAAACGTGCCGATCGTGTTGTCTTATATAATATTAATTGGCAGAAATTTGAAAATATTTTACTCGATCTTGGAGACGTTAATACTGTTCGTATCGCTTACGATCGCGGAACATTGGAAATTATGACTCCTCTACCCGAACACGAATATTACCGAGAGGCGATCGGTGATATCATTAAAGATATTGCCGAGGAACTCGATCTCGACTGTCAGAAACCTCAGCCTAAAGGCATGAGGCTTGAAAGAGAAATCTAACAGGCCATTCTGACCAGACTAAGTACCCCGCGTACTACGTTATTTGGGTCACGACACCTTGGAATGCGAAGCTAGTTCCTCGCTCTGTCGTTAGCAGTTA
>NZ_JACSWA010000056.1 GCF_016888125.1 Spirulina sp. CCY15215
CTCCTTAATCACTTAGCGATTATTTGGGGACCTTAGCTGGTGGTCTGGGCTGTTTCCCTCTTGACGATGAAGCTTATCCCCCACCGTCTTACTGGCTAAGTTTTATCTGGGTATTCTGAGTTTGCCTCACTTTGGTACCGCTCTCGCAGCCCGCAGCGAAACAGTGCTTTACCCCCCAGACAATCTCTTAACCGCTGCGCCTAAACACATTTCGGGGAGAACCAGCTAGCTCCAGGCTCGATTGGCATTTCACCCCTAACCACACCTCATCCGCCAATTTTTCAAC
>NZ_JACSWA010000560.1 GCF_016888125.1 Spirulina sp. CCY15215
CGCAACGCTTGCGCCCTTTGATGCTTGCACCCTTTTTTGATAACGGCGATCGCGCTTTCAATCAACCAATTCATAAACAATGCGATCGCGTCTCTTTATCGGGATTCTTTTTGGGAGGAAATGCGATCGCGAAATGTCTCGGAACTAGAATTATGTTGGGTAATTTTTGGGCGATATTTTGAGGATAGAAATTGCTGAAATTGGGTGCATACCGGAAATGGGCGTATGCAATACGCCCCTACCCCAATATTTATTTTTTACCCCTACAAAATCGCCCAATTCTATCATTTTACCGTAGGGGCGCAACGCTTGCGCCCTTTGATGCTTGCACCCTTTTTTGATAACGGCGATCGCGCTTTCAATCAACCAATTCATAAGCAATGCGATCGCGTCTCTTTCTCAGGACTCTTTGGGAGGAAATGCGATCGCGAAATGTCTCGGAACGAAAATAATGTTAGGCAATTTTTGGGTGATATTTTGAGGATAGAAATTGCTGAAATTTGGGGTGTATACCGGAAATGGGCGTATGCAATACGCCCCTACCCCAACATCAATTTTTTACCTCTACAAAACCCCCCAATTTTATCATTTTACCGTAGGGGCGCAATGCTTGCGCCCTGAATTGTTGAACCAAATCAATTATTTTGGATTTGTCCAACCATTGATTCGATAATCTGTTGCAAATATAGAACGCTCACCTGCAACAATTCCATCACTCAACCCGTTGCCGATATCAATATATTTCACTTCTTTTGTACTTGGGTTATAGCTAGTTACAATCCCAACATGACCATAATCACCGTCAAACTTTGGGGCGTGCTTGCCAAAAGAAATGATAGCTCCCGGTTTTGGTGGATTAGAACTTAAACCACTGGTTGTTGTATATGAGTCAAAGTATTGTGGGAAGTTACTTGCAACAACACTTGCTGTTGCATGACCATTACCAAAAGCTCGTTGTTTAGTCCGTTCGGATTCAGGTAAAAACACCTCTTGGATGTATCGAGCAATTAATGTGACACATTCACCTTTGAGATCGCTTCGATCTAATCGAGTAATTTTGCTAGTTTGTGCTTTTGCCCATTGGAAAAATGCTTCTATTGTTGAATTAGAAGTTTGCTCGAGCAAATTCAACACAAGTTGATAGTTTGTTGCATCTTCTAATTGACCCGATAGAGCATCAACCCGGATTTTGTATTGAGTATTCGGCTCCAAATTATGGAAAGCATAGGTTGAAGATGGGTCTTGGTTAGTTGATTCAACAGTCTTCAGAACGTTATTTTGATTGTCATACAAAACAACTTTGACATCGCCATCTAATTTTGCATCAGCCTCACCATTTTCATTCCGAATTGCAAACTGAAGCAGCCGCCCCACAGAATCCGTCGTGAAGGTATAAGCATCGCGATCGCTTGTCGGTAAACCCACATGATCATTAACCGTGATCCGTT
>NZ_JACSWA010000561.1 GCF_016888125.1 Spirulina sp. CCY15215
GCGTCTCTTTCTCGGGATTATTTGGGAGGAAATGCGATCGCGAAATGTCTCGGAACGAAAATAATGTTAGGCAATTTTTGGGTGATATTTTGAGGATAGAAATTGCTGAAATTGGGTGCATACCGGAAATGGGCGTATGCAATACGCCCCTACCCCAACATCAATTGTCTACCCCTACAAAACCCCCCAATTTTATCATTTTACCGTAGGGGCGCA
>NZ_JACSWA010000562.1 GCF_016888125.1 Spirulina sp. CCY15215
AGCCAAAGGTTTACCGTCACTGTCAGGATAGAGAAGGTCGTCGTCAATCGATGGGGGAGAAAGTTGTTGTACCATTGCCTCAAAAGAGAAAAAGGTCGATACGTTGCTTTATTATACTATCAATTGCGCTATCATCACTGCGATCGCTTTTCTCTACTCTATTCAAGAGTATCAAGATCGATGTTGAGTTGTTGAAGGCGATCGCGTAGTTTTTGTAAATCAGACTCAGCGCGATCGGCTCTTTGTTTTTGCAACTCCTTCTCCTCTCTTTCGCGATCGGCTCTTTGTTTTTGCAACTCCTTCTCCTCTCTTTCGCGATCGGCTCTTTGTTTTTGCAACTCCTTCTCCTCTCTTTCGCGATCGCGCTGTTCGACTATCTCAACATAATCAACAAATCTTTCCCCGTTGGGATAAAATAATGCTAATTCTCCCTCTATCCTACTAAACTTTATTCCTAAACGCGGACTTTCCCAGCCCTCCATTTGCGAAATAACTTCTAATT
>NZ_JACSWA010000563.1 GCF_016888125.1 Spirulina sp. CCY15215
TTTTACAAAACTGGGATGCACCCTTATCAATGGGTGCATCTCAAAATTGCAAATTGACAATATTTTCTCGAATAATTATAGCTCTAGGGAGCGAGACGCTCCCACTACAATAGCTGATAATTGAGGTAGTGCGAGCATCTTGCTCGCTGTTTTTACAAAACTGGGATGCACCCAAGGAATGTTCCATGAAACACAGCACGTAGCATTCTAATTTTATTAGCATCGGCTTCAATTGAACGAAATTCTTTCACGATGAGACTCCTTTTAATTCTACCGTCAAATCCCAGCGATCCTGAATAATATCGGGTGAATGAGTTGTCATGAGAATATCTATATTAGCTAACTTTGTAATCTCTTGTAAATCTTTTAAAAACTGAACTTGCCATCCTAAATGAAGTGATATTTCAGGTTCATCAATTAAAACTAGAGAGTTTGGTTCAACTTTAAAGAGTAGTTCATAGAGCAGAACTAATTCATGTTGTTCTCCAGAGGATAAATCAGTTGGAGAAAGTATTTTTTTATCATGTTTAGTCGTAAAAATAAAGCCTTTTTCTTTGCTGAAATTTATCTCTTTATAAGAATATTCAAATTTTTTGTTAATGATTTCTCTTAACAAATCAATCTTGCTTGCAATTTCATCAAAAACGCTTAGTTTCTTTTTAACATCTTCGATATAAACTGATAAAATGTTTTTTGTGCTTTCATCAATTGTCTGAGGTTGAATTTGAAAATCAGAGCTTTTGTCTTCATCTAACAATCCAACTTCTATAAGGCGAGAACGTTTTTTTTCAAGTTCATCTAATTGTAGACGAAGTTGTTCATCTACTAAATTTGGTGCTGTTTTTTGTTCGACTAATCTGGCTGGAAATGTGCGATCTAGAGATTGAGAAGTTGTTCCATATTCTGTTAATTTTGCTTTAATAATACCTGCAATTTCACTAGAATACTCAGAAACGGTAGCTGACATTGGAGGAGACGATTCAAAATATCTGGGATGTCTTTGAGAAGATGTGTTGAATAAGCGCTGAGATTCGATAAGACGAATATGAATACTATTGCGAACTTCAGTTAACCAATCAGGTTCGTGTCTTAAGAGCCTGAATTTTGATGGCAATACATCTTCAAATCTTTCGATTACTTCTTCTAACGAAAGTATTTCGTCAGTAGGAGTATATAGCCAACGTTGAGGGGCAACACGATCTAGTCCTGGTATTATATTATCTAACATACTCATGGGAAAATCAAGATCGGGACGAATATTATCTTTTACTTTTATAGGAGTAAACCGCATCGGTTTTGATTGGGATTGCTGAAATGTAAAAGTAATTTTATCCTTTTTCTTTACTCCATTTGAATTTTCAGATTTTTTTTCTATTTCAAGGCTACTATCGTCATTAAAATCAACTCTAAAATTGTTAAATGGAATAGTCCAGAAAATTGAGTGCTTTGAATTAAAAAATCCATTTATCATCTTCAAAATTATTGTTTTTCCAAAACCATTAGGAGCATGAATAATAGTAATTCGATCGCTCATATTTAATGGAATTACATGATTGAAAATCCCAAATAAGCCGCTCACAGAAATTTGTTTAATTCTCATGTTTTTTCTCCTATCATCATAAATTCAAATTATAATCGTTTTAGACCAATCCCATTCAACTTCTTTCTTAATATTCTACAATTTTACTTCAAGTTACTACTTATCCGTCATTTGATATTGAAACAGTCAGGGTAGAAGAGTAAAATCAACAATAAACGGGAAAAGAAGCAAGATCGAATGTCGATCTTGCTTCTTTTTTACTTCTCTTGCTTCTCTTGCTGGAAAAACCCTCTGGGAGTACAAAATGAACTGGGGAAATGTTAATTCATTTTTAAATAAGCGGCTTCGGCTTCCAAATTCTTTAATAATTGGTCATCCCCCGTAGCCCGAGCAGCTTCCATGCGGTGTTGTAAACTTTTCCGTAAGTTATCGCGATGGTTAGCGGCAGCATTTTTTAAGATTTCTTTACGATTATTGTTCATCATGGGTCTGTTCCGATTGCTTAATTACCTATTTGTTATGGTATCGTAACTTCGTGGCAAAAGGTATCATTTGTTACAAAAAATTTACGATTTGCTATTTTGGTTATGGAGACTAGGCCAGCAACAACGAGAGGAATCCTTGCACTCCTTAGTGACTTTGGTTTGCAGGATGTTTATGTTGGGGTCATGAAAGCCGCGATCGCCCAAATTAATCCCCAATTAACGATTATCGATATCACCCACCAAATTCCCCCTCAAAACATTGCGGCTGGGCGCTTTTGCTTGTTGAGTGCCTATGCTTATCTACCCCCAAAAACCGTTTGCGTTGCTGTGGTTGATCCAGGAGTGGGTACCGATCGCCGAGGAGTAGCGGTAGAAATTGAAGACCGATGCTTTGTTGCCCCAGATAATGGGCTATTGAGCGGAATTCTACAGCATTCCGAGGCGATCGCCGCCGTCCAACTCGATCGCCCCGATTATTGGCGCACTGCGTCCCCAAGTGCAACGTTTCATGGACGGGATATTTTTGCCCCAGTAGGAGCGCATTTGGCCAATGGCGTACCCTTAGAAAAGGTTGGTACGGCAATTGATCCCCGCAGTTTAATCCGTTGGCAAATTCCCCCCCTAAAATCCACTCCTACAGAGATTTGCGGCTGCATCCAGTATATCGATCGCTTTGGTAATTTAGTTAGCAATATTCCCGCCGCATCGGTTGCAGGAAAATCTTGGGCGCTAAAATGGCAGGAAAAAAAAATTCCCTCTGGTCACACCTATAGCGATCGCGCTGTGGGAGAATTAATTGCCCTTATTGGCAGTCATGGATGGGTAGAAATTGCCGTCAGTCAGGAACTCACCGCTAAGTCCTCCGGACTCTAGCGGGAGCTTGAAAAAGCCCTAACCTGACCAGACTCAGCGAGAAATCGCTACGTTATTTAGG
>NZ_JACSWA010000564.1 GCF_016888125.1 Spirulina sp. CCY15215
TATAAATTCGCTAGTTCTATAAATTCGCTAGTTCTATAAATTCGCTAGTTCTATAAATTCGCTAGTTCTATAAATTCGCTAGTTCTATAAATTCGCTTATTTTTATTTTGTAAAGCCAGCGAGCAAGATGCTCGCACTACAAACAAAACAGATATTTTTAAAAATTAAAAAACCTCCCAGAAAAATAGATAATCTTGAGGAACATCACATAAACCCGCTTTGACTGGATTTTGACGAATATATTCCCATGTATTGAGAAATTCGGCGCGATCGCGTATCAGGCGATCGTATCTTCCATCTTGCCATATTTTGCCGATGTGTTTCATTACACGCGGAATTTGTTTGGAACTGTAGCTTTTAATACTGTGCAAAATACTCCCCAGTGTCCAATATTCTTTATCATTTTTTGCATAAGGTTTGATTAATAAATGGACGTGATCGGGCATGATAACGACGGTATACAGATAATAGCGTTGTTCGTGAAAAAAGAGGCAACTATCTAAAACAATTTGGCGAGCGTCAGGATTCAGTTCTAATTTTTCCCAAGTTGAAAATGTTATAAAATATATACCATTTGGTTTTTCTCGGGTGGGTAATTTCTTTTTGTATTTCATAACAACTATTTTTTATACTATTGTGTTGTGTTGCATTATGTTGTTGTGTTGCATTATGTTGTTGTGTTGCATTGTGTTGTGTTGCATTGTGTTGTTGTATTGCATTGTGTTGTTGTATTGCATTGTGTTGTTGTATTGCATTGTGTTGTTGTGTCCTAGCGAGCGAGACGCTCGCACTACGAATCCTATATTTTATATTCCGGCGATCGCCTTCTGTTTCTATCCTCGCAACTCCAGTAGTGCGAGCATCCTGCTCGCTGGAATTCTCCAATAACACGCTGGAATTCTCCAATAACACGCTGGAATTCTCCAACAACACGCTGGAATTCTCCAATAACACGCTGGAATTCTCCAATAACACGCTGGAATTCTCCAACAACACGCTGGAATTCTCCAACAACACGCTGGAATTCTCCAACAATACTACGAATTCTATATTTTATATTCCAGCGAGCGAGACGCTCGCACTACGAATCCCAGATTTTAGGTTTGTTTATTCTAGCGAGCGAGACGCTCGCACTACGAATCCTATATTTTAGATTCCAGCGATCGCATTCCTTGTCTATCCTATCAATTTGGGTAGTGCGAGCATCTTGCTCGCTATTTTTACAAAACTGATTCTCGCTATTTTTACAAAACTGATTCTCGCTATTTTTACAAAACTGATTCTCGCTATTTTTACAAAACTGATTC
>NZ_JACSWA010000565.1 GCF_016888125.1 Spirulina sp. CCY15215
CTCCCCTGATGCGGTTACGGTAGGCTTCCCCCAGATTATTTTGCGTCGTTGCCCATTGTTGGGGAAAGGCTTCGCGGGTACGGACTTGTAAAGCGGCTTGGTAGCAGGCGATCGCCAGTTCGAGATTCTCCCCCCGCTCTCCCCTGATGCGGTCAGAGTAGGCAGTACCCAGATTATTTTGTGTTATTGCCCAATCTTGGGGAAAGGCTTCGCGGGTATAGACTTGTAAAGCGGCTTGGTAGCAGGCGATCGCCTGTTCGAGATTCTCCCCCCGCTCTCCCCTGATGCGGTTACGGTAGGCAGCACCCAGACCATTTTGCGTCGTTGCCCAATCTTGGGGAAAGGCATCGCGGGTAAGGACTTGTAAAGCGGCTTGGTAGCAGGCGATCGCAATTTCAATATTATTGGCACGACTACCTAACGGAAATTGACTAATACAATTAGCAAAGTTTACAAGAGTTCTTGCTAGAAGTTGATTTCCCTCAGAATTATTGGGGTCAAGTTCAGACTCAAACCATTGTTTGATAATCTCTGCAAAGATCGGATCGAGTTTCTCTTGATGTTGTGCCAATAGCGGATAAACAACTTGAGGATCGCTGTTACTTTCATCTACTGCTTGCAATACTTCCCTTAAAAAGCGGAAATAGTCTTCCCTTGTCGCATCGGTTTGGGTGCTATTCTGGAGATATTCTGCTAATTGTTGCAGCCATTTTTGCCAAAACTTCATTTTCCTCTCTTGCCTCAAGCCCACAACACAATAATTTCTCTAGTTTACCTCTCACGCAAGACTCTTGCAATATTCAATCCCCACTCCCCCGGTTAAAACCCCGATATTAAGTTAGCGAGAGGGAAAATTCCTGCCTTTTCCTGCCTTTTCCTGCCTTTGTTTCAGTATTGCTGAGGATGTTTTCTCCTCAACCCGTTCAAATGGGTTAGGAAATTGTGAGAATTATAGCCTGCTGGGTGCATCTCAAAGTTACAAATTGACAACATCTCCTCTCATAATTCAGGAAGCTAGGGAGCTACAATAATATCTGAAATATTCGATAATTGAGGTAGTGCGAGCATCTTGCTCGCTATTTTCACAACAATATCGTTATTTTCAAAACAATATCGTTATTTTCAAAACAATATCGTTATTTTCAAAACAATATCGTTATTTTCAAAACAATATCGTTATTTT
>NZ_JACSWA010000566.1 GCF_016888125.1 Spirulina sp. CCY15215
TACTATCTTGCCATTGTCCCAAAAGTCCAACTAATCGATGTAAATAACTGCTACCGCGCCAGCGAGAAAGAGGAAGATCAAAAAGCATTGTAAATCAAAAATGAATAACTATCAACTATCAACTATCAACTATCAACTACTATCTTGCCATTGTCCCAAAAGTCCAACTAATCGATGTAAATAACTGCTACCGCGCCAGCGAG
>NZ_JACSWA010000567.1 GCF_016888125.1 Spirulina sp. CCY15215
TGCGAATCAGAAGGCGCGATCGCATCATTTTCTTGAGAAGAAGATGAAGGAGTTATATTTTGTGCTTGTTCTTTTTGCTGTTGAATATAGCGTTGTATATTTGGGGGTATTTGTTGCGAATTAGAAGGCGCGATCGCCTCATTTTCTTGAGAAGGAGATGAAGGAGTTATATTTTGCGCTTCTAGATCTCGTTGAACATTAGCTGGAATTTGTGTACCTGGATGTTGGTCAAAACGACTTCTTTTCGGTGTTTGCTGTTTTGGTGAAGAATTAATCGGTGATTTTTCTTGTCCTGTTGGAGAACTATTTGGTAATTGAGGAGAAACAAACTTTTGTAAATTCGGGGGTATTTGTTGCGAACTGGAAGGCGCGATCGCCTCATTTCCTTGAGAAGGAGAGGAAGGGTTTATATTTTGTGCTTGTTCTCTTTGCTGTTGAATATATCGTTGTATATTTGGGGGTATTTGTTGCGAATCAGAAGGCGCGATCGCCTCGTTTCTTAAAGCTGGAGTATTCGGTATTTGATTTGAACTTAAATCCTGACTGTAAGTAATATTGTCTTGAGGAGAAAAATCAGGAACAGCACTTCTTTGCCATTGTGTTTGAATGTTTTTAAGAGAGCCTTTAGGTAAAGACTTAAGAATAAATGGGTGTTGCTGAAATTGTGAAAAAATATTAGTATTGGGTAAAGCATTAATTAATTCTGGGCGATCGCGTAATGCTTGTAATACAAAAGTTGATGTACTTAATGTTGAGAGCGGTTGCGCCCCCAAAGGATAGAGAAATTGTGGCTGTAAATAGTTTTTTCTGATAGACTTATTCATAATCGCAAATAGTCAATTAATTACTGGCAAAATATCCCGTAGCATCTCTTCCACTCGAATGAATCGTTGCGCCACTACTCGAAGAACTCGAACTTAGTGTATTATTAACATAAATTTTCAACCCTTCATAAGCTAACGTCAACTCCTCGATCGCAACACTCGTCCCATCAGCTTGCAAGGAAGGGGCTTTCCAACTCACAGGAATGGCTCCAATTAGCGTCCATGTTTGGATTGTTTCACCCGCTTGATTGAAGAGTAAAATATTAACATTACGTCTATAATCGCTAATATTTTTCGTATCGCTTCCCGCAGATTTAAAGGTGCTAAATAAACTACTAGCCCAGCCCAAAAATACTAAATCGTTAGACATTCCTCGCTTCAGCGTTACATTGGAAAACTTAACATCTTTCAGCATAACTCGCTGCTGATTGTTAACTCCCCCTTCATAAAAAATCTCGTGTTCGAGATCCGCCCCTAAACCGGAAAACTCATTAAAACTCGCACTAATGTAACTACTTTCCTGCATCTCTACATAAAAGCGGTTGACAGTAATATAGTTATAATCCCGGATACTTGTGTCAGTCATTATCTTAATCCTCCTCTATTGTTCCCATAGCGATCGCGTTGATTGCTCAAATCTTCTATCATTAATTCATAAACCCGATCGCCTAACTTTTTCATTAAGAGAGGGTCTTCCATAACCTCAGAGGCAAATTGAGCAATGGAACTGGGGGGATCGTCATCGGAAAAACAGGAGCAAGACTCTTCAATAAGCTCGCTATCCGCTTCGGAAAAACGAGCAAACCCAATTGTACCCCCCGCATCTCCATGAAAAACCAGAGGTGCCATTGTAGATTTTGCTTTCATTTTGCTCCGATTCTCCTTGAACGCCATAACCCTTCTCATCATAAACATTTCTGCAACGGGCGATCGCTAGCCAAAAGTCGAATATCTTGTTTGATGAACGGCGATCGCGATTTATTTCTGGCTTTCCTCGGCATCTTTAAGGGGGACTAAACCCGCTTTCCTTAACAATACTTGCGCTTCGGTCGTTTTGAGAACATCAATAAAAGTTAACCCGATAGGCATTCGACGATTATCGCGAGGATAAACTACTGCCAGGGCATAAGATAGAGGATAGCGTTGCTCTCGGACGGCTTTGCTATTGAGAAAATAACTCCCCTTTTCATTACACAGATCGGTTTGAGGTGTAATAGGAGAACCATTCTTCATCATTAAAGGAGAAACGGGATCGTTTTTGTCGTCCCCAATAGCCAAAGGATAGACAGAACATTGACCGAAAACCTTGCTGAGACTACCAAAAGCGATCCCTCCAACTTGTCGATCTTCAAAATCTTGAATAACCGCATTAAAGGTTTTAAACGTAGACAGGCGAATAATTTGCGTACTCACTGCACTGCGTTCCACATTCAACTTTACCAATTCTCGAAAAGTAGCGATCGCATCAGCATCTTGCAAGACTCTTTGTTCAAAAATTGTCACTGCTTCTTCATCATCGGGAATGTAAAGTTTAACCGCTAGATCGGGTCCACCAATTTCTTTCCAGTTGCTTATTTCTCCCGTATAAAGGCGACGCAATTGTTCAAAGGTAATCCGTCCTTGCAATTTTTCCGGTATGCTGTTTTGGCGTTCGGAATAACTGAAAGAAACATAAATCGCGATCGCATCATAAGCAAAACGCTCGAACCATAAATCTATCCCCAGTTTGCGAAATAAACTACTAACAGCAAAATCTGCTTCAAAGTTACGAATTTTGGCGATCGCCTCACTCGCGTTTGGTGCGGGAGAATAAAGCAAATTGTATCTAGGTTCGGGAATTTCCGGGGGAGTTTCTGATAGTTCGGTGTCCGTAGCTACAAGGGGATCCTCCGTATTTGTCGCCGTATCTTCTTCCGGTGTCGCAACTCCTTCTTTGGGAGGATTAATGCGATTTAAGAATTCCTCCTCTAGAGAAGTTCCTTTCGCAATGAGATTTTTTTGTAGCCAAATATAAGACCAAATTCCCTGCTGTTCGCCGCTAAAAACGTAATTCCCCGCATTCAATCCCGCTACTTGTTCTATACAGCAAATCGGAGTTTCTGCCAATGCCCGAATGCGACGGGAACGGGCAAGCAAATACCAAATTAAAAGAATCAGTAAAGATACCCCCAAAAGACTGCCTAGAAAGAGCCAGAATTTTCTGCGCTTCTTGTCTTTTTTCGGTTCTATTTCTGTTTCTGTTTCGGGTTTATCAACTCGATAAATTTCTTCGAGGGGTGGAAGTTTTAATAATTCTCGACGCGCTTCCGACGCACTGGTAAAATTCAAAGGAGTTAAGCCCATTAAAGAGACAATAAAATGTTTAAATTGCTGATTTATAGGCGGCCAGTAATCATCAAAAGTAGGATCGAGAGGTCGATAGGTTTCTGGATGGCTGCTGCGTCCGGCAAGGAGGTAAAATGCAACTAAACCGAGATTGTATAAATCTTTCTCAACGGAAATTTCTTCTTTATTTTTGGCAGAGGGAATGAATAAATTTTCCCACAAAGCCGGATCGGTTAGATAAATATAAAACCCCTGAAAAGTGGGGACGATCAACAAACTTTCGAGGGAAATATTGCCATGAATTACTCCTTCTCGCACGATACCATTGGGAAGGCGAAATTTTTGCCCGTGGAGAAATTCCAAACTTTGCAAAATTTGTGTCAGGACGATGCGAACTTGTTGCTGAGAAAGAGAACCGGTTTCCTTTAAGTAACTCGCCAGATCGGGAAAACTCTCTAAAGTTCCTTGGGTAATGAGATAGCAACGTTCTTCCCCAGTCGGTGCGATCGCATCGTTGGGGGAAATAATGCGTATATCTTGATGGCGACCATCGGCGAGATCGATACCGGTAAAATTAATAAAGTTGGTTTGCCGCAAGCGGGTTTCATTGCGACTAAAGTAACGCTTAGGTAAGAGATACTCTTTAATCACAACGGGAGAGCGATCGCTGAGATCGATGGCACGGTACAAACGTCCGCCATTACGCGGTTTGAAATAATCTTCCACTTGGTAAGTGCCGCGCATCCCTAGAATTCTGGCTTCTGGGGGGAGTCTGAGGGGAAAGCTACATTGAGAACAATGGGTTGCTTGGGGATTTTCAGCAAAGGTTTTTTCTTGCCACTCGCAGATAAAGGGATTAGAATACACGCACCGATAGGCAGTATAGCGGGACTTTGTAGGAGGAGGTTCGATCTCTACTTGGATGCCCTCTTCGGTTTCGACCCCCATCAGTTTATCGATGACTTCTTGCTTGACTTCCCCAAATTCAGGAATAGGCAAGGTAATAGGTTCTAAGAGAGAAGGGATGATCCAGCGATATCGCGCTGGAACAACCCCAGCTACACGATCCATAAATACGCTGAAGAAGAGATTGAAGCGATCGCCTAAACCGCTAACTTCTCTACTTTTAATGTCGTTGATAATTCCCATGCGGCAGGTTCTAAAATAGGATTAAGTTCAAGTTTTCAAATCTTATCGGTCTTTGGGTTATTTTCGGTTCAATGAGTAACTAAGAACTAATATTCAACGCGATCGTAAGCATTTTGACATTCTTGGAAGAGCGATCGCGTTGGTTCGGTATTGCCGAAACACAAGGCTTGATGGGTTGCTAACAAGATTTGATAGGGTTCTGGTTTGGGCAATTCTCCCACGATCTGTAAGTATTCTCCATCGGTGCGACTGGGTTGATGGGGGGCAATTCCTGTCTCGTCTAAGCGCTGTAGCATCGCCATATACAGGCAAATACAGGCTTCGCGATAATTACCTCGTTCTTGCGCTTTTTTTGCCCTTACAACCCAGATAGAGGCAGAAACTTCTTTAATAATTTTCCCTCGTGTTTGTTGAGATTGCCCAGGAGACTTAAAGGCGGTATAAAGATAAGGCTCTAGGAGTTGCCATAATACCCAGAGTACCCATACTGATAAACTGACAACAACGAGCCAAAATATTCCTTTGGCGAGAATTTCCCAAATGGGAGAATCAAACCAAGAGGATGTATCTGTATCTGTATTGTTTGGATCTTTTAAGGTCAACCATTCGTAAAAACGTTGTTGTAATTTGCTCCATTGCCAACCCAAACTATTTTTTTGAAAGGAACTCATCGCGATCGCCTTTTTATTGCTCCATGATTACTCAGTCTAATTCTAATTTTCCCAATTCTCAAGCTCTGCTCGATATTATCTGCGATCGCATTGCCAATTCTCCTCAACATCGCTTGACTTTTGCCGAATATATGGATTTAGTTTTATATCATCCCAAGTATGGGTATTATAGCGTCAAAAAAGCCAAAATTGGCAAGAGGGGTGATTTTGTAACTTCTCCTTCTCTCAGTTCGGATTTTGCCGAATTATTGGGGGAACAATTCCTACAAATGTGGGAGATTTTGGGCAAACCTCAAGAGTTTTCACTGCTAGAAATGGGGGCAGGGGAAGGAGATTTAGCTTGCGATCTCTTAAACTATCTTCAATCTCGCCATCCTGACTATTTTGCTACACTTCAATACAACATTATCGAACAATCCCCGAGTTTAATCCTACGACAAAAGGAAAAGTTACAAAACTTTATTGACAATAGCAGCAAAATATGTTGGCGATCGTGGTTAGAGATCGAAGATAATTCACAGGTTGGCTGTTTTTTTTCTAATGAATTAATTGATGCTTTCCCTGTCCATAGCGTTACTATAAACGAGGGGAAGTTACAAGAAGTTTATATTACGTTAAAGGAAGGAAAATTAACTGAAGCGATCGGCGAACTCTCGACTCAAAAACTGAAAGAATATTTTAGATTAATCGATATTGATATATTAGGTCAAGATTATCGGGAAGGATATAGAAGCGAAGTAAATTTGGCGGCTTTGGAGTGGATAGAACAAGTCAATAATAAGCTAAAGTCTGGCTATCTCTTAACGATTGACTATGGATATTCTGCCCAGCGTTATTATAATCCCCAACGCTATCAAGGAACAATAAAATGTTACTATCAACACCGACATCACGACGATCCTTATGCTAATTTAGGTTATCAAGATATTACTGCTCATGTGGATTTTACAGCCTTAGAACGTCAAGGCAAAAATTTGGGATTAGAAGAAGTAGGATTGACTCAACAAGGGCTATTTTTAATGGCATTAGGATTAGGCGATCGCCTATCCGAACTTTCTACAGGAAAATTTAATCTTATCGAAGTTCTTAAACGTCGAGAAGTTCTGCACCAACTCATCGATCCTGCGGGTTTGGGGAGATTTAATGTACTTATTCAACGCAAAAATTTAAACGAAATACAGAAACTCCAGGGTTTGGAGACCAAACCCCTACATTATTGATTTTTGTTTAAATAAATCGTGAACAAACTACCTTTTCCCAGTTCGGATTCTACCGCGATTTTGCCTTGATGTGCTGCAATAATGCGGTGAGAAAGATGCAAACCTAAACCACTTCCCGATCGCTTGTGTTTTCCTTGGTGAAAACGCTGAAAAAGTTGTTCGATCTCTTGGGAGGAAATTCCTTGTCCCGTATCGCGAACTTCAATTTTAACCCGTTCTAATTGTATTTCTAAATTGACTTCAATTGTGCCGCGATCGGTAAATTTAATTGCATTACCAATTAAATTCGTTAAAACTCGGTGTAATTCCATGCGATCGCCTACCATAATTGCTTGGGAATTACTCGAACCTAAAAACTTGAGAGATAATCCTTTTGTAACAGCCAAAGGAGTAAGTTCTTCCGTCACTTCCAAGAGAAGTTTTCCAATATTAAAAGGGGAAAAATTGAGAGTTTTTCGCCCAGCTTCATAGCGATAAACTTCCAGCAACATATTCACCATTTCTAACAGATTACTATTGCTGCGAGACATCACCGCGATCGCCTCATACATCTCCTGAGAAAGTTCTCCTAATGTTCCTTTTTGCAACAATTCTAGCATTCGATCGGCAGCAATGAGAGGAGTCCGTAAATCGTGAGCAAGACGAGAGACAAAATCCTCTCGCTGATAGGCGATCGCATCTCGTTCATCTACACTATGTTTGAGACGTAATAGCGATCGCACTCTTGCCAGTAACTCATCAACTTCTACCGGTTTGCGAATAAAATCATCGGCACCACTATCTAACCCCTTAACAACGCTGGCACCATCATAAGCGGTAATTAAAAGAATGGGAATATAAGGGAGAGAAGGATTTTTACGAATCGTTCGCGTGACTTCCAAACCGTCCATTTTGGGCATCATAACATCGAGAAGGACGAGATGCGGAGGAGACTTTTCAATGTAGGCGATCGCATCTGGACCATTCTCCAGCAAAATACTTTCATAGCCTTCTTCTGCTAAAATACTTTGCACCAGAAACAAGTTATCTGGCGAATCATCAACCACGAGAATGCGGTTATTTTCTGGGTTATGATGGAAAAAAGGAGAATAGTTCAATATAAAGAAAAAATTAAAAACGACTATTATGCTGCAACTGACCTATTTAGATAATAACTCCTGGTGTATTGACTTTGGAAATAGCCGCATCCTTCTCGATCCTTGGTTGGTAGACGATCTCGTATTTGGTAATCTTGCTTGGCTATTTAAAGGCATTCGTCGCGTTCCCAAACCGATTCCCGATAAGGTAGATATTATCTTATTGTCCCAAGGATTGGAAGATCATGCTCATCCGCAAACCTTAAAAAAATTGGATCGAAAAATTCCGGTTGTCGGTTCTCCTAATGCAGCAAAAGTTGTTCAAAATCTGCACTACGATCGCGTCACGTCTCTTAAACACGGTGAATGCTTTACTCTCAATCATCATATTGAAATTATTGCTGTTCCGGGTTCTCCTATTGGTCCTTTTTTAGTGGAAAATGGCTACATTCTCCGAGACAATACAACAGGAATGAGTCTCTATTATGAACCCCACGGCTATCATTCCCCTAAACTCAAAGACTTTGCCCCGATTGATGTTATTATTACCCCCATTATTAATATTAGTTTGCCCTTTTTAGGGTGTATCATTCAAGGACGAGATACGGCGATTGAAGTCGCGCGATCGCTGAAACCCCAAGTCATGTTACCCACGGCAGCAGGAGGGGATGTAGATTTTCATGGTTTATTAACTTCTCTGTTGCGATCGCGAGGGAGTTTGGAAGAGTTTAAACCCTTGCTAGAAAAGTATAATTTAGAAACCCGAATTATCGATCCTCAACCAGGAGAACGCTATAAAATCCCCCTACAACCCCGCACAGT
This sequence comes from Spirulina sp. CCY15215, assembly GCF_016888125.1. Lineage (GTDB taxonomy): Bacteria > Cyanobacteriota > Cyanobacteriia > Cyanobacteriales > Spirulinaceae > CCY15215. The sequence goes on from NZ_JACSWA010000567.1 coordinate 8,088, forward strand.
CTCTTAGTCCGCATTCCCATCCCCCTGCGCGGAGCGCACCGCCTGTATAATAAAGTCAAACGTATTGACTCTTTCTTTCTTTGAGGCAATGGTACAACAACTTTCTCCGACCACCATTGAAGACGAATTTCTTTATCCCGATAGTGATGGTAAACCCTTGGCTGATAATACGATTCAATTACGCTTAATTTTTACCATTAAAGGTGGTCTCGATGCTCTCTTTAAGGACAGGGATGATGTGTTCGTTGCTGCCGATCTGTTATGGTATCCGGTTAAGTTAACTCAACAGGAAGTTATCGAACAAGAAGAACCTCAAAGACAAGCTCCAGATGTGATGGTAGTGTTAGGACGACCGAAAGGCGATCGCGGTTCTTATCTGCAATGGAAAGAGGACAATATTGCTCCGCAAGTGGCGTTTGAAATCCTTTCTCCTGGTAATAAGAAGAAGGATATGGAGACCAAGTTTAAGTTTTATCAACAGCATGGCATTCAAGAATATTACTTATATAATCCGAAAAAGAATCGTTTACAAGGGTGGTTGAGAAAGGGAAAGAAGTTGGAGGCGATATCAGTGATGGAAAATTGGAGAAGTCCACTTTTGGGGGTAAGATTTAGCACGAGTGAGGGAGATT
>NZ_JACSWA010000568.1 GCF_016888125.1 Spirulina sp. CCY15215
TCAGTTGGATCTGGGGGATTTTTGTTCTCACTCTTGTGGGTTGGCGCTGGCTGTTGGTGAAATGGACAAAACCCAATCTTGTCCCCCTAGAAGAAGTCGTAACGCAACTTCAACATCCTTTAGAAGCCAGAGAAACAAGCCCAGAAGACCTCAAAAAAGCAGAAAACGCCCTACAGGATATCCTGCAACAAACCCGCCAAGATGCGCCGTTTTGGGAGGACTGGCCGACCTTCTGGCAAAGATGTCAAGAAATGGTCGCCGCGATCGCCCATATCTACCATCCTGAAGTTAAATATCCTCTCCTCAATATCTACATTCCTCAAGCCTACGGACTCATTCGCGGTACTGTAGATGACCTCGATCGCTGGATGCAGCAACTCTCTCCTGTCCTCGATCGCGTCTCCATCGGACAGGCTTACCAAGCCTATGAAATGTACCAAAAAGTAGAACCCTCTGCCCGCATTCTTGTTAAAGTCTGGAACTGGGGGCAATGGGTTTTAAATCCTGCTGTAGCTTTGGCACGACAGGTGAGCAAGTCTAGCACTAGCGAAGCAAATCAGCAACTCCTCGCCAACTTCGGGCAACTCCTGCGAGAGGCTGCTTTAAAAAATCTCTGCCAACAAGCGATCGCCCTCTACGGTAAGACAACCCCAACCAATCTCGATCTTAAACCCAAGGAAACCCAAACCCTACAAGAAATCCTCCAGCGATCGCAACCCGTCGAAAAAATTGCAGCTAAACCCCTCAATATTCTCCTAGTAGGTCGCACTGGAGCCGGAAAAAGTAGCTTAATTAACACTCTTTTTGCCAGCGATCGCGCCGAGGTGGATGTGTTACCCAGTACCGACAAAATTCAAAACTATCACTGGCAAACCCAAATGGGAGAAACTCTCACTTTATGGGATACTCCCGGTTACGAACAAAGCGATCGGGAAGATTTGCGAGAATTAGTCTTAGATTTTGCCACCACTGCCGACCTCGTTTTAGTGGTCACTCCCGCCCTCGATCCTGCCCTGCAAATGGATGCAGACTTCCTGCAAGAAATTAAAAATACTATTGCAGACTTACCCGCGATCGCCGTCGTTACCCAAGTCGATCGCCTGCGTCCCGTCCGCGAGTGGCAACCCCCCTACAATTGGCAAAACGGCCATCGTCCCAAAGAAAAAGCCATTCGCGGGGCAACGGAATATCGCCTCGAAAACTTGGGGGATTTTTGTGAAGGTGTATTCCCTTTAGTTACCCGCGCTGGCGATCGCCCTTCTTGGGGTGCAGATGTTCTTTCCATCGCCCTAATTGAAGCGATCGACCCCAGCAAACAAATTCGCCTCGCCCGTTTTTTGCGCGATCGCGAGACTAAAACCATCGCTGCGGCCAAAATTATCGATCGCTACAGTTTCCAAATGAAAACCACTCAAGGACTAACCGAATTACTCAAAAGCCCTATCCTACAATTCATTTCTACTCTCACGACAGGATCTCCAGCTTTAGCTTATTTACTGGCCGAACAAATTCCCATCGAACAATTACCCGTTGTAATTGGTAAACTCCAAATGGCTTACGATCTATTCTCCCTTTTTAATCTCGAAAATCCTAATACAAATAACTTTGATTTGCTTGCCCTCTGGCCGTTATTATTAGAGCAATCAATCTCCTCTGAAGAACGCATTCAAACCTCCAAAACGGCGAAGGCTTTAGGCTATGCCCTGGTAGAATATTGGCTACAACCTTTAAATATTGAACAACTCCGACGCAAATATGAAGAGTATTTACAACAATTCTAAGGTGCGCTAAAATAATCTAACGCACCTAAATAGCGTCAGTCCTATGAGTTGTAAAAAAAGCTCAATTGAGAATTTTCACTTCTGAATTTGCCAAATTTGTCGCAACCAAAGCCAACTCAGCAAACAACCGATCGCATAGTAGAAAAAATCTGCGGTGACAAAAGTTGTCCCGAGTAGCATTCTACCCGCAAAAGTAGCCCGAATAGCTTGCAACCAAGCCGGATGCCACAATTGTAGAAATTCTAAACAACAAGTGACAATAAATACTGAAATGGGAATTCTCCAAACGGCTTTTTTAGTGGGAAAAAAGATAAACAAGAACCAACACCAAGCCATCTCATAAAGAACATCGCCTAAATAATCGCTGACCCATTGCACCCCAATACCATGATAGAATTTGGTAGAGATGCCAATGGGAACAATAACGACCAAAGAGACAAAAGCAAGGAAACGAGGATTAAATCGCAGTTTTCTCAAGAGTATTTCAGAATGAGCGTTGTTATTGTTTTTCTATTTTGCAGGAAAGTGTGTCATTGTTGCCGTTGCGTTTAAGGTTAAATAACCATTTTCTAGCTCTAGCTTCTGAATTATTAAAGCAATACCTGTCATGCCAAAATTTCGCAGACTGAGAATATTTTCCAGTTCTCCCACGAGTATTTTAACTTGCTTGGCGGGAAAAGAAGCGTTAAGCGATCGCATTTCTAACGTGACCTTTTCTCCTTTTCCTTGGATCGTGGGTATTGCTGTTAAAATAACCCGATCTTGACTCTCTAGGATCGCTAATTCCCCATTTTTCGACAACTGACAAGATACCCGATCGCGCAATTGCAAACGATTTAAAGCGCGATCGAAGTCTTTCTCAGTCAGCACAAATTTTGCCGTTCCTTGAGTGGGTTGTTCTGATTAATTGCAACAACTTCAATTGAAAATGTGTTTACAGGAGCGCACATATTCCCACTCTGTTAGAATACCATTGTCAATGTCAAGAAGTCAAGTAAAAATCGAACAATTTTTGTTATTTTTTATTGGGTTTAATTGCTGCGATCGCGTCTGCTTTCTCCCACATTAAAAATTTGTTCTACGGTTAGGTTGAGTTCGGGAAAAGTATTAGAGACGATTGGGACTATGGCCTCGAAATTGTTCGATCTGAACTGAGTGACCTATTGCGATCGCTGAGGATGTTTCCCAATATTATTCATTTTGTAGGGAAGTGCGATCGAGAACAATAACATAAGGTTTGGTTTTGCTTGTATCATGGCGCGATCGCTTTTTTGGTTCTGTTTGTTCTTATTTTTGACAACTGTTTAATATGAAAAGAGCTTACAGGAGCGCACATATTCCCACTCTGTTAGAATACCATTGTCAATGTCAAGAAGTCAAGCAAAAAGCAAACAATTTTGAGAGAATGTTCTTTTCTTTTTGTTGCGATCGCGCTGAAAATATTCGAGGGATAGAATGGCTGGGAAATGCGATCGCATCTAACCTTACGAATTTAGTCTTTTTCAGAAAGATTCTTGTCTGATGATAAGTAATTCGATTCCCTGTCGGACTATCGAACTGGCAATTTGCCAACTCATTAACTGGTAATATTATTGGTTGATTTTGGGTAGATCAAGGCTTGAAATCGTTCGTCATCCCGAATACCGTCAAAATCTGGGTTGTGCCTTGCTTCACTTCGAGTAAAACGAGGTTTAATATCAATCGCTTTTTTTAGGTTATTAATTGCTGGTTCGATTTCTCCTTGTAGGGAATGATAACAGGCTTTAGCATAATAGACACTCTCATGTTTTGGATTTTGTTTAATCGCTTGTTCGCATTCAACAAGAGCTTCATCATATCGACCTGCTCTCGCTAAAATAATACCTCGATTAGCTTTATATAAGACTTCTTGAGGATCGAGATTAATTGCTTCATTGATAGCCTTAACAGCTTTCTCAAAATCTTTGAGTAAACTCAATGTTAATGCTTTAGTATTTAGCACACCGCTATTTTTAGGCTCGATTTCGTAAGCGCGATCGCAAGCAACAAGAGATTTTTCATATTGCTTCATATTACGAAATATATTGCCTCGATATGCCCAAGTATTAGCAGATTTAGGATCGATCTCAATAGCTTTTTGATAACTTTCTAGTGCTTCCTCATATCGCTCTAAACTGTTAAGTGCAATACCTTTACCCAAAAATGTTACTGAGTTATTTCCAAACTCTAATGCTTTGTTATAAAAATTTAGTGAATCTCTGTATTTTTCTACAGTTATTAATAGTAATCCAAGGGATGAAAAAAGAGCGAAAGTTAGTTTCGGACGGCATTGAGCTAAGAAATAGTTAATTTGGCTTTCTGCTTGCCAAATTAGATCAATCTTTTCCTTAGACCTATAGGAACGTAAAGATTTATACATCAGTCCCAAACACTTGCCTAAACCATTTTCTAAATCTCCTACATATCCCAGCAGGAATTGAAGAGATTGAAAAATCTCTTCTTCTGAAAAGATATTTTCATCTTCAAGTTTAAACTTATAGCTTTTAGAAAGCTGACTCAAAAAATGCCAGCCAAACTTAAAAATTATTGAAATATCTTTAAGAAAATTGCCAGTTAATCGAGGAAGAAAATATTTATTTTCTTCGTTTATTTCTGCATTAATGAAAGTAAAAGGAGCAATAAATATATCCGTTTTTTGCCAATAATTTGCAATAAAAATTTGTTCGATGTATTGCAGTAATCCTTCTTTTCTTTTACCAAAAAGACCATAATAGAGAGACTCAGAAATGAGTTCTCGCCACTCTTCGTCCTCATAAGGATCGGGTAAAAGATTTTGAGAATCATATAAATACTCTGCTTGCTTCTTAAAATAGCCAGCAAGTAAAGCATTCGTTTTCCAAAACTGGTTGCGATTGTCCTGAAAATAGGACTGGCGAAAAACATCTCGTGCGACATCATCCAAACGATAAAAACCTTTTCTAAATTCAACGAAATCCGATCGCGTCAACCACTTAAAGATACTCTCAATCTCATCTGTATCATATTTTAGGCTCAAGCTCTCATTGTTAAGCAAATATTGAATCATTGATAGATCGAACCACCGACAACAAGCCACCACTTGCAAAATCTTGCGCTGTTGGGAATTTGTCCCCTGTAATAGTAGATCGGCGATCGCCTGATTCCCCTTAGAAAAATCGAGTTCTTCCCCTTCCTCATGCTGTTTCCGAATCCAATCCAGATAATACGGCAATCCCTGAGTAATCTTGTAAATTTTGGCGATCTCACTACCTTTTTTAATGCCAATTTTCTCGAGATATTCTTTTGTTTCTTCCTTGCTAAACTTGTGAAGCGATACCTCATGCAGTAACTTTCGATCTTGGTTGAATTTGCGCCATCCCTCATCCACTTGCAGCGATCGCCGTCCTACCACCATCAGCCGCACTCGCGAAGAAGCTAAGGGGGTGTCTTCCACCAAATATTGCCAGAGCCATTGATTTAAGTAAGGTTGAACCTTCTCGTAAGTATCCAAAACAAGGACAAGCGATCGCTTTCTCCAATCAATTATTTGTATCAAACTCTCCGCAAAAGCCTGCGTTAATTTAGGGACAGGCTGCAACATAAGCGCCTGTAACTCGCCATTATCCTTCGTTGTAGGATGATTTCGCACTCGCTGCTGAATCCATTCTTGCACGCTCTCCATATCCTCCCCAATCGAAAACCCCGATTCTCCAAATTCAAAGGATTTCGGCTTTCTCGGAGTCGCAGTCAAATTGATAGGACTCAGCCAGATCGTTGTCTCAAACCAATTTCTAATCTTGTTTTCATCCTCGCGATCGTTCTTCTCACCATCCAGAGAATAGCAAGTCAACTGATAAAGCGCTTCCTCAAACTGTTTCTCCTTTTGAGCAAACGAATCCTCAACCTTATTTCCCCCAAGCGCGATCGCCTGTGCGTGCAAATGTCGCATCAATTTGAGAGGTGTTTCCACATGGGCAGTTTTCGCAAAACAAACCTCCAAAAAATCAACCTTACCTACATGAGCTTTCTGCAAGCGCCCCAGTAACGTTGTTTTTCCCACCCCACCAATACCGAAAATATTGAAAAGAAGCGGGTTTTGTTCGTCAGGTTGCGCGATCGCCCGATCAAAGCGATCGAGCAGCTTTTTCGCCTCCTTGCGTTGGATATAGTAGCGATCGGGTAATGGACGCGATCGCATCCGAGACGGACGACTCTCCTCAGCTTGAATTGCTTCCTCCGCTTCTTTTGCCGCTAATTTTGCCTTTTGTAATTCAGCCTTTAGTTTGTTAACTTTCTCGCGTTGATCATCCAGATCCGTCTTGTCATGTACTGGAATTGCTGACGGTGCATATCTTGCCACTTTTAGCTCTAATTCCTTCAGCGTTTTTTGATGAGCAACAAGTATCTCCTCAAGATTGGCGATTTCTTGTAAGTTGGCGCGATCATCCATTCTGTTCTCTGTTTCTCACTCTCTCTTCTAATTGTGCCACTTCCTTCCGTTTATCCTCTAGATCGAGTCGCAGATGAACGGGAATTTGCGCCTTACCATAACTTGCCACCTGTTCTTCTAGAATAGCAAGCGATCGCTTTGCCATTCTCAGTGCTGGACTCGCAACCTCCGAATCCGTCATTCCTCCAAGAGATTCCCGATCTTCAGGTATTTTAATCGTTTTTCCTCGTAGCTTTTGCCAATCGATCGGGGTCAACTGTAACCCCGCCAACGCAAACGCAGCAGCATTTCCGGCGGCAATTTGCTGGCGAGCTTTTTTATCCTCTCCTTTGTTACCATCAGCCCAATCGCAAATACTTTTAATGAGAATCCAATCCACCTTTTTATCCTGACAGGCAACATAAAGCCCCGCACCCTCCATTTCACCCCCGATCGCCTCTGACTCCAAGTCCCGCAATTGGTCGCGAAAATCCAAATTATCCACCAATTTCTCTCCCGTCAGCACCGTCCCAAAGCGCACCTTAGCACCGTCCCATTTCAACTCAGCACTCTTGAACAGATTAATCAGCCACGGCGAAGCGTGAGGTTTATCACCTCGCAAAATAATTTTAGGCTTGCCCTCTTGTGTGCCAACCCGTTGTAAACCATACAAGTGCAACTGCTCCGTAACTAAAATATCGCCGATCGCCTGCTTCTCCTCATCAACCCCAAAAGCAATCCCCACCATAATCACAGCAAGAGGCGAAAGATCCTCAATCCCTTTACCCACCGAGTCGCGAGAAGCACCCAAACCACCACTACCCATCTCAGATCGAGTGAGAAAAACTCGCGCCCCGTTGACTGTTCCCAAGTTAAAATACACGCGATCGCCGATGGATACTGGGGCAGCTTTGCGATCGCCAGTTTTCTCAAAAACTCGCATCACAGCACGACTTTCCACATCTGTTACCGTAACAATCAAAACATCAGCTTTAGAGGTCATATTGTTCTCATTTATACAAAAATTTGACTTAACCGCTTCATACGCTTTTCCTAGAACCGTATACCTATAGTTTTTTGACGATTTTAGATCACGAACAATTAAATTTTCATTAACTAAAGCATCTAACGTTCCTTCGGAAAAAACCGGAGGACGAGATTCTCCTTTATATTCTAAGATACTATATTCTAAGATACCGCTTCCATTAAAATGTGTGTAAAAAGAGAATTCTTCGGGTAAATTATCGTTGTGAATTTCTTGAACAATCCATGTTAACAATTGTTTTTGTTTTTCCGTAAGGTTATATATTGCCATTTTGAATAAATTTGAAAATCTAAGAAAATTAGAATTAAGGATGAGAGAAACTTGATAGTCACATGATACTCAATTGGAGATTTGTGCATTGACAATTATATCATAACTGCACTATCTTTTGCCTGAAGAAAATTGTAAATTTAAGTGCTATGCTCGATTAAACTCGAGATTATCTCAATCGAACTTTTCACGACCCTAATTAATGCCCAATTCCGCAAACTCTCGCCCCGGCTGGTCTTTAGACAAGCGCAACCCCGATCGCATTCGTGCTTTAATGCCCTTTTGGGGCTGGTTTTATCAATATTACTTTCGCGTACAGACGGAAGGATGGGAAGAGATTCCCGAGGAGCAATTCCTATTCGTTGGCTCTCATAATGGCGGACTGGCGGCACCGGATATGGTCATGACGATCTATGACTGGTTTCGACGCTTTGGCACCCAAAGATTGATTTACGGACTCAGCCACCAGAATCTCTGGAAAGTCAATCCTCCCTTGGCAGATTTGGCCATGGAAGTGGGATCGATCGCGGCTCATCCCAAAATGGCGATCGCAGCTATCAATCGCGGGGCAAGTCTTTTAGTCTATCCAGGGGGAGCAAAAGATGTTTTTCGCCCCCATCGCGATCGCCACAAAATCGAATTTGCCGGGCGAGTGGGCTTTATTAAACTAGCTTTACGAGAAAATCTCCCTATTGTTCCCATTGTCTCTCACGGGGCGCACGATACCTTAATTATTCTCGCAGATTTCTACGAACAGGTAAAAATATTGCATCAATGGGGGGTTCCTTGGCCATTTAATGTGGATCCGGAAGTTTTCCCCGTTTATCTCGGTTTACCTTGGGGAATATCGATCGGTCCTCTCCCCAATTTTCCCTTGCCCGTGCAGATCAAAACGCGAGTGTGTCCCCCCATCTATTTTCCTCGCTACGGACGGAAAGCAGCCCGCGATCGCGATTATGTCCGCACTTGTACTCAACAAGTGCAAACCCAAATGCAGCAACAACTCGATCGACTCTCGGCAGAATAAGGGAAAATCTCAATTAAATCTCAATTAAGGATTAGCGCCATTTCCGGCGGGGAATACTCGAGGCTGTTCGACTGACGTGCGGAAAGAAGCAACATCTTCGTTAAAATCAATGGGTAAGACCGCCACAACATTTTCATGGGGTCTGGGAATAATCACCCAAGATTCTAAAACCCCACCGTAAGCATTTTCTACGGCAGCAATTCCAGCATCCATTGAGGCTTTTACTTCAGAAACATCTCCGCGAATGTTAACGGTGAAGCGGGCGCTACCAACGCGAATATAACCGACAAGGGTAACTCGTCCCGCTTTTACCATTGCATCGGCTGCGGCCAGAACTCCTGGAAATCCTTTTGTTTCAAGCGATCCTACTGCCTGGGGCATTTTTGTTCTCCTAAGTCAATCTGTAAATTTAATTTGTAAACTCAATCTGTAAACTCAATTGGGATCGAGAGGGGGATCGGCGATCGCCAAACTCCAATTTATCATCGAAAGGGTTCGACGGCTTCAGTATATTCAAGAGGTAAAACCGCTACGACATTTTCGGGAGGATTAGGAACAACATAGTGAGTGATTACTTGGCCACCGTAAACATTTTTTGCAGCTTCAATTCCTGCTTCGTGAGCGCGTTCCACTTCTCCAACTTTACCGCGAATAGCGACGACAAAACGACCACTTTCGGCTTTATCGCACCAAACAACGGTAACTCTGGCTGCTTTTACCATTGCATCGGCAGCAGCTAATATAGCAGGAAATCCTAATGTTTCAATAACACTAACGGCTTCTGGCATAAGCGTTTTTTCAACTCAAAATTAAGAATGAGGCAGTTTTGTTATTGTACAGGATTTGGGTTGTAGAGAACTGAACAATTAAAAAACCTCTTCCAAGAAAGAGGTCTTAACAAAAAGAATCAAGTACGTGAGGTTTGGCAATTATCCACTAATTACCCATCGCTTTAGTATAAAACCAGCGCAATAGAGTTACTCCAGCAAGGAGTTTAATGATTTCCAAGCCCCAATAACTGATTTGCATTCCCATCATTGCAGCAGGAAAGGCACTCGTAGTGGGTTCAAAGAGATTTAATTGTAGTCCTAAACCGCTCATCTGTGGGGTCAAAATATAGGTATAAATGATGGCGATCGCAAATAAAACCCCAGATAAGATGATGGATAAACGATCTTGGCGCTCGGACAAATGATGATAATAATGAAGAACGAGAACGCTAACAATTGTTAAGGCCGCACACAATAATTCCATGCGGTTAAAAGCACCAAAAACAACGTAACCCATACTTGCAAAATCTGTTTGGCTCATCATTCCCGTTCTATATAGACTCGGAACAATGAGGGTATCGAGAACTAAGCTACTACTCAGCCAAAATCCTAAAACGAACATGACGGCAGTTTGCCAGTTTTTGCCAATTATTATTGAATGGCGATCGGGAAGAGAATTCACTGTTGTCTCCTTAAGTTCGATTGCTCTCTACATCTTCTAGGTTAACAGGCTCAGAACCTAAAAAACATCACAAAACATGAAGTAATTCAGCGATTTTGACCTCTCTTAGGGAGGTAAATATTGCACTTTTATTTTGTTTAAATAAGAAATGTTAAATTTACTTGCTTTTTGGTCTTAGAATTGGGCATATTCCCTTTCTCGATCGCCAGTTTTCCTTATGTCCTCTCTTTCTTTGTTTTCTCTTTACCACCTTATTGAAGGGGAATCCCTTTCTCCCTTTCCAGCCAGTATAGCAACTCTAGAGGCGATCGCCAGAGCATGGATCGATGTTTTGCGAGAGGAGCAAATTCAAGCCACGCTTTGGGTTTATCCGGCTTCTCTGCAAGGGTGGTGGGAGGCGATCGCCAACTATGAGGAAGGTTCGATTTATTATTGCAATCATGATGCTGGAGAAGTAAAAGATACAGTCTCCTTGACTTTACCTATCGATCCCCGAGAAGCATTTTTAGTGGTGAAATCCGAGGAAATTTGCGGTTTTCTGATTGCGCGATCGCAAAGTCAGAAAAGATTTTCTCTGTTGTGGGATTTTAAATCTACAACGGTTGAGAAAATTTTGCAAGCTCTCCAATTACAAATCGCAATTTCCCATCATACTCCCTCTGAACTGTTACAAAACGATACATTTTGTTGTCATTCCCAGAGTAATTCTCCGATCGTCACGCAGATTTTTCGCAAGCAAATGCAGTATCGAGAAGAAAATTCTCTCTTTTTAGGCGATCGCGAGTCTTTTAATGAAGTTTTTACCAGTCAGTTATTTCCCCGAGGAATTGAGGAACTAAAAACTACTCTTACTCATATCAAAACCGCATTGAGTTTGCTGGAATCTCCTCACCTCGATCGCGATCGCCATCATCGTTATTTAGAACTTCTCAAGCGGGAATACGATCGCCAAAATTCTTTAATTAACGGGATGCGATTGTTGCTTGAATTGGATCGTCATAAAGATTTTTCTCCCATACAACTAGAAAATTTAGTTCCAGGCATTGTTAGCACTTATCAACCCCTTGCAATGGAAAAGGGCATTCAATTGGGCTATACAATTCCAACCGGATTACCTTCTGTTTCTTGTCCTTCCCATTGGTTGCAACAAATTGTTATTGGTTTGCTGAATAATAGCTTACATTTTACGCCATCAGGGGGCAATATTTCTGTTATTGCTTCTTTGCAAGATGAATTTGTTCAGTTATTGTTTAAAGATACGGGGGTGGGAATTCCTCCTCATGAATTATCCCATATTTTTGAGGGATTTTATCAGGGACGAACTATAGTAGATAATAAGGTGATCGGGGCGGGATTAGGATTAACATTAGTACAACAATTAATCTTGCGGTGCGGTGGTTCAATTTCCGTCACCAGTCAAATCGGTAAAGGCTCAATTTTTAAAGTATTGTTACCAATAATAAACCCCTAATCATTATTATTCATGTTCTTGCTGATAAGCTAAATAAACCGCTTCTAAAAATTGCGTTGCTGTAATTCCTTCCGGCACATTTTCGAGGGCGATCGCCTCTTTTACCGCATAAGCAAGTTCTTTACTTTTGATGGCGATCGCTGACGGTAACATTTTCGGACGACGTTGTAAATAATTACGAATTGTTGTAAAATCATCCGGATGTAGTTGAGATAAATCCGCTTCTTGAATGAGTTGTGCTGATAATGCTTTTGCGGTATCGGAAACAAGAAAAGTTGCAGCAACAAGAGGACGTTCTTCTTGAATGACTAATGTGCCGGCAATAAAGTCACCAATCCTTTTTTCCTGCTTATTGAGAACGATAAAAAATACCCCCAGAAACATAATATCATCAAAAGGACGTAGCAAAGATCTCAGGGTTGCTTGAGGAAGTCGAGAGGGTTTTCCATTATCGCAAATGACGCGAATTTTCACAAAACGCTTTCCCGGTGTTTGACCTTGCCAAAGGGTTTCAAAAAAGACAAAATAGCCAACATAAATAATAAAAGTAACAAGAATTTGAATAGAAATTAGCCACAGTTCTAGATTATCTATATTTTCAATAAATTTCTCAAAAATATTAACAGCTTGAGTCGATACAATTGCCGATAAAATAAGAAAGAAAACCAAAAATAATCCCCAGATAATATAATCAATGAGAAGAGCATAAGCACGATTGCCAATTCCAGCTAAGGTAAATTGCAACTCCACACTTTCCGGCGTTTTAAGAGTAACCTGATTAAGAATACGCATTTTAACTATCAACTATCAACTCTCAACTATCAACTATAAATCTACCATGAAGAAAGGAATCCCCATTCTTCTGTTGGTTTCAAATCAGCTAAACTGGTTTCGTGCAAGAGAGCCTCATATTCTCCCGATTTATACCATTTTAAAAGTTCTGAGGTTCGCATCACTGCCCAAGGATACATTTCTTCATTCATAAAACTAAACATTTTGGACAATGCGTTGAAGCTATCAAAATCAGTTTCAAACTCCCGAGCCTGTTCGACAAAATCTTCAACTAATACAGGAGTAATATGGTGTTTGGAAATCCCTGCGGCTTGAATTAAACTGGTTATTGCGGCTCTGATATTCTGGCAAGTTAATAATCCAGCGCGATCGGCAGTCAATGTTGCCATCATGACCCAATTATATAAAGCAAATTGAATTCCACTGGTGGCTAACCCACTAATTCCCATCGTCGTGCGATTTAATAATGTTCCTAATGTTGGCAAAATTGTTGCAGTTTGGTGGTAAAGTAAATGCTGGCTTTTAATATGAGCGAGTTCGTGACCGAGGGTATATAGTAATTCTTCAGAGTCAAAAGAGTCGATCGCACTCATACTAAAACAAAGGATAGGTTTTTCGACACCAATGGTATAAGAGTCTCGCAAACCCTGAAATAAAAAAATCTCTGGGATGGTCAATATTTCAAGGATTTGGCAGGCTTTTATTAATGCTTGTTGAAGATCGGGAAAATTCCGAGGGGTAACTTTGAGATAACTGCCCGAATGCTGTACTCTGAGTTGGCGATCGATGCCATATTCATTGATTTTTTTAAAGAGTAACGAGATACCAGGCATTTTCTGTAACGATTCTAAGGCTTTGCGATCAAAAGGATGTTCGTAGGCATCTGCGGTTAATCCTGTTAAAATTTTTCTGTCTTGTTGAGAAGCAACAACAAGAGAATCTGCGATCGCAGTCTGAGAGTTCACAAGATCTAACACAGTGTCTAAATTGTTGTCTAAACTATAGTTTTCATTCATTACGAGGATAATTTTGGAAGAACCCTAAGTAAATTTTAAAGTAAATTCTAATCTATCATCCGCCAACTCATCCCGATCGTACCTTGCCAAGCTCCATACAGTCGAATATGAGTACATAAGCTCCTCTTTCTAGAGAGAAATTTGGGTACTCTTCCAGACAAAACGCGATCGCGGGTCGTAAAAAACTGATTCATCATCAAGTCTAATCAACTTTATAAGGAATTTGTTAGGATTGTCGCAGTTTTAATCTAACTTTGGTAGGCTAGAAAACGTTTAGGTTCAGAAACTAATGCCCCGAATAAGTAGCTTATGAAGACACATCGGGATCACCACCATTATCGCGTATTAGGATTGCAACCGGGTGCCTCTTGGGAAGAGGTCAAGCAAGCCTATAAAAATTTGGCTTTTATTTGGCACCCCGATCGGCAGCCTAAAGGCGATCGCCAGTTGCTAGAGGTTGCAGAAGAAAAACTCAAGGAAATTAATCAAGCGCGAGATTATCTGCGATCGGTTTCTCCTCAGCGTCACGTTAGTTCCTCCGATCGCCCTCAATCTTCTCGCGATCGCAATCCTTACCGCAGTTATAGCCCCTATTCTAAGAGCGATCGCCAAGACTATAAATCATATCAAGCCTATACTCCGCGCCATCGCAACGATAACAGTTATGCTTGTTACGAAAATAATAGTTACAGTACCCATCATAACTATCAACGCCAGGGAAATAGTTCTCCAGACAATCATTACAATAATCATCACAAAACTAGCGATGCTTCTCACAAAAAACCATTTTCCGAGCGATCGCCACAAGAAAAGTATAAAAGACCTACTTTTTCCGATTTTGTGGGAGCCGACTTACAAGGCGCGAATTTAAAGGAAAAAGACCTATCGGGCCGAAATTTACAAGCTGCCAATTTACAAGGAGCAGATTTAAGTGACGGTTTTTTACACGGAACCAACTTTGAAGGAGCAAATTTGCAGAATGCGAATTTATTTCGAGCCAATTTGTTACAAGCTAATCTCAAAGATGCCAATTTGGAAGGGGCAAATTTAATTGGTGCGGACTTAAGCGGTGCCGATTTACGCGGAGTTAATTTCAAGAATGCTAAAATGGGGACCGGCGATCGCTGGTTTGTTAAGCTCACAGGAGCAAATTTAACAGGAGCAATACTACCGGATGGAAGAGTTGTCGCTTAGTTTACTCTTTTCCCGTGAGCCAAAAATTCTTCGGGGCTCTGCCGATGGAAACCAAAGTAGTAGAGATTTCTAGCTTTGTCGTCATCTTGACTCCCAGTGGGGTTGCTTAATTTCAAATTCTTGTGATAGTCTAGTAGTTAGATCTAAAGAATTAAATCGGATCTAATATCAATTTAAAAAATATTCAGTTCAGTCTCACAGGAGAACTCTGTTCGATGGACTATTTAGACAAGGTTTTGGAAAAACTCAAAGAATGGGCGCGTCGTCTCGTGGAAACTCTTCTCGGACCAGAAATCGAACCCGAAGCTGAGTTAATTCCGATTCCTACGAACGATCGTCCCAGAAGATCTGCCAGATAATCTTAATGTTAAAGTTAATGTTAAAGTTAATGTTAAAGATTTTGTCAGAAATATTTGTCAGAAATATTTGTCAGAAATATTTGGCGGCGCACAAAGATCCATGCTAAGATCTATACTAAGATCGCACAGGGATCTGTGCAAATATTTTTGTGGGAAAATTTTCAACATTCCTTGCTTGAATAGCACTTAAACAGCACTTAAACAGCACTTAAACAGCATTGAGAGAATGGGTTCTAAAACTATAGATTTATTAAATATATTGGTTCTTAACGGTCCAAATTTGAATCTTTTGGGCCAGCGAGAACCAAGTTTTTATGGATTGGCAACTCTGGCTGAAATCGATGCTATGCTAGTTCGGGAAGCCGAAGCATTAGGGGTGAAGGTAGAATGCTACCAGTCTAACCATGAAGGGGCTTTAATCGATGCCATTCATCGTGCTGGAGAAGAGAAACAGGGATTGATAATCAATGCTGGGGCTTATACTCATACCAGTGTTGCGTTGCGAGATGCGATCGCCGGGGTTAAACTGCCTACTGTAGAAGTACATTTGAGCAATATTTATCAACGAGAAGAATTTCGCCATCATTCCTATATTGCCCCCATTGCGATCGGTCAGATTAGCGGCTTTGGTGCGAATAGTTATCGTTTAGGACTATTGGCGATCGTCGAGTATCTTCAGCAAAAATGAAAGATAATCATTGAGAAATCACAACCAACCTCGCAACCAATAAACAACAATCCCAATATACTCTCTTAAAGCCTGAGTTGTATTCGCCATGCGTTCGATACTCGGAATTAAACTCAACAGGAAAACCCACAAATTAAAATCTGTTTTGATGTTCAGATTTTCCGTTGTATAAAAATCAGTAGGTGCGGGAATAAAATCAATATTTTGGTGCTTGAAAATAAGATACGATCGCGCCATGTGCATTGCCGAAGTTACTAATAAAATGCGATCGAGTTTCTCTTTCTCTAAAATTTTCTTCACATTAACCGCATTCTGATAAGTATTGAGAGACTCCGTTTCCTCAATAATAGCCGATCGCGGCACCCCCAAAAATTCCAGCAACTGTGCCATATCTGCCGACTCGGGAGGGAATTTTTCTCCCCAACCGATGCGACCCCCCGCAACAATAATCAACGGTGCTTTCCCTTGTTTGTAGAGTTGTGCTGCATAAAGAAGGCGATCGCTTCCTTCTGTTACATCGACCATCGGACGAGGAGGAGTCGCAGGTTTAATACACCCCCCCAATACCACAATAGCATCGGCTTGAGGCAGTTCTTGGGAGGGAATATGCCGACCTTCCAGGGAATGAATAAGAAAAGCATTAACACTCGGATGACTGGCTATAATAATGATAATTAATGCCACGGCGATCGGTAAAGGAGTCCAGCGCGATCGCCGCCAAGAGAGAACAAAAGAAACAACTAAAAGAACGCAAGAGAGTCCTAAAGGATAGAAAAACAGAGGTAAAAATTTAGAGAGAAAAAGAAACATAATGAAATCTAAAAAGGAAATCTAGCTTGGGAAACAGAGAGCCTAGGAATGAATTGATCTTTAAAGTGCGCGGGGCGATCGGACAAGCACCAACAATGAAGGAGTTGGCCAAATCTAATGAATTAAAGGGAAAGGGACAGCGCGATCGCGGAACAAATGAAAAAAGATTATTGCGATCGCGCCCTGAAAACCCTTAAATAGGGAAAAATCCCTAGATCTATGCAAGCCAACAGTTCCAACACCAACATCTCCCTTCCCCCATTCTTGCAACCCGGAGATCTACTCAAGGTTGTCTCTCCCAGTGGCGGTTTAAAAGAACTCGATCGCCTACAAAGCGGAATGAAAATTTGGCGCGATCGCGGCTATCGTCTGGAATACAGCCAACATTGGGACACTCGTTACAGTTACCTCGCTGGAACCGACGCACAACGCCGTCAGAGCCTTGCTGAGGCATGGTTTGACCCAGAATGCAAGGGCATTCTTTGCGCCCGAGGGGGTTACGGAAGTATGCGCTTATTAGAACATTGGCACTGGCAAGAGGCAACAAAGTGGTTAATTGGCTTTTCCGATATTACCGGACTGTTGTGGAGTTTAATAGCGGAAAGAATGGGAGGGGGGGTTCATGCTCCTGTATTGACGACATTAGCAACAGAGCCAGAATGGTCGTTACAAAGACTTTTTGACCTAGTAGAAGGTCGTCCTCTCGCCGCGATCGCCGGACAGGGATGGGGAGGAGGAAAAACAACAGGAATTTTATTACCCGCAAATCTAACTGTTGCGACGCACTTACTCGGGACCGACTTGCAACCCCCGTTAGAGAATATTATTTTAGCCTTGGAAGATGTAACCGAAGCACCCTACCGCCTCGATCGCCAATTAACTCAATGGCGACTCCTGGGTGGGTTTAAAGGCGTTGTCGGCATCGCTTTGGGTCGTTTCAGTCAGTGTGAAGGGAATCCAGGAGATTGGACGGTAGAGGAAATGTTACGCGATCGCCTCTCGGATTTGGGTATTCCTATTGTTTCCGATCTCCCCTTTGGTCACGATGGAGTTAATGCAGCCCTTCCTGTGGGGATTATGGCGGAATTAGACGGCGATCGCGGTGTCCTCGCAATTCACCCATGAACTCTCAATTAGTTGGCGATCGCTCATATCAAGTTTGACCGTGACTAACATCACAGGTATTTTTGTGTCAAGTCACTGTTACAAAACTTTAAACTTTGTTATATTTATTTATAGAAAGGAACAAAAAACAAAAACACGAGGCATTCAGATGTACACCACCACCAACGAAAACGGCGTTCTCAACAACTACTCCAGCGAACCGGAAATGTATTACGCTCAGTATCCCAGTCCCGAACAGCAAGAACGCTATGCTCTTCAAGGCGCGATCGCTTTTCTCTTCG
>NZ_JACSWA010000569.1 GCF_016888125.1 Spirulina sp. CCY15215
CTCGCTGGCGCGGTAGCAGTTATTTACATCGATTAGTTGGACTTTTGGGACAATGGCAAGATAGTAGTTGATAGTTGATAGTTGATAGTTGATAGTTGATAGTTGATAGTTATTCATTTTTGATTTACAATGCTTTTTGATCTTCCTCTTTCTCGCTGGCGCAGTAGCAGTTATTTACATCGATTAGTTGGACTTTTGGGACGATGGCAAGATGGCAGTTTTCTCCTACAATGGGGAGAGGCGATCGCCGCAATCCTGATCTGTATTATTCTGGTCATCTCCCCTTTTGCTTCTACCTCCCTCATCGGTTTATTATTGTTTGCTTGCGGTGCATTTTGGGTATTACTAACCCTTGCCGATAACCTCAAAATTGGCATGACTCCTATTCATCTCTGGGTCAGCCTTTATTGGGGAATTTCTGCGGTTTCGACGGCATTTTCTCCCGTTAAAAAAGCCGCTTTATCGGGATTTATTAAATTTAGCCTCTTATTATTATTATTCCTTTTAGCGGCACGAGTCTTGCGATCGCCTCGTCTTCGCAATGGAATAATGACGGTTTTTCTCCATATTTCCCTACTGGTAAGCGGTTACGGCATTCGCCAGGAATTTAAAGGAGTCGAACAATTGGCTACTTGGAACGATCCCACCTCAAAACTCGCTCAAGATACCCGCGTTTATAGTTACTTAGGAAACCCTAATCTTTTGGCGAGTTATCTCATTCCCGCAGTAGCTTTGAGTTTAGCCGCTTTTTTCATCTGGAAGCGTTGGTTGCCAAAAACACTGGCCGCAATTATGTTTCTCACAAATACAACCTGTCTATTTTATACCGATAGTCGCGGGGGTTGGATCGCGATGATGGCACTCTTTTTTGTTTTTGCGCTTTTACTGCGCTATTGGTGGGCTAAATATTTACCGACATTTTGGCGACTTTGGTTTCTTCCTTTGATGATGGGGGCGATCGCGGCTTTAGTTATTACTGCGGTTGTTTTTGTCGAACCTTTGCGCTTGCGAGTGATGAGTATTTTTGCAGGACGGGAAGACAGTAGCAACAATTATCGCATTAATGTTTGGGAAGCTGTATTTAAGATGATTAAAAATTATCCTCTTGTTGGTATCGGTCCTGGAAATGATGCTTTTAAGGAAATTTACCCTCTCTATGCCCAGTCTGGATATGATAATGCTCTAGGTGCCTATTCGGTGTTTTTAGAGCATATTGTGGAAATTGGCTATGTGGGATTTATCAGTTTTCTCTGGTTCATTATCGGCACTTTTGGCCAAGGTTTGCAACAATTGGCACGGTTACGGGAGAATCGTAATTTACAGGCATTTTGGCTGATGGCTGCGATCGCCTCTACTGTTGGGCTTTTAGTTCACGGTTTATTTGATACTGTTTGGTATCGTCCCCAAATTAATGTTCTCTGGTGGCTGGGAATTGCGGCGATCGCCAGTTTCTACGATGAAAAAAAGCTAAAGAATGAAGCATGAAAAACCCTACCCAACAAGAACTTACTACCATTGATAATAAACTCTCTAAGCGGTTTATCAAACTCGATCCGGCTGGCTATTTTATTATTTACTTAGATCGAGAAAATGGGCTGATCTGTGCCAAACATTACAGCAATGAAATTAATGAAAAAGGTTTAGCTGTGGATCCAGAAACAGGAAAACCTATCCCAGTACGCGGAAAAGTAGAGAGAACCCCCACCGCGATTTTTACGGGAAGAACTGCAAAGGAAATTGGCATGAAAATAACTGAAGAAACGAAACCTTGTCCTTTATCTTATTTGGATCATGCTTTGTATTTAGGACGAGAATTCCTGCGTGCAGAAATAGCTTTAATTAACGGAGAAGAATACATTCAAGATTGATATTTTTACCAGAGACGTGATGGCTAGGGCAGGATTTTCTTGACATGAGGATAAGCGAGTATTTTATCATCTACAGTTACCATTGTAGGTTCGTTGGGATCGGCTAAATAGGAATAGGGTTGCATTTCTCGCAGTGGATTAGGAATAAATGTTCTTTGCTGGGTTGATGTAGTTGTTCGAGTTTGGATGTATTCTAATAGTTCTGCTAATAGTGAATCTGGTGCAGTTGCGATCGCGGAGAGGAGTTGTTCTTTAATGGTGGTCATGGTGCTTCAATTCCTAATAGGGATTAAGTGCAATTGAAACCTAAATGGAATATTTTCCCATTGCTCGCTGATACGTTTCAATCCCTAATAGGGATTAATGCAATTGAAACAACCTCGAAGTCAAGGTTTGCCCGCTCCAGTTCGGCGTTTCAATCCCTAATAGGGATTAAGTGCAATTGAAACAAAGAAAGATCGAAAAGAGATCGCCAGATCGCTTGTTTCAATCCCTAATAGGGATTAAGTGCAATTGAAACCCCCCGGCAATTTCTTCTTGAAGCGTGCAGGGTATGTTTCAATCCCTAATAGGGATTAAGTGCAATTGAAACTGTTAAACCCGATCCAAGTTTGCCAGAAGCAATAGGCGTTTCAATCCCTAATAGGGATTAAGTGCAATTGAAACGTGACACAACCTCAGTTGTCTCCACACAACCAATGTGGCCGTGTTTCAATCCCTAATAGGGATTAAGTGCAATTGAAACACTAAAAAGTTATCTAAGTTCTTTTGAAGCATTGGTAAAAGTTTCAATCCCTAATAGGGATTAAGTGCAATTGAAACCCTTACTCACCAAACCCAAGGAGAAACCCATGAGTTTCAATCCCTAATAGGGATTAAGTGCAATTGAAACTCGCAGACATCATCGCACCATATACCACAGTCGATGTTTCAATCCCTAATAGGGATTAAGTGCAATTGAAACCCTCAGACCGCTCCCGTTCCTTCTGTAGCGTCCTCAAATGCCGGTTTCAATCCCTAATAGGGATTAAGTGCAATTGAAACAGGCAAATCGCCTTCTTCAGCAGAAGTTCAACGAGCGTTTCAATCCCTAATAGGGATTAAGTGCAATTGAAACTTTAGCTTGCTGAGTTTTGAGGGTTTGCCTTTGGCCACGTTTCAATCCCTAATAGGGATTAAGTGCAATTGAAACAAGAGTCAATCCCGCTTTGAGGTTGTACAGGCACGTTTCAATCCCTAATAGGGATTAAGTGCAATTGAAACTCTATTGATTATATAGTAAGAGCGAGGCAGATCGCGTTTCAATCCCTAATAGGGATTAAGTGCAATTGAAACCGAATTGACTTCCATCCCCTCGCAAGCCCATCCCACGTTTCAATCCCTAATAGGGATTAAGTGCAATTGAAACAAAGAGAAAGCCTGATACAACCCATCAATAATACTGTTTCAATCCCTAATAGGGATTAAGTGCAATTGAAACTTAAAAGACAAGCCATCAGGAAAAAAACAATCCTCGTCGTTTCAATCCCTAATAGGGATTAAGTGCAATTGAAACTGCTCTGAATAGCTATCTTCCCAACCTACGGGAGTTTCAATCCCTAATAGGGATTAAGTGCAATTGAAACAAACACCACTCAAAGCCTTATGTAGTGTGGGTTTAGAACGTTTCAATCCCTAATAGGGATTAAGTGCAATTGAAACAAAAAATCTGCAAGAACTGGTCGCGGCATTGGGAGTTTCAATCCCTAATAGGGATTAAGTGCAATTGAAACTATGATTGCTCGTTCAAATACGGTTAAAGCGTTGTTTCAATCCCTAATAGGGATTAAGTGCAATTGAAACCATTGTTATTCTCCTGTGGTGTGTGGAGAGGGGAGGTTTCAATCCCTAATAGGGATTAAGTGCAATTGAAACAAGAAGCCAGACCCACCGCCGCCCCAGAGAGCAACCGTTTCAATCCCTAATAGGGATTAAGTGCAATTGAAACCCTGCAGGCGACGAATGGTTGTACCTTATTCGTCGCGTTTCAATCCCTAATAGGGATTAAGTGCAATTGAAACCCAATGCGATCGCACTCCCACCGCGATCGCACTATACACAACGTTTCAATCCCTAATAGGGATTAAGTGCAATTGAAACCGCTAATGGGTTGGATTTTGCCTGAGTGCTGTCGCTACGTTTCAATCCCTAATAGGGATTAAGTGCAATTGAAACTACCTTCCGACAGTATTGGCTCGATGAAATGTACGTTTCAATCCCTAATAGGGATTAAGTGCAATTGAAACCTCTCAAAGGTTGGCGATCAGGTGGTCTATACAGTGGTTTCAATCCCTAATAGGGATTAAGTGCAATTGAAACTCCATAGAGATTCTCATTTACCTCGATTTGGGGAGTTTCAATCCCTAATAGGGATTAAGTGCAATTGAAACCATTTTTTTGAGATGCGCGGGTTTGTCAACATCGAGTTTCAATCCCTAATAGGGATTAAGTGCAATTGAAACCAGGGATGTATTCGCTCCATACCAGCCAAGAGTTGTTTCAATCCCTAATAGGGATTAAGTGCAATTGAAACAAAACAATAAAAATGATTTTGGCAGAAGAAATCATCGTTTCAATCCCTAATAGGGATTAAGTGCAATTGAAACAGAAGTTGCCGACCTCGAAGCAGAGGCACATTCTCGGTTTCAATCCCTAATAGGGATTAAGTGCAATTGAAACTGCCCAGTGGTGAAACCCTTATGGTATTTAGTTTTCAAGGTTCGTTTGCGGATACCAAGGATAACTATAGCATTTCAGCCATCGTCTTGACAAGAGCCAAAGAAAAAATATCCCGAAAACCCAGACCAAATAAAGCGTTCGGCGTTTGCGGATACCCCCCGAACCGCAAAAACAGGGTCAAACCCAGACTACAACTGAGTTTGACCCCTGTTAAAATCGGGAGTCCAAAATGAGACCCCCCGGTATCCGCAAAATGACGACACTATCCCATAACCAACAAAAAATCACCCATGAATCTGACTCAAAATATAACGCAGGCGATCGTAATCATCCTTCAACAGTAAACTTAACTCTCGTCCTGCCTTGACCAACCAAGGCCGATCGCCTTTCCTGAATCGATAAATCTCCCGCAAAGAAGCAGCAATCAAAGCCTCACAAGAAACATTACTCACTTGCAAAAGAGTTCGCAAAAACCCCAATTCCTCACTAAACGCAACAACCTCTTCCGGCGCACAGCGATAAACCGCTTGGTGAATTTGCGGAGGACGCGGGGGCAAATATTGAAAAATCTGTCCCCGACTGCTGCCATTATTGCCCCGAGAAGGGGTTTCAAAGCCCAATAAGGCTGCTTGAAACTCTGTTTTCAACATGGCAAAAATTTGCGGCTGTTGTTCTCGCAATTCTTCCAAAGATAATCCCAACGCTCTCGCACGATGCACGGAATCAATAGGTGAGGTTTTCACGTAAGTTACAACCCCCAAAACCTTATTTCCCGATTCCTCATCTTGGGACTTGACCCAACTGCCAAAAGGAGGCATAACGGGAAAACTCAAATCTTCTGGCTCCAAACACTGTGCCAAAATTTCCACCGTTGTTGTTTCGATAACTTCGGCAATGCGATCGGGATTGCGATCGCTACTGGTAAATTGTGGCAGAGAAAGGCGCATAAATTGGAGAGTGGGGGGCGATCAGATTCTCCCCCCTTATCAAGGGGGGCTGGGGGACCTCCGGATTCTCCCCCCTTATCAAGAGGGGGCTGGGGGACCTCCGGATTCTCCCCCCTTATCAAGAGAGGCTGGGGGACCTCCGGATTCTCCCTGCTTATCAAGAGAGGGCTGGGGGACCTCCGGATTCTCCCCCCTTATCAAGAGAGGGCTGGGGGACCTCCGGATTCTCCCCCCTTATCAAGAGAGGCTGGGGGACCTCCGGATTCTCCCCCCTTATCAAGGGGGGCTGGGGGGGATCAAATTGATTTAATTACTTCTTGAGATCAACAGTTTCAAGTTCCCCTAATTGAAATGTTACCAACTTATCCCAATTCCCCCCTTCAAAAAGAACAGCAACCTTCCCATCACTGATACGCTGAACCAGACCTTCAAAACGATAATAGATATCATCAGAATTAATGACGCGAACTGTGGCACCAGGTAAAATCATCATCGTTATACTTATTTGATCAAAGAACTTATCTTGTAGATTAGCAAAAGTCGGGAGCAAAAATCCTCTAAATCTTAATAACTCTCTACCCCCATCACTCATCGCCTAAAATGTAATCGCGGTCGATTATTAGCCACAGACTCCACCAAACCGATCGCCAGAAAATTAGTCAGCAGCGCCGATCGCCCGTAACTCATCCAGGGTAGAGGAATCCCCGTAATGGGAGCGAGGCCGATGGTCATACTAATATTGACAAAGACTTGGAAAATAATCATGGATAAGACCCCGATCGCCAACAAAGAACCAAAATTCTCCCTGGCATTTTGAGCAATTATAATCAAACGCAGGCAGATGAGCCAGAAAACAATTAAGAGACAAATACTGCCAATAAATCCAAACTCTTCCCCCACCGCAGAAAAAATAAAATCCGTATGTTGTTCCGGAATAAAATTTAACTGGGTTTGCGTCCCATGCTGTAAACCTTTCCCCCACAGTTCTCCCGCACCGATCGCAATGCGGGATTGAATCAAGTGATAGCCTCCCCCCAAGGGGTCTTTTTCCGGCTGAAGAAATAAAATTAATCGATCCTTTTGATAATCCTTCAGGAGTTGATTCCAGAGATAGCCACTGGCTCCCCCGGCGATCACATTGGCAAAGGTAACAATCGCTACCCCAACTTTCTCCCAAGGTAGGGTAAACCATGCCAAAATTCCCATCGCCACCAGCCAAGCGTACCAAGCCGGACGGTATACATTAAATAAAATCGCAGAAGGGAGCAGGGAAATCATCAAAATCAACCATCCTGGATTGACATTCGCCCAATACAGCATTCCCAGGGTAATTGCGCCAAATACAAGGGAAGTCCCTAAATCCGGTTGCACAAAAACCAAGCCCCAAGGAATCGCAGTAATAGCGAGGGTGCGAGTCATAGAGGGAATACTGTTAGCTGGACGGGCATGGAGCAATGCCGCCATCGTAATAATCAACCCCAATTTGGCAAATTCCGAGGGCTGAAATTGGAACCCCAAAATACTCAACCAACGGGTGGAACCGTTGATTTCTACGCCAAAAAACTTGATGGCTATTAAGGAACAATTGGTTAATCCGTAAATAACCCAATGCCATTGAATCAGAAATTCATAACGCAACCTGGCGATAAACAAGGCAAGAATTAATCCGAAAGCCCCGAGCAGCCAGTGATAGAGCCAAAACCAGCGTACTGTTTCTTGTCTGACTTCGGTACTCTGGATGATTAAACCGCCAAAAGCAGTCAGACTAACGACGAGAAAGAGGAGAACAAAATCTAACTGTTGCCAAGCTGCTAGCCAAGTTTTCCATTGAGGGATTTTATCGTTGTAAGAGCGTTGAAACATAGGGGTTTGGGGTGTGGGGAATTAATTGTTCATCGGTAATTATTCATTGTTCAAGCTAGGTTAGGGCTGCTACGGAAACTTTTGCAGCAATTTCTCCAGCTAGTTTTGTGAGGGCTTGGGCGGAAACAGAGTCGGGTTCCCCTATTACAATAGGAATGCCCCGATCGCCTCCTTCTCGCAAGATTATTTCTAGGGGAATGCAGCCCAACAAGGGAACATTTAATTCTCGTGATGTTTTTTCGCCTCCTCCCGAACCAAATAAATCGTAACGGCGATCGGGTAAATCTGGCGGTATAAAATAGCTCATATTTTCAACAATTCCTAAAACTTTTACTCCCAATTGCTCGAACATTTTTAAGCCTCGACGGGCATCAATGAGGGAAACAGTTTGGGGTGTGGTAACAATAACCACACCGGACATGGGAACCGCTTGAGCGAGGGTTAATTGCGCGTCTCCGGTGCCTGGGGGCATATCGACTACTAAATAGTCTAATTCTCCCCAATTGACCTGATAGAGAAATTGGCGAATAATGCCATTTAACATCGGTCCGCGCCACATGACCGGCTGATCGGCATCGATCAGGAAACCCATTGAGACGAGTTTAATGCCGTAATTAAACGCGGGTTCTAAGATATCTTGCTCTTGGGCATTTTTCTGTACTGCGACTTTGGCCTCGGTTAAACCTAACATTGTCGGCGCATTGGGACCATAAATATCTGCATCTAATAATCCCGTTTTTGCCCCCGCTTTGGCCAAGGCTACGGCGATATTGACGGCGATCGTGCTTTTTCCGACTCCTCCTTTCCCACTGGAGACGGCAATAATATTTTTAATGCCTTTTACCCCTTGGCGATCGGGTAATTCCTTTTGTTGAGGGGTTTCGGCTGTCACCTCAATTTCAACTTTTTCAACTCCAGATAATGCTCGAACTGCTTTTTGACAATCTTCGACAATGAACTCTCGCAAGGGACAGGCTGGTGTGGTTAAAACCAGTGTAAAACTAACAATTCCTCCCGCATCCACTTTGACATTGCGGATCATGTTCAATTCCACCAAACTTTTTTGCAGTTCGGGGTCTTGCACCGGGCGTAAAACCTCTAAAATTGACTGGGTATCGAGCATGGATTAAAACAAAATAGTTAAAACAGAGTTAAAACAGGGACTGAGAAAGCAAACTGGCTTAACTTCATAAATCTTATCAAGCGATCGCCCTTTCTGCCGCCCGAGCCAAACTGGAAGCAACCCGATCTATATAAGGGCGAATCCACCACCAGAGTAAAGGGGATAACCATCCCCGCATGGTCACGGAGTAGGAAATATAGGTCCCGCACAGAGTTGATTCAAATTGATAGGTGACGCGATTTTCAATCCCTGGTAGCGCCAAAAACCGGACGCTGAGGAGTTCTCCAGGGGAGACTCGCTCGACGAAAACCCGCACGGGAATGGGGGTCAGGCGCGTTACGGCTTGATAAATGAGTCCAGGCTTGGCGATTAAACCATTAGGGGCATTGGTGCGAGCGATGAGGGGATGCCAAGAAACATCGGCAAGATTGACGAGTTGTTTCCAGAGAATATCTACTGAAGCACGACACAAAACGCGGTAGCGCTGATTGAGGGAAAATTTACAAAAAATTTTTCCGCGTCGGATCAGGAGTTTAAACGATAGGCTGAAAATCAAATTCTCCTCCCACAGTGACGATAGGGCTAAAACTATAGTTATTGCAAATTGTATATGATGCGATCGCAATAACCTCTGCCCATGAGAGGATGAAAAATTTGATGTCCACAAGAAGAAGATCATGACAGTTGCCTCCGCTTCCGAAACCATAACGCCGACACAGCCTCCCGCCGATTCACAGCCTCGCATCAGCCAGTTTATGAAGTCCATACAAGATGAAATTTGTCAAGGGCTGGAAAAGTTAGATGGAACGGGAAAATTCCGCGAAGATTCTTGGCAGCGAGAAGAAGGGGGGGGTGGGCGATCGCGGGTCATGCGCGATGGCAGAATTTTTGAGCAAGGAGGGGTCAATTTTTCTGAAGTTTGGGGGAAAGAACTCCCTCCCTCAATTCTCAAACAGCGCCCGGAAGCGGAAGGTCACGGTTTTTACGCTACGGGGACATCGATGGTGTTACATCCCCTCAATCCCTATATTCCGACGGTTCACCTCAACTATCGCTATTTTGAGGCGGGTCCGGTGTGGTGGTTTGGTGGGGGTATCGATTTGACCCCTTATTACGGTTTTGGGGAAGATGCTGCTCATTTTCACCGCAGTCTCAAGGAGGTTTGCGATCGCCATCATCCTGACTACTATCCCACTTTTAAATCTTGGTGCGACGAATATTTTTATCTCAAGCATCGTCAGGAAACTCGCGGCATTGGCGGCATTTTCTTTGACTATCAAGACGGTATGGGAGAACTTTATCGCGGACCCCAGCGCGATCGCGAAGCTGCTGCTTACAGCCAGAAAGTGGGCGCACCTCCCCAGAGAACTTGGGAGGAATTGTTTGCTTTTGTCCGAGATTGTGCGGGGGGATTTTTGCCCGCTTATGTCCCTATTGCCAAAAAGCGCCAAGAAATGGAGTGGGGCGATCGCGAACGAGATTTTCAACTCTATCGACGGGGGCGCTATGTTGAATTTAATTTAGTTTACGACCGAGGCACCATTTTCGGACTACAAACCAATGGACGTACCGAATCGATCCTGATGTCTCTTCCCCCCATAGTGCGTTGGGAATACTGCTATAGCCCCGAACCGGACACCCCAGAAGACAATCTTTATAAAACCTTTCTCAAGCCTCAAGAGTGGGCGGTTTGGACGGAAGAGTAGGATAAGGGTTTCAGAATCTGAATTTTGCGATCGCGATCGGTTTGACAGAAACTAGGGTGTTAAAATACACTCAAAAGGGCGATTAGTAATTCTTCGCACATGGTAAGCTAGGGAAGAATTTTACAGCTAAATCCCAAAGCAATCCTTCAACAAGATGGCTTTGCGGGCTACTAGCACAAACCAAGATACACAGCTTGAGTTTTTGAGGCGAATTGACGAGTGATTCACATAGAACAAAAAGAACATACAACCACAGAGGGGACAAAGGTAATCGTCCTGGCTCCAAGCGGTCGCCTGGACATTACCACCGCTTGGCAATTTCGTTTGAAATTGCAAGAATGTATCTCCAAACTCAGTCGTCATGTTGTCGTCAATCTGAGTCAAGTTAATTTTATTGATAGTTCTGGTTTAACATCGTTAGTTGCTGGAATGAGGGATGCAGACAAAGTT
This sequence comes from Spirulina sp. CCY15215, assembly GCF_016888125.1. GTDB lineage: Bacteria > Cyanobacteriota > Cyanobacteriia > Cyanobacteriales > Spirulinaceae > CCY15215. The sequence continues at coordinate 10,676 of NZ_JACSWA010000569.1, forward strand.
GTGGGGAGCTTTCGCATTTGCAATGTTCATCCCGAAGCCAAGTTGGTATTTGAGGTGACAATGATGGATTCAGTTTTCGAGATTTTTGAAGCTGAAAACGAAGCCCTCGATGCTCCTCGGGGTGATGTCACGACCACCTAAATCAACTCAGGAATGTTTACATTCGGGTGTTGGCATTCGGGTGTTGACATTCGGGTGTTGACATTCGGGTGTTGACATTCAGGTGTTGACATTCAGGTGTTGACATTCAGGTGTTGACATTCAGGTGTTGACATTCAGGTGTTGACATTCAGGTGTTGACATTCAGACAACCTTAAGGAATTAGGTGTATCGAAATAAATAGGGAGAGAAAAATTTCGCCGTATCATCCCTCAGTTGTTTCGAGCGAAATTTTTCTGTCTTAAATCTTTATTACTTAAATCTTGCCCAGAGGATTCTTTTTATACCCCGAACAATGATTGTAATAAAGTCAGAAAACCTTGTAAAGTAATAGCAATAGCTGTTTCGTCTAGAGTTGACTTTGTGGATAACGTTCGCACGCTTTCAGATACCAAACGAAATTTTTACAGCCATCACGTCCGTCCGATTAATTCCATTTATCGACGTGTTGTTGAGGAGTTGATGGTGGAAATGCACCTACTGTCGGTCAATGTCAATTTTCAGTACAATCCGATTTATGGGTTAGGGGTTGTCACTTCCTTCGATCGCTTTATGGCTGGATATAAACCAGAAAAGGATAAAGTCTCAATTTTTAAGGGGTTATGCTTGGCAATTGATAAAGACCCCCAACAATACCGCGATGATGCCGCAGCATTGAATGCGTTAGCACAAAACTTATCGGTGGAACAATTGCTGTCTTGGAATACTGCGCTAGTGTCTTTAGAAGGTGGTGAAAAGTTATATGAAACCTTGAAGGCGATCGCTTTTGCAAATCATTTTAAATACAGTCGTCTTTTTGCAATTGGTATATACGAATTACTGGAATCCGCCGATCGCGCAGTGGTTAACGATGGAGAAAAGAGAGAGAAGATTCTCGCAGAAATTGGTGGGAGTTTGCACTTACCCATTGAAAAAATGCAGAAAGATTTAGAACTCTATCAGAGTAATCTGGAAAAAATGGAACAGGCCAAACAAGTTTTGGAGGATATTCTCAAGACCGATCGCAAGAAGCGACAAGAAAAATTACTGGAGAAAGAATCTTCTACAGAATCTTCTGAAAAAAACGAAAGTTAAGCACCAAAAAGATGTTATACTAGAAAACGACTCGGATCGATGCGATCGCAACGCCCAAACTTTGTCAGACCGGAAGGAGCAGCAATACGGGATGCTTGTGATAGGCGTAGACTCCGAGTCACTTTTTTTTGGGTTACTTGTCAGGAACTCACCGCTAAGTCCTCCGGACTCTAGCGGGAGCTTGAAAAAGCCCTAACCTGACCAGACTCAGCGAGAAATCGCTACGTTATTTAGGT
>NZ_JACSWA010000057.1 GCF_016888125.1 Spirulina sp. CCY15215
TCTGCGCGTGTTTATGGAAATGCTTGGGATTGTTATATTTTGAGCCTTCACTGGTAATGGCAAAATCCGTTAATCCCAAATCAATTCCAATGGCTTTACCTTCAGTTGAGAGAGAAGGAGGTTCTTTTGATTCTTCAACTAAGACAGAAGCATAATATTTCCCATCTGGATTTTTGGAGATGGTTACCGTTTTGATTTTCCCTTCAAAACTTCGATGCTGACGACAATGTAGTAACCCAATTTTGGGCAGTTTGAGACAATCTCCCTCAAACTTAACATTCTGAGGGTAACTGATAGATTGTCTGCCATGCTTGGATTTGAATCGGGGTAATTTGGCCCGTTTCTCGAAGAAGTTTCGATAAGCTGTTGATAAGTTCAAAGCCACGACTTGCAAGCATTGGGAATAGACATCTTCTTTGAGCCAAGGATGTTCCTTTTTTAGGTTAGGCAATAATCCTTGAATATAACTTCTTGATAATCCTT
>NZ_JACSWA010000570.1 GCF_016888125.1 Spirulina sp. CCY15215
TTAGCATCAGAAGAATTAATTTGCGTTGAATCTGGAGTTATAACTGTTTCTGGAATAGGAGAAATAGATTGTTTCTGAACAGGTTCGTTTGGCGCTATACCAGAACTAGAAGAGATTTCTTGTTTAGTATCGAAAGAAGAGATTTCTTGTTTGGTATCAGAAGAATTAATTTGCGTTGAATCTGGAGTTATAACTGTTTCTGAG
>NZ_JACSWA010000571.1 GCF_016888125.1 Spirulina sp. CCY15215
CCTGTAATTCCGCCGCATAAACGCGAATGTGGCGCGTGGTTGATTTTAGAAGCATCAGAATTTTTTCTCCGAATGAAATTGCGCGTTATTCCCATCAAGGTATTCTACCCGTTTTTGGTAGAGTTAAACCAAGTATGGGGAATCGGTTATTTCCGACGTGGCAAGGCTTTTGAAAACTTGCTACTGCAGTTCACAAACTTACAATAACTCAAGATCGTAACCAAACTGAGTCATTTTCAATTAGTTACTTAGATTGTTTTTGTTGCTATTGTTAGCAAATATTAAGTTTAGATAAACTCATGACCTACACCCTATCCAAATTACTCAACTTTGCAGAATTTATCGGTCAGTATGGGGATAATACGCGCTACGAGCTTATTGATGGAGAACTCAGAGACATGGAACCAACGGGACCTCATGAAGCCGTTGCAGGGAATATTGCTGGAAGAATTTATGTCGAGATTTTTCGTTCTCATTTCAATTGGTTAATTCCCAAAAATTGTTTGATCAAACCCCTTTATGCTGAAGCAACGGCTTTGCGTCCCGATGTTATTGTCTTGGATCGAGCCGAATTGAGTCAAGAACCTCTCTGGCAAAAAGAACCTATTATTTGTAATGGGAATACCATTCGCCTCGTCGCTGAAGTGGTCAGTACCAATTGGCAAGATGATTATGCTAGAAAAGTGGAAGAATATGCTTTTTTAAATATTCCAGAATACTGGATTGTAGACTTTAGAGGTTTGGGAGGCTTGCAATTTATTGGCAATCCCAAGCAACCCACTTTGACAATTTGTCAATTAGTTAATGGTATTTACCAGCAGCAACAATATCGCTTGGGAGAAGCTATTTCTTCTTACCTATTTCCCGATTTACAACTCAAACTCGATGATATTATGCCTGCTTGAAATCTTGATAAGGTCGCGATCGCGCCCTCAAAATCAAGGTAAACTATTAGGATCGACACCTAATTGTAAGAGACGATCTCTTAATTTTTGTAAATCAGATTCAGCGCGATCGGCTCTTTCCTTTTCAAGGTTAGCTCTTGTTCGTTCTCGTTCCTTTTCTTGGCATTCTCGTTCTTTCTCCATTTCTTCGCGATCGGCACGTTCATCGGGAGTCGGAATCCAATTTCCTTGACTATCATAAAACCGCAACCACCGTCCCTCTACTCCTTCATAACTCCCTTGCCATAATCCCACACCTAACCCCAATTCTTCTAACCACAATCTTCCCTCCGATAACTCTAATGCTTCGTATTTTCCCGATCGCCAAACAAAACCACGAAACCGATTTTCATAGCGATCGTAGATGAGATAGTAGGGAATTTGGAGAATGTCTTCATAAACTTCCCATTTTGTCGGTCGCGTTTCCTGCTTGCGTTTAGTTTTTCCCAAGTCCTCATTTTCTGTACCTGGAGAAGACAATTCTACGACTAAAAACGGATTGACTTCTTCTTCCCAGATCACATAACTTAGGCGTAATTCTTGTTGATTTGTGCTGCGTCTTGCCCCTAATACCAAAAACCAATCTGGTCGCTTATACCATCTCGGATTTTCGCGATCGTAGTAAAGATTGAGATCGCTGGCAACAAAATAATCTTCTCGAAGATAATGGGGAGATTGACAGGTCTTTTTCAGGAGATCGGGTTGAAAGTCGTGAAATTCGTCGGGCAAACCTGGTTCCTCCGGGTTTTCGCTGGGTAAATCGTACATGGTGGGCAGGGATTTCTGCCTTGGGTAAGAGGGTTGAAGTTGAACCATGAGAGAAGGGTGGGGAAGGTCTCAAAACAAGTGTACCTTAAAGAATCAGAGAAATCGAGTTGCTGCTTCTTCTCCAAATACGGTTAAATTTTTAGGTTTGCATTGCGCGATCGCGTTACCTTAGAGATAATAGAGAGCAAGGAAATCGATAATATGAGAGCAAATCCGGGGGGTGAAATTGCACCTGATGAAATTATTGGTCGCGATCGCTTAATTGAGCGATTGTGGAGGGTTTTAGAGCGGCAAAGTCTCATTTTGAGTGCAGAACGACGAATGGGTAAAACCTGTGTTATTCGTAAAATGAAAGCGGAACTTCCTGCTAATAAGCTGGCGATCGTTCGCGATGTTGAAGATGTGCGATCGCCGTTAGAATTTGTGGAGGTAGTTTTGCAAGATGTCGAAGAATATTTGCGAAAATCTAACCAAATTGCACGAAAAGCACGCAGTGTATTGAAAAACTTGAACGGTATGGAATTGAAAGGAATGGGATTTGGGATTAAGCTCCCCGATTCTGCTGCCTCTCATTGGAAAATATTGCTAACCCAAACAATTGAGGATTTGTTAGACAATCAAAAAGATGTTCGCACGATCTTTTTTTGGGATGAAGTGCCGTATATGCTTCGCAACATGAGTGATGAAGATGCAATGGAGGTATTGGATGTATTACGCCGTCTCCGGCAAGATTATGGAACTCTGAGAATGGTTTTTACGGGATCGATTGGGCTGCATCATGCGATCGACAAGTTGAGAAAAGTGGGTTATACCAATGCACCCACAAATGATATGTATTTTATGGATGTTCCGTCTTTATCGGAAGAAGATGCAACGGATTTAGCAACTCGTCTCATTCAAGGAGAAAATATCCCTACTTTTGACGTTCAAATGCAAGCAAAGGATATTGCACAGATGGTCAATTGCATCCCTTTCTATATTCATCATCTCATTGATATTTTTGTGGAGCGAAAAAATACAATTAATGAGAATACAGTCCAAGCAATAATTGACGATTGCTTGCGCGATCCTGACAGTCGATGGCAAATGCGCCATTATCAAGATCGCATCGAAAGCTATTACAGTCTGGAACAACAGAGATATGCGCTGAATTTACTCGATGTTTTGGCAGAGTCCGACGATCCTTTATCTTTGCCGGAGTTGTGCGATCGCATTCAGTCCGATCCCGATACTTCTAATAAGGAAAAGACGCGAAAAGTCTTAGATTTATTGGCAAAGGATTACTATATTATCAAAGGAAAAAATCTTAAATATGAGTTTCGTCTCGATCTGATCAAACGCTATTGGCAGTTATCGCGAGGGTAAAAGATGCAAGCACAATATATTTCCCATTTTACACCCCGTTCTATGTCGCCAGAAATCTTAGAGGCGATTTTCGTTCAGCGCAAGCGTTACGATTTGGCAGAGCGTTTAATTGAGTTAATTCGCGAGAGTGCATTGACTGAAAATAAGCATTATCGGTTATTGGTTGGTAATCGAGGTATTGGCAAAACCCATCTCATTTCTTTGATTTATCATCGTCTGGTTAAGATAGAGGAGCTTCAGGAACAATTGCTCATTGCTTGGTTGCCAGAGGAGGCTTATCGAATTGATTCGTTTTTAGAGTTTTTAATGGCAATTTTTGAGGCATTGAAGGAGGAATATCCCGAAGAGTATGAAGTCAAGTTACAGGAGAAAGTAGAGTTACTATATCAATTATCTTTTGAAGAGCAAGAGTACAAAGCCAAAGAAATATTAAGAGAGTTTGTAGGGAAGAAAACACTTTTACTTTTAATTGAAAATTTGAATATGGTTTTTGAAGGATTGGAGATACAAGGACAGCATCAACTCAGAGCATATTTATACAATCATAAATTTTGTACTATTTTGGCAACCTCGCAAAGTCTTTTTAAGGAGGTTAAGTTTAAAGAATACCCTTTTTACCGATTTTTTTGCCCTCATCATTTAGAGGACTTGTCTTCCGACGAAGCGGCAGATCTATTAGCAAATATTGCTCGGTTGAATAAAGATATAAAGTTAGAAGCGTTTTTACAATCTTTGACAGGGAAGGAAAGAGTTAAAGCGGTGCATCATTTGGCGGGAGGAAATCCACGAATTTATATTGTTTTTTCTGGTTTTCTATCGCGGGAGTCTTTAGATGAGTTAGTTCCAGCTTTTATGAAAATGTTGGATGAGTTGACTCCTTATTATCAAGAACGAATGCTATCTCTGGCAGTTCGACAGCGAAAGATTATCAATTTTCTCTGCGATCGACGTTATGCGTGTTTATTGGAAGATATTGCTCGATACTGTTTACTCGATCCGCAATCTGCCAAGGAGGAGTTGAGAGAATTACAGAATAAGGGTTATCTGCGAGTAGAAGAAATTGGACGAGAACAATTTTATGAGTTACGAGAACCCTTGTTACGGTTTTGTTTAGAGATGAAGAAGCAACGGAACAAACCGATCCAGTTGTTTGTAGATTTTTTGCGGCTGTGGTATTCAGAGGAGACGTTGGAAGAGTATCTAGATTTACTTCCCGAAGATGGAATTGAGAGAGAGTATATTTTGAAAGCATTAAGAGAACGAGATACAGATAGCGAAGATCCTAAAATTGCATTTTTGATGGAAGAATATGAAAATCATCTCGATAAAGATGAAATTACTGAGGCTTTAAAATTAACAGAAAAGCTGATTGAAATCCGAGGTCATGCTTGGGATTTTTTTAGTCAAGGGTATTGTTTGGATGAATTAGAACGATATCAAGAGGCAATAGCAGCTTATGATAAGTCATTTGAACTTGAAGAAAATGCAGACACTCAGTTCAGTCGTAGTATAACTTTAACAAAACTCAGAAATTATGAAGAATCACAATTGTCTTACAAATCAAATTCTCAATCTCTCCAAGCAGAACTAAGTCGTATTTTTACACTACAGAAAATAGGAAGATATAAAGAAGCTCTTCAGGACTGCGATCGCGCACTGAAATTAAATCCTCAATCTCTCAAAATATGGCTAACTCGTATTTTTATACTACAGAAAATGGGAAGATATGAAGAAGCTCTTCAGGACTGCGATCGCGCTCTAGAATTAAATCCGAAATCTCTTCAAGTACGGCTGAGTCGTATTTTTACGCTGAGAGAAATGGGAAGATATAAAGAAGCTCTTCAGGACTGCGATCTCGCTCTAGAATTAAACCCTCAATCTCTTCAAGTACGGCTGAGTCGTATTATTACGCTGAGAGAAATGGGAAGATATGAAGAGGCTCTTCAGGATTGCGATCGCGCTCTAGAATTAAATCCGAAATCTCTTCAAGTACGGCTGAGTCGTATTTTTACTTTACAGAGTATGGAACAATACGAACAAGCATTAGAGTCTTATCAATATATTCTCGATCTCAATTCTCCATTTCCTCGAAAGTTAGGGAAAATGATGTTTGACTCATTCAAAACTGTACAAAATACAATCATATTCAAAAGATATCTTGTTAAGCTCCTGAATCTTTTTGATCGATATCAAGTTGGTTCGCTTTTAAAGAGAGGGCTTACTCGCAGTATTCCTATGTTAATGTCACCCAATCTGAATAATGAAAAAGTGCGAATTTGGCTAGAAATCTGGCTAGAGCTTGTCGGAAATCGCCCCGAATTTGAACTCCCTTTGCGATTGCTCTCTAAAGCCATTGAATATAAAGAGAAAAACCGCGATCCTCGTGTCCTCCTCACCCTTCCTCTCGAAGAACGACAAATTCTCAAACCTCTTCTAGAAACTGATTCTAATGACTCTCATTCAGTTAGTTTGAACGACATTTAAAGCCCTTCAAAATTTCAATTTGCAAAATTGGCGATCTTCTGGTAACATGGGCATGGTTTGGTTGATAGGTCTGTCCGAAATGCGGATCGCTTGTATTTGAGAAATTCAATTATAAATCTTCTAACTTCTTTTCCAGAATGGCATAGATATCGTCGCGATCGCCTTCTCGACGCAAACCCAAACCAATAATGATTACAACGACGCGATCGCGATCGACGCGATAAACAATGCGATAACATTGATTCTCTTTTATTCCCAACCTAATTGTTTTTTTGCTTCCTCCCAACTAACTCGCTTCCCTTCGCGATCCTCTTGGATTCCTGCTTTCAATTGAGTGCTAAATTCCGCATCGGACAATATTTCCAAAGTTTCAAGCAGAGACGTATATAATTCATAGCTGAGAGCAACCATGACAGGCTTGCCATTTTCGACGATCGCGATCGGTTCTTCTCCCGTACTATTAGAGAATTCAGTAATTTTTGTGCCGATCTCGGACAGGTCAATTGTTTTATACATTATTTATTTTTCAATCCTTCAGGGAGATTGATTCAATTAATCCACAGTATAACATCAAAACTATTCTAAGTTAGGTAGAGATAGCATTGCTAATCGGTTTAATAGTTAGAAAGAGGAAGGGAATAGCGATCGCCTCTTGAGTCAGTAAACAATATTTTGCCATTCCTCTGCCTCTGCAAACAAGCGCAAATGCTTAACATTAGTGGTACTAATAACCACATAACGCCCTGGAAAACTCTCAGACAGTAAACGCCAATGTGCCGCAATAATCATATCAATGTCAATGTTTTTCTCATTTGCCGTCGGTTGACCTTGTAGACGTGCTTCAGCCCAAAACTCAGCCGCTAACTCTACAACAGCGCGATCGACCTCAAGAAAATCAATAAAATTTGCGATCGCTTCTAGTTTTTTGATTCCTTTTGGTGTTCCTCCAGATATTACCGAGAAAAACAATCATAAATTATGAAAATAACTTGCGAGAACGATTTTCGTCAATAATTGTCTTGGCCATTTCCCATGTTTTTCTTGCTGCTTCTAACTCCTCTTCTGTTAGCTTTTCTTCACGCCAAGCACGAAGCATCTCGATACCTTTTTGATTAATTTTAATTTGCTCTTTTCTGGTTCTACCATAATTTTTGAGAGACGCAACTAAAGAGCCTCTTGGTTCGGGATATTCAACATCCCCATTCTCATCCCATTTCTTTCTTTTATCTGCCTCCATTTCTGCTCTAATTTTACGCAATCTAAGCATCGTTGGAGTAGGATTAAGTTGTTGTTGTTTCCATTGTTCGTGTTCCCGTTCCAACCCATCAGTAATATATTGGCTGACAGATTCTTTGTTATGCAGATAATAAAGAATTGCTGCATAAACCTGTTCTAAAGTAATGCTAGAGAAACAACTAACAATTTCCTCGGGGGTGCGACTGCGATAAAGATATTCGTAGAGAACATTTTCAATTCCCACTCGCGTACCTTTCAGGCGAATATCATCGGGACGTTGAAAATCAAAATAATCTTCTAATTGCATGGTTGGATTTTCAATTCTGTTCTTCCTATTTTAACCGATCGCCTCTCGGTTAGCGAAGTAAAAGGCGATCGCTAATCTGTAATATTTCCTGATTCCTTCGTTTCCTGTGATTCTCGAAACATCCTTGGTACGAGAATCAAAAACAAAAGCCACCACAATAAAATAGGTACAGTGACGAAAGCAGTCAGCCAAAGCGATCGCAGCAGCAACCAACTCCCCGCGATCGCCACAACTCCCGTTAATAAAATCGACCAAGGCTGACACCACCAAGGCTTATAATCCCAAAAATTCATGCTTTTAATATTTTCCGTCGCTATCGGGACTTTCCAACCGGGGTAGCCCCATACTATAATTAGTGACGCGACCTTGCAGATTGTAACTAATCTGGCCGCCTTGCAAGAGAGAACGAATCAGATGTTCAAGATCAGAACCAATGCGGCGAAGATTGTATTCCGTCAAATCCTCACCATTATAGGATTCAACCAGATCGTCAAAGGTTCGATACACCCGTTGCAGAGAATCTTCATTCCAGTTAAATTCATTGTCAGGATCAATATCAAGGGTGAGAACCTTATTGCTCTCAACGAAATCATCATCCTGTAATT
>NZ_JACSWA010000572.1 GCF_016888125.1 Spirulina sp. CCY15215
AGGAACTCACCGCTAAGTCCTCCGGACTCTAGCGGGAGCTTGAAAAAGCCCTAACCTGACCAGACTCAGCGAGAAATCGCTACGTTATTTAGATGGGGCAATGCTGATCAAGGGCTGACTAGGGCGATCGCCATCCCCCGATGTCAAACAAGCCTAGGGGACTACCAGGGTCTGTCAAATTCCCTCAAATTTCCTCAAATTCCCTTAACAAGATCGCCCCCCGATGCGATACGATAAAAAATACTGAAAATTTTATAAAATTTCATTGCCAACAATTTGAGGAAAGTATTAATGAGCGACTCTACTTTTGAGAAAACTTTTGAGAAAGTCCAGAAAATTATCGTCGATCAGTTAGAGGTTGACGAAGAATCAGTGAAACCCGAAGCAACCTTTGCAGACGACCTTGGAGCCGACTCTCTCGATATTGTGGAATTGGTGATGGCCCTTGAAGAAGAATTCGATATCGAAATTCCTGATGAAGCTGCCGAGAAAATAGAGACGGTACAGTTAGCGGTAGATTACATCAACGAGAAAATTGAGAAAATTTCCACTCCCGCTTAGGTTTAACTGCATTAATCCTTCTTAGCAAGTAACCGTCCCACGTTTTTTATTGGCGATCGCCTCTCTGCATTCAGGGTTTATCACCCCATCACTCATCTGGAATTATGACTAATTCGCATTTGCAACGAAAAAGAGTTGTCATCACGGGTCTTGCCGCAATTACCCCGATCGGCAATACCTTGGCAGAATATTGGCAAGGACTAATGGAGGGTCGCAATGGTATCGATAGGATTACCCATTTCGATCCCTCCCAACACGCTTGTCAAATTGGTGGCGAAGTCAAGGGTTTCGATCCCTATGACCATTTACCCCGGAAAGAAGCAAAACGAATGGATCGCTTCTCTCAGTTTGCCGTTGCTGCCAGTAAACAAGCTCTCACCGATGCAAAACTGGAAATTGATGATTTGAATGCAGATCGCATTGGCGTATTGATCGGTACCGGAGTAGGTGGCATTAAAGTCATGGAAGATCAGCAAGAGGTGTACTTAAATAAAGGCCCCTCTCGCTGTAGCCCTTTTATGATTCCCATGATGATCGCGAATATGGCGGCGGGACTCACGGCAATTCATACCGGAGCAAAGGGACCAAATACCTGTGCGGTAACGGCTTGTGCGGCGGGTTCTAACGCCATAGGGGATGCCTTTCGCTTAGTTCAGGGGGGCTATGCCGATGCTATGATTTGCGGCGGGACAGAGGCAGCTATTACTCCTCTTTCTTATGCGGGTTTTGCCTCAGCACGAGCGCTATCGACCCGCAATGATGACCCCAAACACGCTTGTCGTCCTTTTGACAAAGACCGGGATGGTTTTGTCATGGGAGAGGGTGCCGGGATTCTTATTATTGAGGAATTAGAATCTGCTCTCCATCGCGGTGCGAGAATCTATGCTGAAATTGTGGGTTATGGCATGACCTGCGATGCCTATCACATGACCTCGCCAGTACCGGGGGGACTCGGAGCCGCTCGAGCCATTGAACTTGCTTTGAAGGATGGGGGACTCACTCCCGATCGCATCAGCTATATCAATGCTCACGGTACCAGCACCCCTGCTAACGATCCGACGGAAACCCAAGCGATTAAAAAAGCCTTGGGAGAATATGCTTATCAAATTCCTGTCAGTTCTACCAAGTCCATGACGGGGCATTTATTGGGGGGTTCTGGGGGGATAGAAGCTGTCGCTACGGCTATGGCGATCGCCAATGATCGCGTCCCTCCCACGATTAATCTCGAAGAACCTGACAAGGACTGCGATCTCGACTATATTGCCAATGAAAGTCGCAGTGTTAGCGTCGAAGTTGCCCTTTCCAATTCCTTTGGATTTGGCGGCCATAATGTCACTCTAGCCTTTCAGAAATACCATTAAGTGGCAAGGCTCTCATCAGAGGGAAAAAGCGATCGCGAAACCCTGATACTCGCGATCGCTTTTGTTTTCGAGGGGGTTAATCTTTAAATCTTTAATAGCCGGTTTCTTGCTATTTTTGTAAATTTTTGTTACATTAGGTTTATGGAGCTTGACAAAAGCCTCATTTTCTATCTTTCTCTCTATCTAGAAAAACTATGAACGCTCAAGAAAATTCCACCCCTAAATTTGGTTTCACTGATAAAGCTGAGAACTTGAATGGTCGCCTTGCTATGATTGGTTTTGCGGCAGCGATCGCCGTCGAACTGATTACGGGACAAGGGGTTCTCCATCTCTTCGGACTGATGTAGTTTTACATTAATTTCGAGATTTCCTAGCCGGAAAAGCAGGAAATTCTCGTGTCAAGATACTTGGCGATCGCATTCTTCCTCTTGTGAGAAAAAGTGCGATCTTCTTTTTGAGCAGAACCGATGTTATATTGATTGATCGAGATGCTATCGAGCCAGTTTTAAGGCTTCCGCGATCGCCTGGCTTGACGATAGCGTTGAATAAAAGCCAAGCTGAGAAAATAACCCCAAATAGCTGCAATTAAACCCACCACAAAACAGCCAGCAAATAAACTCAGTGCAAAATCCGATCCCACCTCTAACATTTCGGGAGAATTCCAATCAATCGTTTCTAAAGCAATATTTTGGCCTCCCAATAACCCTCCCAATAACCAACGTCCCACGGCAAAATTAAAGCTATAAATTGGAATGTATGTGAAAGGGTTGCTCACCCAAGTAGCGGCGGCGGCGGCTAATTTATTACCGCGAAACAAAGCAGCCAGAAGCAAACCAATAATAGTTTGTAGTCCAAATAAGGGGAAAAATCCGGCAAACATTCCCACAGAAACCCCTCTGGCGATCGCCTTGGGACTGCCTTCTAAACGCAACAGGCGAAAATAGTAATACTTGCCAGATCTCCACCACCAAGATTGAGATTTACGGTGTTGAGGATGAGATTGAGGTTCAGAATCGGGAAGGGAAGAATTCCGCATTCTATAGATATAATTGTGGTCTTTTTCTAGATTAACTTAAAATAATGTGCTGATCGCCAGCAACAAAAAGCTATTCTCGCTGAAGATGAACGCGATCGCGAAGGATTAGAAAAGGGACTCGAAAAACTAACTGGGCAAAAGTGGCTTTAAATCTACATTTTCTGCGACCAAATCGGCGATCGCATCTAAAATAGCCTCCCGTTGTTCTCGATAATTAGGCACACCTGTAGGCAAAGAAATTAAACCTCGTCCCTGCCTCACTTGATTGAGCCACGATCGCCGCCAGGGTCCATTATCGAATAATCCGTGCAAATAGCAACCCCAGACAGAAAAAGAAGAATTAACCAAACCTAAACCCGTATCGCTGAATAAGTAATGGCATGGGGGAGGTTCTGAAGATTTAGTGAGAATAGTTGTGCGTCCCTGATGAATCTCATACCCATCGATGGGCAACGATTGCGGATAATTCGACGTACAGACGCGCTGGCGCACGATTTTGCGGCGATCGAGAGTCGTTCTCACAGGTAAGAGTTTTAATCCTGTTATTTGGCGATCGCTTCCTTCCAAACCGTCGGGATCGCTCACACTATGTCCCAGCATTTGGAAACCACCACAAATTCCCAAAATTATCCCCCCCGCCGCCGCATAATCTTGTATTTTAGCCGTCATACCGCTTTCGTGCAAGGCTTTGAGATCGGAAAGTGTTGTTTTCGATCCTGGAATAATTACCGCGTCAGGATAGCCTAAATCCCCCTCTAAACCCACATATTTAATCTCTACGGTAGGTTCTGACTCGAGGGGATCGAAGTCCGTAAAATTGGCAATTCGAGGTAGGCGAATCACCGTAATGGTCAATTCTCGATTGGGTTTGCGCGATCGCCTCTCTAATAACGAAAGCGAGTCTTCTGCTGGGAATATCCCCTCTCGCCAAGGAATGACCCCTAAGACAGGGATTTTAGTGTAGTTTTCCAGCCAATCGATCCCCGATTGTAGAAGCGATCGCTGTCCGCGAAACTTATTGATCACCACACCCTTGATTAAGGCTCGTTCATCGGGGTCTAATAATTCTAAGGTGCCAACAACATGAGCAAATGCCCCACCGCGATCGATATCTACGATCAACACTGTCGGCGCACTTAAATATTTTGCCACCCGCATATTCGTTAAATCTCGATGTTTGAGATTGATTTCTGCCGGACTTCCTGCCCCCTCACAAACTACAAAATCAAATTCACCGGCTAAATGTTGTAGAGATTCTTGAATTGCACTCCAACCGCGCTCAAAAAAATTCTCGTAATAGTCCTGTGCGCCAGTATTCCCGATCGCCTCTCCTCGCAGAATAACTTGAGAGGTCATATCCCCTTGGGGTTTGAGTAAAATGGGGTTCATCTCCACCCAGGGGCTAACCCCTGCCGCCCACGCTTGTACGGCTTGGGCGTAACCAATTTCACCCCCTGTCGAAGTCACATAGGCATTCAAGGCCATATTTTGGCCTTTAAAAGGAGTTACTCGCCAGCCTTTACGAGAAAAAATGCGACAGAGTGCCGTCGCTAACATAGATTTTCCTGCGTGGGATGTGGTTCCCACTACCATTATTGCTTTCACTTAATATAGGGAGTTGGGAGTTGGGAGTTGGGAGTTGGGAGTTGGGAGTTGGGAGTTGGGAGTAGGAAGTTGGGAGTTGGGAGTTGGGAGTTGGGAGTTGGGAAGATTTATTAGGACTTACGCAGCTAGGGAGCGAGACGCTCCCACTACTGTATTCTCTGGCTATGGTAGTGCGGGCAATCTTGCCCGTTAATGCGTAAGTCCTATTTATCTTAAATCGGGAGTCTTAGCCAGCGATGTGCGGCATTGGCAATGCGATCGCACCATGATACGGAAGAAAAGGAATCTTCTTGCATTTCCCATTGTTTCACGAGTTGGTGTCCTAAAGGGGTGAGGCGAAAACTGTCGGTAATACCTTGTCCGTCTACTTCTCGCCGCAATAAACCCACTTTAATCAACCAAATTAAGTTGCTTTCTGCACTCAATTCTAACAGGGGATGCTGGGTGTAGTTTTTTTCTACCCCCGAAGATGCGGCGATCGCATTTAAAGAAATTCCCTGCGATCGCATCGCCGCAAACAAAGTTAAAGTAAAAGGCGCACAACCCAAGGCACGAGAGGCGCGATCGAGGGTTGGTTGGGAATAAATAATAGGGGGTAAAGTCGAACTGGACATGGCGATCGGGCGAACAATAAAAAGGTTACTGTAAACTATTGTAAAATTTAAACAGAATAAATATTTATCTCTCGGAGGAATTCAAAGTTCATGGCATTAACAGTTGGCACGAAAGCACCCAGTTTTACCACCAAAGACGATCAAGGAAATACCGTCTCTTTGACGGATTTTGCAGGCAAAATTGTTGTTTTATACTTTTACCCTAAAGATGATACGCCAGGGTGTACGAAACAGGCTCAGAGTTTCCGAGATCAATATGAAGAGTATCAAAGCAAAGATATTGTTGTCTTGGGGGTGAGCATGGATGACGAAGCCTCTCACAAAATGTTTAAAGAAAAATACGGTTTACCCTTTACTCTCCTTACCGATACTGATGGGGCAATTACTAAAGCCTACGATGTAGAAGGTGGTGGTTATTCCAAGCGCGTCACCTATGTTATCGATGCAGAAGGCACGATCTCGAAAGTTGATGCGAGTGTCAATACATCTACTCATGCTCTAGATGTTTTAGCTACCCTCAAATAAACTGCAAGTTATGGCGCGAGGGATGTAATGATCATTACATCCCTGTTCTTTTTTGCTACTTTTCCCTTTAACTTTCTGGTTCTGCCTCGGGTGCAGTGGTTTCGGGTTGTGCATTCATTTGTTCCCGAATGCGATCGAGTTGCTGACGGCGAAATTCCTCACTAGCGCGATTGAGTTGGCGGTGGGTGTCTTGTTGGAACTGACCCATCGATCGCCCGTTACTAAAATTAGCATTATGAATCAGATTGAGGGGATTAAAATTGCTTCCTCCATCGCCAAACATAGGATCGCTTTCGCTACCCTGAAAGCCCTCGGTTGTTGAATTATGATGGAGGGGGGTTTGTTGAGCATTGGCCTCCTGTCCTCCGAAGATCGGGGTAATTCCCAGACCCAACAAGAGGCTAACACCAGTAAGAATCGATAAAGATTGATGTTTCATGATCTTTTCTAGATATTGCGATCGCGACAGATAACTTTAAAGTGTATTGGCTAGATGAAACCTTGTACTCTGAACTATTATATCTTATCTGCTTTCTCAGGATTTCCATGCTATGCTGTAAAATGGAAATTCGGAATCAGCAGAAAAGTTCGTTCTCTAAAGAACAGGCTTATTAGCGGCTCTTAGTTTCCTTCTTTATTTTTGGTTTGGTTTGATTCGGGAGATACACAATGTCAATTTATGTGGGAAATCTCGCTTATAGCGTAACCCAAGAACAACTAGAATCCATTTTTGCTGAGTATGGCACCGTTAAGCGGGTTTACCTTCCCACGGATAAGGAAACCGGTCGGCCTCGGGGCTTTGGTTTTGTGGAAATGGAAAATGAGAACGACGAAACCGAAGCAATAGACAAACTTGATGGTGCGGAATGGTTCGATCGAGTCTTAAAAGTTAATAAAGCAAGACCTCGAGACAATTAATAAGAACAAATCGAGAGAAGTCATTTTTTAGCGGTTTTACCTTTGAGTTTTACCTTTGAGGGTGACTTTCAAAATAAAGTTTCCCTCGTGCTAAACTGAAGGTTCTACAATTTCTAAATCCCCAACGAGTCTAGCGTTTGGAATCCTGGGGATTTTGTCTGACTGTCTTTTATCTGAGTTTCAATGCGAATCTGAGTTCGATTCAAGGAACTTCATATTGTTCGTGTTGGCAGATTCTCATCGTACATAACATAATAAAATTAAAACGTTCAATACTGTAGGAGGAATCCGAATGACTCAAGTCACCGTTGGTGAAAATGAAGGAATTGAATCAGCACTGCGCCGTTTTCGACGAGAAGTATCCAAAGCTGGAATTTTCGCAGATATGAAGCGTCTGCGCCATTTTGAGACTCCCCAAGAAAAGAAGAAACGCAAGGCGATCGCCAGACGACGGAAAAAGCGCTTCAATTAAACATTACAGAATTTAACAGAATTTTACAGAATTTATAAGCAAGCAGCCAAGATTAACTGAAATACAATTGCGATACAATGGCGGTATTACAACTATGATTATGATTATAATTATAGTTGTATTTTATGCGCTTGTAACTTCAATAATTTCTGTATATTCGTAGGGTTCTGAGGATTGTTTGACTAACGGATAATTTTTGTTATTAATGGCGATCGCATCTTCTTCGCAATCAGATTTGGGGGAATGATAAAGAAGGACATATTCTCTACCGATAGAATTTTGAATTTCTGTAGCCACTTCGCCGCGCCATTGTGTTTTAGTCACTAATACCACCAATTGATTAGCAAGTTTGGGAATAGTTCTGGCGACTTGTCGGCGATAAATTTCATCTAAACTACCAAAAGGGGAATCCATAACAATGGGAAATGTACTGCTATCGGGACCCATTAAGGTTGTTGTTTGACTCCACTCTCGAACCCGATCTATAATACCACTAATAAAGGCTAAACTGAGAATTTGATTTTCTCCTGTGGAAGCAGCCACGGGAAGGGCAATTCCTGATGTATTTTCCATCAGTGTTAGTTCGTATTCTGGACTCAAACGCGGGATATAAGGTGTAAAAGAAATCTGACTAAAAATCTCTTGGACTCGTTGTTCTAAGGATAAGCGAAATTGTTTTTCTAGCCGCGATCGCACTTCAATTAATCGCGCGATCGCATCCTGTGTTACGGAGATGCGTCGTTGTGCGAGAGTTTGTTTTTCTTCTTTTAATTGCTGTTTACTCATTTGTTTTTCTAGTACAGTAATTTCTTTTTCTAGGCGATCGCCTTCTTGTTGATTTCCCCCTTGTTCTAGGGTTAATTCGCGAATCATTTCTTCAGTTTCATCTAAGCGTTTTTGCAAGTCTTGGATATTGTCATCAGGATAAGTTCTCAGTTTTTGCTTCAGATCGTCGAGTTCGTTTTCGACTCTCGCTAATTCTCGGCGATCGCGATCGGTTTGTGATTGTAGGCGATCGACATTTTGCCAAAATTCAGGAATTTGTTTTTCCAATTCTCCTACCCCTGCTTCTAAGCGAATTGCTGCTTCTTCTACATCCGCCATTCCTGCTTTATTCATCCATGCGGAAACCTCTTGATAGGTTGGAGTTTGTTTCAGCAATTCTGTCCCGCAAATACAGCGTTTTTGGTTTAAGAGATTTTGGACAAAGCGTTGTTTGATTCCGGAAGGAAGTTCTCCTTGTTCTCGTAAATTCTTGACAATTGCTTTAAAATGTGTATTGATTTTTGGCGTTAAAATTGTATAGCCGTTACTAGAAATTAAGCGTTTTAAATCTTCTTTTGTTGTCCCTAAATTTTTGCGAATATCTTTTTCTTGTTTTTCTAATTTATCTTTCAGTTTTTGTAAGTCTTTCGCACCACTCAACTTTAATAACTGCTGGTTAATACGCTGTTTCAAGTCTGTATAGAGTGCAAGTTTTTTGATTATTTCTTCTTGTTTCTCTAACAAGCGATCGCGTTCCTGTTCGAGTTTTTTCTGCTCTTTTAGAAGTTCTTTAGTTTCAGAATTACCAATCGCTTTTAATTCATCTTGTAGTTTTCGCTTCACTACCTTTAAATGGTCAATAGAACGATCTAAAACTTTAACACCGAGTAATTCCTTCGTGTCTTCAGCGATATTATTTTTGCGATCGGAACGAAAGAAATGATCGATACGTTCGCCATCAAAAAAGAAATATTGGTGTAAACTTTCTGGGAGAATGCGCCCAATAACATCTTCAGGTTGTTGTGAGGGACAAATCCAACGTCCATCCTCTTTTCCTACTCGCAGAAATAATTTACTTTGGTTGTATTGAATCTTCTCATTTTGATCGCGACAAGCATAACATTGTCGCTTTAATTGATAGTGTTTATCTTCATGTTCAAAATAAATTTCTACATGACATTCTACCGAAGTGCCGATATTTGCCTCTTGAATTGCACGGGTGTTAATCAACAGATCGGGGGAGGCAAAAGCGGCGGTAAATTTTTCATAAAGTACCCAAGTAAACGCATTGAGTAGGGTGGTTTTTCCCGCACCATTATTGCCATGAATAACCGTTGTATTTTGCTCGCCATTCGCCAATTTAATTGTCGGTGTTTTGCCATAAAATTGACGGAAATTACAGAGTTTAAGAGAAATTATTTTCATTTTGCATTGGGTTCTATTGAATAACTTCTTTGATAATCTTGAGAATATCATCATTGATATTGCGAGGACTGCGCTGGTACAGTTTTTCTTTTTCTAATTTGAGAACTTGTGCGATAATTTCTTGTACTTCAGAGGACGCACTGGTAATCGGTTCTTGAACTTTTTGAACATCAACATTAATTTTCATGTTTAGATAATGAGTAAATATTTTTGTATTAATTGTTCATGGATAATTGGTATTTTTCTTGGAGGATTAAGATTTTTGCCTTAGCTTCCTCTGCATTTTCAGCAAGATTAGCAAATTCCAGAAAACGAATTAATTCTTTTCGTAATAAATTGCGTTCGACTTCCCAAGTTTCGCGATCGAGATCGGGAGGGATAACGATCGCATCAAATAAAGTTGCTTGGGTTTTACCTGGATGAGGTCGTAAAATTCTACCCCGACGCTGAATAAATTGGCGCGGATTGCTCGTACTAGCCAGAATAACAGCATTTTGAATCGCAGGAATATCAACCCCTTCATCAAGACAATGAATAGAGACTAAACCTTGCAGATCCCCCCGTTCAAATTGCTCTCGCAGTTGTTCCCGTTCTGCTAAAGACGTATCTGCTGTATAAATATTAACGCGATAGCCCAACTCCGTCCCTAAAATGCGCGTTATGGCCTCCAATTGACGACTTTGAGAAGAGTCTTCAACCGTACCATCGCCGCAATAAAAGAGGGTGTGAGTGGTATCGAGGCGAGTTTTCATCAAATCTCGGACAAGATCGAGTTTATTCGCAGCAGCACCAATGAGACGCGATCGCTTCATCAATAACGAAGTCAGGTTTTCATTCGATTTTAAGTTATTATTTTCCGACAATGCCCAACCAATCTGCTTAGTTAGTTTGGCATAGATGACCGCTTCCAGGGGAGTTAATTCTACCAGTAAAGGATAGTAGAAATAACGAACTAAAGCACCGCGATCGATCGCATCTTTAAGGGTGAATTCTGGCTGTAGAACCCGCCCGAAATAGCCCCAGAGAGCATCCGTGCCATCCTCATCAAAATAGCGCTCTGGAGTCGCAGAAAGAGCAAGACGCAAACCAATATTGCGTGGTAAACATTCTTCCATGCGCGGCGACCCTAAATGATGCGCTTCATCGCCAATAATGAGGGTTTTAGGAGGGAAAAATTTAAGCTGGGATTGAAACCCCTCAGTGATAAAAGTAGAATTAGTAACAATAACCGTCAGGAAAGCGCGATCGCCAGTGCGAAGATTGTAGATTTGAGTGGATAGTTCGTTTTGCCACTTACGAACCCTCTCAAAGGCAAGGAGAGGCTGGAGATTGAACCTTTCGCATTCCCTCCCCCATTGAGTAACGAGATGACGGAAAGGACAAACAACCAAAAGAACTTGTAAGCCGATTTTACGATAGAGTTCCGTCGCGATCGCCAAAGCTGCAATAGTTTTCCCGCTTCCCGTCGCCATTTTCAGAATACCCCTTCCCTTATTGCGAAACCAATTCTCAACCGCTTGCTGTTGATAATCTCGCAATTGCAGAGAAGAGGGAAACTCGGGAATGTCTCGGACAGAAGCATAATACTTTCCCTGACCCTCAGAAACGCGACGAGAACGAGAAACAGCAGCATATTCATTTGCCAACCTCTCCCAGTCGATCGCGCTGATCTCGTCCCATTCAACCTTCATCCCTCCTCTCCCAGCTATCAACTCTCAACTATCAACTATCAACTATTATTCCGCCATTTCTCCACTAAACTCGTTATAAGAACGTCTTTGTAGTTCGACGGAACTGGTTCGAGGTTCGAGATTAAAGAGTTCTCGCAAGATATCATCAAGTTCCTCATATTTAACCTGTCCCTTTCCATTAAAGCGAACCTGATCTTCCGCATCAAAAATAAGAATTTGCGGGACGGCTCCCTCGTAATAGTAACCAGGTTCATCTGGTTGATAAGAATCTTTAACGGGAATAGAATCGGCATTGATGGGGACAAACACCACAACTCGTCCGTAAAAGTCCTTCAGGTGAGAAATAACACTGGCAAAGCGCTTGCAATCGCGACTATCATCAATATAAAAAGCCAAAATGACTGGTTTGGGTAGACTAAGCGCTGCTTTGAAGGTCGAACTCGCTGGAACCAAAGAGCCATCCCCAGCATAAAGGACAAAAATATTGCCATCATAGCGATCGCTCTCAACATCAGCTTGAGCGGGAGACAGTACCAAAAAGAAACAGGTTAGCGCGATCGCCAGACCCAACAAACAGCGATGCAGCCAAATTTGCCCCCGCATTACCCTGAACTCATCCAGATGAGAATGTATCATAAATTCAATTGACGTTTAATGTAAAATTCAAGGAACGGATACGGAATTCGATCTCTCCTCATTTCGGCGATCGCACCTTCTTCAAATCCGTTCCCTTTTGATTTAATTACCCTTAGCACAGAAAGCGACCATTTCTAGATACAAATTCTCTTAACTAGATCCAGCCTTTGATTTCGTTCTCAAACTCGAGCCAAAAAACGATCGTGAATGGGGGAGCGAGTGTGTTAATCTATCTTAACGTTTAGTAGATAAGGATAAAAAGTGACAACACTATTATCACTTTGGAGGATTTAGAGTGCAGGTTAGTACACAAAACCCTACAAAGTATTTGCGAGAATCAGAAATGCGATCGGTAGAACGGATCGAACTTCCCTTTACCCTACAAGATATCAAAACAGCGATTCCCCCGCATTGCTTTGAATCTTCTGTAGTTCGTTCTCTTTCCTACTTTTTCCTCGATATTGGTATTATCGCCGGATTATATGCCCTTGCTTATACCTTAGATTCTTGGTTTTTTTGGCCTTTTTTCTGGGTTGCTCAAGGTACCATGTTTTGGGCTTTATTTGTAGTCGGTCACGATTGCGGACATCGCTCTTTTTCTAAGTATAAATGGCTGAACGATCTTGTCGGTCATCTTTCTCATAGTCCGATTCTCGTCCCTTTCCACGGATGGCGCATCAGTCATCGCACCCATCACAAAAATACTGGTAATATCGACACTGATGAAAGTTGGTATCCCATCTCAGAATCTTATTACAATGAGATGCCAGCCTACATGAAGTTTCTGCGTTACCAGATGGTTTTGTTTCTCTATCCTCTTTATCTTTTTAAGCGATCGCCTGGTAAAGAAGGGACTCATTTTTTCCCTAGCAGTCCTTTGTTTAAACCCTCAGAAAAATGGGATATTATTACCAGTACGGTCTGTTGGGGGGCAATGATTGCACTGCTCGGTTTTTTGACTTATCAATGGGGAATAATCTGGCTGATTAAATATTACCTCATGCCCTATATTGTCTTCGTCATGTGGTTGGATTTAGTTACCTATTTACACCACACGGATCCGGATATTCCTTGGTATCGTGGCAAAGATTGGTATTTCCTCAAAGGTGCCTTATCCACTATCGATCATGACTACGGATTTATCAACAATATCCACCACAATATCGGTACTCATGTCGCCCACCATATCTTTTTAACCATGCCTCATTACCATTTAAAAACGGCAACAGAGGCAATTAAACCCATTTTAGGAGAATATTACCACAAGTCAGAACAGACTATTTGGCAAGCCTTCTGGCGGTCTTTAAAAACCTGTCATTTTGTTCCCGATTCCGGTTCTCCTGTTTACCATCAAAGCAATAAATAGGGGTTAAAGGTTTAATCTTAGGGAATAGAAGAGTTTGATTATCTATCTTCTTCTATTCCCCCATTAACTATAAAAAATTAAGGGGTGCATCTCAGTTTTGTAAAAATATAAAAACAGCGACCAAGATGCTCGCACTACCTCAATTTTATTTTGCGATCGCTGCCATTATTATTTTCGCTGGAAACTCATTTTCAATTCTCTCAATTTATAATTTGTATTTGGTTGTATTGCTGCTTATCGACCATCGCCCAAAAGAACAGAAAAATTTTGGGTTTGGGTTTTAGGGTTGAGAAGAGTAGATTTTTTTACTCTTCCGATGACCCATCACCCATTAACCCTTAAAGTTCGCCGCGAATTTCCTCAACAATACCATCACGAACAAGAACTTCAACTTGAAGTTTGCGAACTAAACTATCGCCAACTTCAACACTGCAAAATCCTTCGAGTTGACCTTGTAATACTTCTTGATCCATTTCTAAAGTAGCAATGCGATCGAGTTGTTGTAGAAGTTGGTTCTTTTTCTGCTGAAGTTCGCTTTTCTTTTGATTGACTTGATTTTGAATGCTTTCAATTTGTTGTAGGGCTTGAGGGTTAGTTAGGGCGGCTTGTTGCTTTTGAATTTCTTCCATTGCGCGTTGTCCCTGCATTTCAATTTGCTGGAACTGACCATCAAGTTGATTGGTTTGCGTTTGCAATTGCTGCTGCATTTCTTCCTTCCAGCGTGGTGTCACCACAACTTTAAGTTGAATTGGGCGCTTGAGAGTGAGTTGGGGTTTCGCTTCAGTCATTAATTTCTCTTCCTTTACCTGTTTTAGTGAATTGGGTTTAGCCGTGAGTTAAATTTTGCGATGAGATTATTTCTCACCCAAACATCCCGTCAATGATATCGCGATAGCGCTCCCTGACAACAGGACGACGAACTTTTAACGTTTGAGTCATCATGCCATTTTCCTGCGAAAAGGGTTCGAGGATCAGGCGAAAGACTTTAACTTGGTCGTCTGGTCGATAACCGGGGCGATTTTTAATGAGTTGTTTGAGTTCTCGTTGAAACAAATCTAAGATAGCTTGATTATCGATGTTTTTGCGGTCGCGAAGGGGGGAATTGGCCATATCACCATTACCGGCGATCGGCATTTGCAAGGCGAGATTTGCCGATTTTACCCATTTTTCTAGCGCTTCAAGATTAGGGACGATCAAAGCCCCCAACATCTTTTGGTCTTGTCCCACCAGCATAATTTGATCGATATAAGGGCTACAAAGACAAGCATCTTCAATGGGTTGAGGTTCGATATTTTCGCCGTTACTCAATACGATAGTGTCTTTAGCCCGTCCGGTGAGAACGAGGTTATTATCTTGTACCACCATCCCCAGATCGCCGCTATCAAACCAACCTTCGGGATCGATCGCCTTAGCCGTGGCTTCGGGCTTATTATAATACCCTTGCATAACCTGGGGTCCGCGAATTAAAACGAGTCCTCGCTGTCCCTTGGAGAGGGTTTGGCGAGTTTCGGGATCGACGATGCGAATTTCGGTTTCGGGAAGGGGGGGACCCGATGCCCCTTTGAGGTTGCGTTTGAGGAGGCGGGCGTTGGTAATAGGGGCGGTTTCTGTTAAGCCATAACCGACAATTAAAGGCACTTGGGTAATCTCGTAAAAGGTGTCGAGATGTCGCGCTAAGGAACCGCCACCACTAATGAAGGTTTTGACTTTTCCTCCGACGGCTTCTCGGACTTGTTTGTAAACGATCGCATCTCCTAAAGCATGAAAAGGTGAGAAAAGCAGCATTTGTAGTTTGGCTACTAGGCGATCGCCATCGGAAGGGTTGGGGCGATCGAGGCTCAAATTTTCCGAAATGCTTTTAGCTTTAACATACTTTTCGGAAATGCTAAAGAAGAAATTGATTATTTTTTGTAAGAGGGGGCTTTTGCTGCGAAATTGCTTCTGGACTCCTTCATAAATGGACTCCCAAACCCGAGGAACTCCCACCATAAATTGAGGTTTAAAGGCTTTTAAATCTTGTTTAAAAGTGCGAAGGCTGGTATAAATTTGCGTGCAGGCTTGAGAGAGGAGATAATATTCAGCGATGCGTTCGTAAGCGTGCCAACTGGGGAGAATCGCCAGGACGCGATCGCCAACTTCAGGTTTAATGACGGCGGGGGCAGCGATAATTTGATGCAGTAAATTGCCGTGGGAAAGCATGACACCTTTGGGTTTTCCTGTGGTTCCCGAAGTGTAGATTAAAGTGGCTAAATCTTGCCGCGATCGCTTCACGGGGGTGAAGGAAGAATCTTGTCCCAAGGTAATTAACTGGGGAAAATTCAGGATTTTTAGCGGCGTATCGTTGGGTGGTTTTTCGTCGGAAAGTAAAACAATAAATTCAACGGGAAGATCGTCAATTTCAGGTTTGAGTTTTTTCAAGGTTTGTATGTCTTGCACCACCAACCCCGTACTATCGCTATCCCGGAAAATGTAGAGGAGTTCATTTCGTTCTGCTTTTGCCGATCGCACTGCATTTACAGCCCCCGCAGCCATAATTCCCTGGTCGGCCACAAACCAACGGGGGCTATTATCAGCAAAGAGGGCAATTTTGCTCCCAGGTTTAACGCCTAGGGCTTGTATCCCCGCCGCAAATTGGCTAATCTTCTCGTAAAGTTGCTCATAAGTGAGGATAACTTCTGGTTTGGCGTGGGGATCGTGAAGGGCGATCGTTTTACCAAATTCTCGGGCGACTTGCGGCCAAACTTCTGGTAAAGAGTCTAGGGAGGAATGATCCAGGGGCTGAAAGGAAGAAACCGTTGTATTCATAGATGGCGCGTTCACGCTGCTAACAGGGGATGATGGTGCTGCTATCATTTTAACCACAAATTAAACTGCTTTCCTTCAACTTAGTCTGGGAATCTGTTGCATTTTCGCGATAGGGGACACAATACAAGCTGTCTTTAATTTTCTACTGAGAATCGGTGCAAGGATGTTAGCAGGGTTGCGGAAGGCGATCGCAGGGTGCATCTCAAAGTTGCAAATTGACAACATCTCCTCTCATAATCTAGGAAGCTAGGGATTTAGGAAGCTAGGGATTTAGGAAGCTAGGGATTTAGGAAGCTAGGGATTTAGGAAGCTAGGGATTTAGGAAGCTAGGGATTTAGGAAGCTAGGGAGCGAGACGCTCCCACTACAATACATGATAATTGAGGTAGTGCGAGCATCTTGCTCGCTGTTTTTACATTTTTACAAAACTGAGATGCACCCAAAAAACTTCCTTAGCGATCGCGTCGATTCGCTCCGCAAAGCATTACAAAATCCGGTGCAAAGAGGAACAGCACTGCGTCTTTTAGATTATCTGAATTTAGAGGAACGCCAGCAATTATTTCCAGATTTATTAGATTTAGCGAGTGTTGCTCATGCAGATATTCAGCTTTGTCGCGAGGCAATTTTATCTTTGCCTAAAACTTGGATTTTGGAGCATCTGGAAAATGAAGCAGAGTCAATCTTGAAAAATGGAACAGATGAAGAGTATCGGAGGCTTTTAGAGTTGTATTTGCGAATTGATGAGAAAATTACAGCGCGTTTAATTGAACGCTCCCCAACCAAATCAAAGATTATGGTTGGGGATTCTTTCAGCTACGAGAGACCTCGTAGCGTTCCCAGAACAACTGGCGTTCTCAG
>NZ_JACSWA010000573.1 GCF_016888125.1 Spirulina sp. CCY15215
CCTAAATTGCCTAAAGAAGCAGCTTCTCCCCCTCTGTCTCCAATTTGGCGTTTAATTTCCAGTGATTGCTGATAGAGTGCGATCGCCTGTTGGTACTCTCCCAAGGAGTCGTAAGCATTTCCTAAACCGATTAAAGAATTAGCTTCTCCCCTTCTGTCCCCAATTTGGCGTTTAATTTCCAGTGATTGCTGATGGAGTGCGATCGCCTGTTGGTAGTCTCCTAGAGAGTAGTAAGCATTTCCTAAATTGCCTAAAGAAGCAGCTTCTCCCCCTCTGTCTCCAATTTGGCGTTTAATTTCCAGTGATTGCTGATAGAGTGCGATCGCCTGTTGGTACT
>NZ_JACSWA010000574.1 GCF_016888125.1 Spirulina sp. CCY15215
AGCCGGCTATAGTTACTTGAAATATTACTTGTCCGATGATACAAATCTCGATTCTGGAGACAAGTTTTTAGGCAATGATTATGTGGGGAGTCTCGCTACTGGAAGTTCGAGTTATGAAGATTTAACCTTTACCCTAGACAAAGGATTATCGGGAACAAAGTATATTTTGTTCCAAGCGGATGGTTATGGTTATGTCTCGGAAAGCAATGAATCCAATAATGTTGCTTATAAAGCAATTAACATTATCGACCCCAAAC
>NZ_JACSWA010000575.1 GCF_016888125.1 Spirulina sp. CCY15215
AGCTTAAAAAACGTAGTTCCCAAGAACTTAGGCTGGTCAACTATGGGCTTGGTTCAAGCCCCCGCTATACCCAAAGGGTTAGCGGTGGGTTATTGACAATAATCGAGTTCTTTCTCTTCGCGATCGCTTAACTTCAAGTCCTTCTGTTTGTTCAACAATGACTCAATTTTAGATTGAATCTCTTGAGAAGCACAAAAAATTGGAATTCCTTCCACCAGATCGATACTGACTGCGCTTTCTTTCGGAAAATTATCCGGTAGGCGTTCCAATTGCAAAGGTAGAGGAGTTGCCATAAAACTATAAGTTTAAATTTCAGTTCTATTTTACCAACTAAGATGCACTCACAGCGATCGCATTTGACTTGCTCTAAGTCATAAAAGGTCTACGGGCGCTCAAAATCCCGTGGACCTTTTGACCATTTACGCAGCCGTAGAAATAGATTCAGAATTAGCCACAGAACGATAATAGCCCTGTAACTGTCGAGTTGCCGCCGACCAGCCCCAACGTTCCGCCTCCTTGCGGGCATTGGCGCGGAGGGTTTCCCGTTCATCTTGGGCTGCTAATAGGCGTTTTGTTGCCGCGATCGCGCCATTGGCATCATTAGGATCGAACAAATAGCCATTAACGCCATCAGTGACGATATCGGGAATACCTCCAGAATTAGCCGCAACCACAGGACAACCCGCCGCCATTGCCTCTAAAACCACCAATCCTAGAGTTTCTGTGCGAGAGGTAAAGGCAAACGCATCTGACGACGCAAAAGCCGAAGCGAGTTCAAGTCCGTGTAAATAGCCCACAAAATTCGTCGGTGTACCCGCAAAATGTTTTTTCAAGGCTTCTCGGTGGGGACCATTGCCCACGATCGCCAGCCTCGCCCCTGGAATTGCCTCTAAAATAGGCTTAATCTGTTCTATTTCCTTTTCTGGGGAAACTCGACCCACATAGAGGAGGAGAGGGCGATCGGGATGACCTTGAGAGAGGCGATCGCGCATCTTAGCCGAGGCGAGATGGGGCTGAAACATCTCCGTATCAACCCCCCGTTGCCACAAGTCCAAACGTTCGATACCGTGACTGCGTAGCTCTTCCACCATTACCGAAGATGTACACAAATTCAACTGTGCTTGATTGTGTCCCGCTTTTAACAACTCCCACAAAAAGCCCTCCAAAGCCCCGAGACCGTAATGATGCAAGTATTGGGGTAAATGGGTGTGATAGGAAGCGACAAGGGGAATATTGAGCATTTTTGCATAATAAATTCCCGCCAGTCCTAACACTGCTGGGTTTACTACGTGAATTAAATCGGGTTTGAATTTTTCCAGTTGCTTGCCGATCGCGGGACGGGGAACCGCAATTTTTAATTCGGGATAGAGGGGAAGGGGAAACGAGGAAAGACCGTAAATTTTTGCGCCCTTGTATTCCTTGAGTCCACCTTGAGGACAAACCACCAAAACGCGATCGCCATTGCGTTCTAAGTGTTCGACGGTATGGCGCAACCGGGTGACAATGCCATCAACTTTGGGTAAAAACGTTTCTGTAAATAGTGCGATTCGCATACTTTAATTTTGGGATAGCGGGCTATTGGGTTGTTGTTTTTAAAATATTCATCGGGCGAAACCATCAATATCAATAGCAGCGATCGCGTCCGCAAACAAGACTTTTGGTTCGGTAATGTACGGTTTTCGAGAATTGGGAATTTTGTATAATTACAGAATATAACTCTGAATAAATTTACCCTTCGCGATCGCGGAGAAGCTCTCATTTATGTTTTTTCATTGGTCTTATTTACTCTTACTTCCAGGAATGCTGCTCATGTTCTGGGCGCAAAGTCAAGTCAAAGGAACTTATCGGAAATATTCTCGTATTCCTTCCAGTATGGGCATGACAGGAGCGCAAGTGGCACAGGAAATTCTCTCATCGATGGGAATTGAGAATGTTAACATCGAACCCATCCAGGGAGAATTAACCGATCATTACGATCCCAGAGCGAGTACAGTCCGCTTATCGGAGGGAATTTATAATTCTACCTCTCTGGCTGCGGCTGCGGTAGCTGCTCACGAATGCGGTCATGTTATTCAAGACCGTAAAGGCTATACTTTTATGAATGTGAGAGCCTCTCTTGTTCCTGCTGCCAATTTAGGCTCGCAACTTGGACCTGCTTTAATTGTTATCGGCATTGTTTTAAGTTTTTTAGGGGGGATTTCTTCGATATTTATTAATATCGGTATCTTCCTTTTTGCTGCTGTCATTTTGTTTCATCTCGTTACTTTACCTGTTGAATTTGATGCTTCTCGTCGTGCCTTAAAATTAATCGACCAACTCGGTATTTTACAAGGTGAGGAAAATAAAGGCGCAAAAGCAGTCCTGCAAGCAGCAGCATGGACTTATGTTGCGACTGCTGTTTATGCAGTCTTGCAACTGGCTCAATTGATTTTAATGTCGCGTCGTTAATTCGGGAAATTAGTTTGCGATCGGGTGGGCATTGCCCACCCGATTTTTTATATTTTTGTTTTGAGTTAAAAATGCGATCTCGATTAATATTTAGAGGGGAAAAATTTAAGTGTTGATTTCGTCAAGTAAGTCTGTAGCAGTTTTCCAAGCAGATACTCTACCATCTTTATAGACTTTAGCAATAAATGGAGCAGGATTTTTTTCGATAAACTTCAACATTTTAGGCAAAGCCTCCCGAAAGGCGATCGCCATGGATTTCAACATTAACACCTGTAGCTCTTAATATTTCTGGAACAGTATGTTTTCCCAATGAGCGATCGACAAAAAACGTTATTTTAGACTCTTTACTCATGCAGCAATAAGAGGATTTTCAAAGCGAATCACTTCTTTTATTTTGTCGATGTTACAGTCATAATCATAAGCGAGTAATTCGTGAGAATCTCCAGCACGAAATCGCTCGATAATAATATCCGTTGGAATACCCGTTCCTGCAATCGTCATTTTACCAAAGGCAATACGAGGATCGATAACAACGACGCGAGGATTGTTTTCTTCATGTTTTCGGGTAAAGGGATAAAGTTTAATCGCTAAACCGCTATCATCTGTTTCTATCCGTTGTATCTGAATATTTAATGTCTTTGTAAGTTCGGTTTTCCTTGTTTGAGAAGCATCAATCAGAGAACTATAATACTCGACAAATAAATCTACTCCGTCAGTATAAAACTTACGATGAGCAAGAGGATGAGGGATTTTTAATTCCTCGTTTATATAATCCAGTGCTTTTCTAACCTTTTCTAAGTTAATTCTCTGATGTTGTCGAATTGCTCTTAAAACATGAATTTCAACTAGGTTAATAAAAGTTAGAAGTAAATATTTCTTCCCTTTGCTTTCAGTTACTTTACTTTCAATTAAAGGACGAAATTGTTTGTTTCGTTTTTTTCCCTCAGTGACTCGATATTTACGCCCAACTGTCCAAGATCGAATAGTCGAAGCAGGAATTTTTAAGTAGCGTGCTGCATCCCCAGCAGAGTAACTGGGGATATTGCGCGGATCTTTGCCACCATAAATATCAATCATTGCGATCGCCGTTGTGTATAGTATCTGTATTGTAAATCAATCTGAGAAGATTGTGCGATCGCCTAACTCATCTAAAAATCATCATGCGATCGCAAAATCAGTCTTGCAAGCGGCAGCATGGACTTATGTTGCAACTGCTGTTTATGCTGTTTTACAACTGGCTCAATTGATTTTAATATCGCGTCGTTAATTCGGGAAATTAATTCGCGATCGGGTGGGCATTGCCCACCTTATTTTTTGTTTTCATGATTCTCTAAGCCTAACTCTTTTTTAACTTCCTCTAAAGATAAGATCGGCAAATTTTCCTCATCTTGTTTTGCTTGTCTTAAATCGTTTAAATCTTCCCAATCTTCAAGTATTTCTTGAATAGCTAAATATTCTTCATAAGGAAGAACAGCAAAAAATTTTGTGCCATTTTGACTTAAAAAATTGGGATGGAGTTCGATCGCCATTTTAATAACCTCTAAATTTAAGAATAGGCTTTGTTACGGTGTTTGATACGATATTAGAACTAGGGAGCGAGACGCTCCCACTACAATATCTGATAATGATTGTTAAATTGGTTAAATTTATAATTTATTTGTCTATTCAGCAACTTTTGATTAATGAATGAAACCGATGCGATCGAAGGGATAAAAACGCAGAATTAGTTGACCTTGAATAGTTTTGCGGGGGACAATTGCGCCAAAGGTTTCTAAGTTAGGATAATCGGGATTATTACCGATGACATAATACTCATCAGCACCGAGGGTAATTCGCGCTTGTTTGAAGTTTAAAGGCACTTTCGATAGCGCGATCGCGCACGGGTTTATCATTGAAAATAATTCGACCTTGATGGTAAATGAATCTCTTTTGCTAAATATTCCCGCAATTTATCGTGATAAAAGCGATAACTACCTCCCGATTGTTTTAAGATGCCAAGATGACTGGCTTCATTGAGAAATTTAGCATAATTCCACGGCATTCGACCCCGACGAAATAAAACCCACCGTAGGGCAAAATGCTGAATTAATGCTGTTCCCCCTCCGGCATAAAATCCAATTACAACTCCGTTTCCTACTCCTAGAATTACCGCTTCGGTGAGATTTATTTCTTGTCCTGTTGCTAAATTTGGGACAATGAACATTAATGGCGAAAGAGGCAGGGCTAAACCAATCGTAATTAAGGTTTTAATTGCGGTTTCCCAGATACCTTGATTGGGTTTTGTTCTAACTTTTAGATCGGCCTTCAGCCCTTCAATCAGCCCGACAATCAGCCCGACAATCAGCCCGACAATCAGCCCTCCAATCAGCCCGACAATCAGCCCTCCAATCAGCGATTGTCTAAT
The DNA here is from genome assembly GCF_016888125.1 of Spirulina sp. CCY15215. Lineage (GTDB taxonomy): Bacteria > Cyanobacteriota > Cyanobacteriia > Cyanobacteriales > Spirulinaceae > CCY15215. The sequence goes on from NZ_JACSWA010000575.1 coordinate 4,853, forward strand.
TCCTCGCTTAATTCCTCGCTTAATTCCTCGCCAAGAAAGGTCGAGGGCTTCTGTTAATTCAATAGAGTCTAGCCCTCCAATCAGCCCTCCAATCAGCCCTTCAATCAGCCCGACAATCAGCCCTTCAATCAGCCCGACAATCAGCCCGACAATCAGCCCGACAATCAGCCCGACAATCAGCCCGACAATCAGCCGATAGCGCCGCCATTGCTGTTGATTCTCTAACCAAGTCGGTTGTAAACCTTCAATCAAAAACTCTCGTTGATTAATCCCTTTCCGTTCCATACTCGCCGCCAACCACGCCAAATAACGCCTTGCGTCTTCCAGTTTATAATGCTCGAGTTGCCCAGAACTTGACCGTCGAGAGGGGTTGAGCTTGCATTGTAAAAACTTATCAAAAAGTCGCTCTTGGCAAGCCTCAGAGTCTTCTGGGGCATCCTCCGGCAATTCGTGAGGGTAGGCGATGGGGATTAAATTCAATAACATCGGAGTTCGCGCCAATGTCATAAACCCTTGATGAATCTGCAACTCTTCCCATAACTCTGCTGCATGGCGCTGTATTAAATAGTCCTTGATTTGTTCATCACTCAATGCACACAGCCTCACCGCGCGATTCATTTTCCGCAAGCGAAGGCGTTGGGACTTTTCCTCCCCATTTTTAACCCCTTCCTTCTCCTCCTCCGTCACCTTGCGATAATCTTGAATGCGGCAACAAATGACCAAATCCGGCTGATGCTGATAATCTTCTTGGAGTGCATCGATCGCCAGTATCGCCTCCTTAATGCCATCACTCCCCAATTCATCCAAACCATCCAACAACGGCACCACCTTATCCCGTTGCAACCACTCCTTACAAAGGGGCAAATTTAAGCCATAGCGCCCCTGCATCTGTTCCGCCATCCAATCTAACATTGGCTGCCCTCGCCACGCAGAAAGCTCAAAAATCACTGGGATAGGCTGTTGAGGATCTGCCGCTTTTTCTCCCAAACTCTGCGCTAATCTCAGAAGTTCCGTCGTTTTACCGCTTCCTGGTTCCCCCAAAATCAATAAACGGCGATCGGCTTCCTCAAAAACCTCTAAAATCGGCTTATCGATCGCCAATTCTTTCCTCTCTTCTGTTTCTAAATTCTCCACTTCTCGCCGTCTCTCAAGCCCAGGGAAAGCGCTAACAATTCCCATCGGTGCAGGTGCATCCTGATGAGAAAGGGAAATATAGCGATCGCGATCGAGGGACATTTTGAGGCGATCGTTAATAATCCTCTGATTTTCCTGCCAAAAATCCTCCCGTAACTCTTTCTCAGAAATTGTTTCCGCATTCAACAATTCTGGACCCACCACCACGATCGCCGCAAAAACCAACGCCCCACCAAAAACCACAAAACCTGGCACTTCCTCTAGAAGTGATGCCAACTCTGGCATTTGATTGACAAAATAAGGATAGAGAACAAAAGCCAACGCTACAAAAGCCAAACGCGCATAACGGAAAAAGCGATTTTCTTTTTTCGACATCACACCACAACTCAACACGCCACTTTTAATTTACCTTTATTCTCACAATTCAGTCAAAAAAACCTGCTGATAGCTGCCTTATGCTGCTCTTTTGAGAATTGGCGATCTTCACTGGATCTCCAATCAGGGGATTGAGGAGAGAAGCAAGAATTAAAATGGCGATCGCCTCATTGGTTATCTGCCCATTCATATTTAAAATCGTGTATTATCCCTAAGTTCATTATTAGCCCATCCTGCGATCGCCTAAAATACTTTAAACACGAAACAACGTCTCGATGCGTTGCGGTGATTGATTTAGCGGCGATTCCTCAACTCTTAGATTGCGATCGCCTTGCTTGCAGAGTTTTCCCTGTTATGGCTTTTTGTTGAGCGTGCGATCGCGGTATGTTCAATCAATACGAGGGTGCATCTCAAAGGGATTTAGGAAGCTAGGGAGCGAGACGCTCCCACTACAATACATAATAATTGAGGTAGTGCGAGCATCTTGCTCGCTGTTTTTACATTTTTACTACAATACATAATAATTGAGGAAAGAAAATGACAATTGAAGCGACTATTTTAAAAAACATTGAAAATTTGCCAGAATCAGTCAAGCAAGCTGTTTTGCTTTATACTGAGTTCTTGGCAAGTCAATACTCAAAACAAAAAATAGAGCCAGAGGAAGAAATTGTTTCAAACTAACAAGTCAATCAATCCTAACTCAAGATACTTGGGAAAATTATGCTAGGATGCACTTACAACAATATGTAAGATTAGGGAATTGAGATTGCGATCTGAAAGCGGGCAGTATAAAAGCGATAGATATCGAGGGGGAAATGTCCAAATTAGTGTTATATAGAGTATAAAGAAACCCTGTTTAGCAAAACAATTGAGTATATCAAGATAAATTGATGTCACAAGAGAAAACATCTTTTCCATTAGAATCAACTGTTCCCTTTGCATCAAGCAATAACACGACAATAGCCTTAATTGCTGTTTTTGCTTCTCTTATCCTTTATGCTTGTATTCCTATTTTGCTCAAGATTAGTGAAAGCGATCTGACTGCCAATGCAACAATATTTAATCGTTGCTGGATCGCAACTGCAATGTTAGGATGTTGGAATATCATATCAGGGATCAAAAAACAATCTTTCACCGTTCAAGTTTTCCCGAGCAATTTCTCAAATACGTGGTTTTTATTGTGCCTGCTTGGAATATTTTCTGTTGGACATTTCTTACTCTATGCGCGATCGCTAACTCAAACCAGCGTTGCTAATTCGGAAGTTTTGCACAGTCTCACACCATTATTCACAACATTCATTGGCTGGATGTTTCTGGGTCAACAATTCGATCGCCGATTTCTTCTCGGAATTGCGATCGCGATTGGGGGTTCGATTATTTTAGTTGCTAATGACTTCTCAATAGCTCTTAATAAGTTACAAGGTGATGAATTAGCTTTAGTTTCCGCTATTTTTTGGGGTGGATGTTTGTTGATTTTGGAAAAATTACAAACCCAATTAAATCCGATTATAATAACGACTTGGAACGAATTAATTGGGAGTATTTGTTTGCTCCCAATCCTATTAATTGGTGGAGATAATCTCATTCCGACCTCTGGAAAAATATGGGCAATTCTGACTGCAATGGGAATCATTGGTATTTTTGCTAGAATTCTGATAACTTATAGCCTCAAACAGCTATCTTCAGGATTAGTTGCCATAATATTGTTACTACATCCAGCGATTACAGCAATTCTTGCTTGGGTCATTTTTTCAGAATTTTTTAGCCTAACCAATTTTTTAGGATTCACTATCATTTTACTTGGAGTATACTTGACAACACTGAGTAAGGTAGGAATAAAAAAAGGAGAAGATTAACGGCTTTTTTAATTAATTTTCATCGATCTATCCATGTTTCTTGGGTGACTTCCATCAAGACCATATCTGTTATATCTCCGTTTGGCATCGACCAAGAATCAGTCATAATTTCTCTAATTATAAATCCTAGCTTTTTACCTATATTAATTGAACTTTTGTTTGATAAGAGAATTGTTGCTCCAATAGTTTGAAGATGTAACTCGGAAAATGCGTACTTAACCATTCGCTTTAATGCTAATCTTCCATAGCCTCCCTTTCTATGTTTTCGATCGAGAATCGCCACGCCAATTTCAGCAGTTAACAAACTCATATTCACCCCTTTTAAGACAACGTATCCAATGGGAAAACTTTCTAAGTCCAAGTAAATTCCCAATATTACAGGTTGACTGAGTTGAGAATAAGGGAGAACAAAAGCAGAAATATTTTTGATAAATTCTTCTGTATCTTTAATTTCAAAAAAAGTATTCCAACCCATTAAATCTATTAGGCTTGGATCTCGAGCAAGTAGAATTAAGTGTTGAATATGCCGATCGCTCATAGGGGTTAAGAAAATCCTTGATCCTGTTGCTTTATGAGTTTGTTCTAACAGTATATTATTGTTCATTATTTTATCTCTTTAATCTAAAAAATTACACCCAAGAAGATGATTCATACTCCTTAAAGTCAGTATAAAATAAAAGAATTTCCTCACTCAAATTAATTTCATTTAAAGCAATTAAATGCGACCAGTTCCCCTTATCATTTCTAACCCAATTAACCTTTGCATTAGGCTGATTTGAATGATTGCAGAGAGTCGCGAGTCCTAGCACAAAATAACCGCTTACAGGCCAATTATGAACATAGCCATCGGGGTTAACAAAACAATATTGAAAGAGTTCTGTTGGCTTCAAGAGTTCTCGCGTTTTTTCAGAAATGGCGATCGCAGGAGCAATTTCAATGATTTCACCAGCTTGAATAGATTGCGTTGCAATTACTATTTTTCCTTTTGAGGGATGCTGGGAGATTGCGATACAGCTTGATAAGTCAACCATAGTAGTAAAGAGATGTAAGATACCACTAATAACAATAATAGAATAGCATTTTTTTCTCAAGGTAAACACATCTAATTTGGTATAAATTGTAACTGCAAAAAATACACTCATTTCAATTTGTCCTAAAACTGAACAGCAAAAACAGTTGATTTGTTCTATTTAGCCTGATTATGGTATATTATAAATAGCTTTTGAGAAAAATTGGGAGCAAATTATTTTGGTAACATCAATAAATCTCGATACGCTTATCATTATTTAGATGAAGACTCAATTGAGATTAATTGCCATGCGATCGCAAGAAGAAATGCAAAATAAAGTTGAGTTTTTGAGTGCTTGGGGAGAAGAATAGCGATCGCTATTTTGATACATTCGTTTCTATTTTGGAGATAATGGCGATCGAGTGCGATCGGTGGATCGATTTGCGCTATTATAGATATGCCGTAGACTATTATTTAGTAAGAATAAGTGAAATTGTATTTTCATTCTATTCTCTTGAGTTTATTTATTTTTGATAGTAACTAAATTATGGAGCAAAAAACATGATTACTGAAATCCAAGTTAAAAACTTTAAAAGCTATAAATCCGGAGTTTTACCTTTTGCCTCTTTAACTGTTTTGATTGGGGCAAATGCGTCAGGAAAAAGTAACATTATCGAAGCTCTAAGATTACTCGCAAGAATTGCTACAGGAGAACGACTGAGTTTGCTTGGTGATACTCATAAACAGAATGAAAGTCCGTTTAGAGGTGAAATTGATAATCTTGGGTATCGGGGAGCAAAATCTTTTCAAATCGCTTGCAATATCAACACTCAAGACTTTAAAGGCTGGAATCACTTTGAAATCGATCTAGAGCTTGGTAATGATGGAAATATTCATGTTATCAAAGAAAAAATTACAGACCCAATATCAACTGTTCCTTTATACCAAATTAGTAGCGAACCTCAAGGGGTAGGGAGTGATGTTGAAGTAGAATATAATAATTTTGCGGGTGGTGGTAGAAGACCCAAAATTGTATGCAGTAGCCACATGGCAATCTTTACTCAGCTATTAAGTGACATTCGTTTTCGTCAAGAAAATCCAGAAAGCCGAGAAAAAATTCCTCGAATTACCGAGAGTTATGTAAATTGGTTAAGTAGTATTGTTTTTCTTGAGCCAGAACCTCATGCAATGCGTTCCTATAGCTATAAAACCGATTGTTTGCTAGATAAACATGGAGAAAATCTGTCTGGAGTTCTCTATAATCTTTCCCAAAACCCAACTATTAAAGCAGAGATATTAGAATTTGTCAGAAGTCTTCCCGAACAAGATATTGAAGATATTGATTTTATTGAAACCTCTCGCGGGGAAGTAATGTTAAAGTTAACTGAAACTTTTGGAGGGATTTCCACTGCCTATGATGCCACAAATCTATCAGATGGTACACTACGAGTTTTATCAATTGCAGCCGTTCTATTTTCGGCTTCAGAACAAAGTATTGTTGTTATTGAAGAAATTGATAATGGAGTACATCCCAATCGAGTAGAGGGTTTGCTAAAACGCATTTCTAATATTGCAAAATTGCGCCATTTACGAGTTTTGATTAGCAGTCATAATCCAGCATTACTTGATGCTTTACCGGATGAAGCTATTCCAGAAACTGTCTTTTGCTATCGCAGTCCTGATGATGGTTCGAGTAAATTAGTCCGATTACAAGATATCACAGATTACCCCGAATTGATTGCCCAAGGTACTGTTGGACATTTGATGACACAGGGTTTATTAGAAAAGTTTGTGAAATATCATCCCGGAAGCGAACAGAAGAAGCAAAAAGCAATGGAATGGCTGGCTTCTCTTCGTCAAGAAATGAAGATTAGTGTATGAAAAAAGTGGCAATTGTTGATACTTCTATTTTCTGTAATTTTCTCGATATCCCCAATATGAATAGCTCCAGAGAGGAAGTATTCAAAGAATTTACAAGGCTTGTTAAAAATGATACATCATTTCTTTTGCCGATGGCCACTGTTTACGAAACAGGCAATCATATTTCTCAATTGAGTGCTTGGGGAGAAGAATAGCGATCGCCTCTCCCATGAGAATTTAAGGAAACGCGATCGCAATACAATATAATCAAACTACCCCTTTCCCTGCAAAACTCCCCATGAGTGCCAATTCCAACTTTCTCTCCCACCTCAACCCCTCCCAACGTCAAGCCGTCGAACACTTTGAGGGACCCCTTCTGGTGGTTGCAGGAGCCGGATCGGGGAAAACTAGAGCATTAACCTATCGTATCTATCATCTCATTAACGAACATCGCGTCGCACCGGAAAATATATTTGCTGTTACTTTTACCAATAAAGCCGCACGAGAAATGAAGGATAGGATCGAACGCTTATTTGCTCAAAAACTAGCGTTTGATAAATACCAAAAACCTCTTGATTCTCTCACACCAGAAGAGCAAGTTCTCCTTAAATCTAAAGTTTATCGTCAATATACAAAACCGCTTTGGGTTGGAACTTTTCACAGTCTTTGCGCTCGCATTCTGCGCTATGATATTAACAAATATCAAGATGAAAAAGGCAGAACTTGGCAACGAAATTTTACTATTTTTGATGATTCCGACGTGCAGAGTGTTGTTAAAAATATTGTTGTCAAACAACTCAATTTAGATGATAAAAAATTTGAGCCTCGCAGAGTGCGCTATGCCATTAGTAATGCTAAAAACTTGGGATTATCTCCAGAAGAATTTCAAAGAGAAAATCCTGATTATCGAGGACGAATTATTTCTGAAGTTTATAATGAATATCAATCTCAGTTAGCAGCCAATAATGGTCTAGATTTTGACGATCTGATTTTAATTCCCGTTCGCCTTTTTCAACAAAATCAAGCAGTTTTAGACTATTGGCATCGACAATTTTATCATGTTTTGGTGGACGAATATCAAGATACTAATCGCATTCAATACGATTTAGTGCGTTTATTGTCCATGAATGGAGAAGAGAATAAAAAGAACTGGAATTGGCAAAAACGCTCTACTTTTGTTGTCGGGGATGCAGATCAATCGATCTATTCTTTTCGCATGGCAGATTTTACCATTCTCTTAGGATTTCAAGAAGATTTTGGCGATGGTTTGACAGATGCTAAAACTAAAACAATGGTGAAGTTAGAGGAGAATTATCGATCGCGGGAAAATATTCTCTTAGCGGCTAATGCTTTAATTGAAAACAATACGCAACGGATCGATAAGGTCCTGAAAGCAACCCGAGGAGAAGGAGAAAAAATATGTATCCATAAAGCCGATGACGACCAAGGAGAAGCGCAATTTGTGCTGCGACAACTGCGACGACTAACCCAAGAAAATCCCGAATTAGATTGGGGGAGTTTTGCAATTTTATATCGCACCAATGCCCAATCTCGTGCCTTTGAAGATGTCTTAAGGACGGAAATCCCTTATACTATTGTTGGCGGTTTGAAGTTCTACGATCGCAAGGAAGTTAAAGATGCGTTGGCATATCTCAGGGCGATCGCAAATCCTGCCGATACTGTTAGTTTATTGCGTATTATTAACACCCCTTCTCGCAGAATTGGCAAGGCAACCATTGAAGGTTTAGTTAAAGCCGCACAAGAATTAGGAGTCCCTTTATGGGAAATTCTTAGTGATGAAACTTCAGTGAATACATTAGGAGGACGGGCAGCAAAAGCGATTAATAAGTTTGCAACAACGATTAAAACCTATCAAGAACAAATAGAACAATTAGATGCTTATCATATTTTAGATGGTATCATGAAAGATTCAGGTTATGTGCAAACATTACAAGATAAAGGCACAGAAGAAGCCAGTAATCGCATCGAAAATATTCTCGAACTGGGTAACGCTGTCTTACAATTTCAAGCAGATAATGACGAGAAAGATTTACCTTCATTTTTAGCCAATGCTGCCCTTGCTTCCGATTTAGATAACTTAGACGATGGACAAGAAGTCGTTTCTTTGATGACCTTACATTCCGCCAAAGGTTTAGAATTTCCCGTCGTTTTTATGGTAGGATTAGAACAAGGATTACTCCCCAATGCTAGAGCCATGCGCGATCCTGCGGGTTTGGAAGAAGAGCGCCGTTTGTGTTATGTTGGGATTACTCGGGCGCAAGAACAATTGTTCATTACCCATGCACAAGAACGCTATTTCTGGGGATCGAAAGAACACTGTATTCCGTCACAATTTCTCGAAGAATTACCCGAAGATTTAATCGATCGCAATGTCAAAATTACCCCTTCCTCTCGTCGCAAAAAGAAAACCGCGATCGCCATTTCCAATGATTCTCTAACTGAAATTTGGCAAGTTGGCGATCGGGTGTTACATAATACTTTTGGAGAAGGAGAAATAACTCATGTTTTCGGTACGGGAAAAAAGACCAATATTGCCATTAAATTTCCCCAACTCGGGCAGAAAATTATCGATCCTAAAGTTGCCAGGTTGGAAAGGTTGCCTTAGTTAATCTCTCCTTTTATTACTCCTACAAAAAGAGAAAAGCCTCACAAAAAACCTCCAGTTTTTCTCCTTTCCTTGCAGAATTACCAAGGGCTACCGATAGTAGTAAATCCTCCCCAGTAGTAAGGATGGCTCAAACTGCGATCGTTTAGAGAAGCCAATGGGGGAGGGAGGGGATAATTCCCTGTAGGAGTGACTAATAAGCCATCTTCAATGCGGGTTTCTCCTCGCAACAAGGCTAACTGAGCTTGTCGTAAGGCTTCGGACTTAATGGGAACTTGCTGCAATTTTTCATAGAAACCCGTCATTAATCCCAAAGTTCCTATATCACTAACATACCAGAGACTGCCCATGGCCGATTTTACTCCTGCCAAAACCGCAAACCCTGCAAAGCCTAATTCTGCTTCTGCATCCCCCAAAGCCGTGCGACAAGCACTTAAAACCAACAGATCGACGGTAGAACGATTTAGCTCTAAAGTTCGTAACTTATCAAGAGTCAACCGTTCGTTCCACAGTTGAATATAGGAATTTTTCGGCATTCCTGGTCGAAATTCCCCATGAGTTGCCAAGTGAACAATACTGTACTTTTGAGTGCTTCTCGCTTTTTTGAGATTTGCTGCTGTAAAGTCTTCATTGAGGAAAGATTCCCCTTGCCAAAGGAGTTCGCGAATGGTTTCCAACTCGAAAGGGACTCCAGGTAAAGATTCAAGATCGCTAAAATGCTCTGCTCCCATGGCCAGCACCCGATCGCCGCGAATATCCCGATACTGGGTATCCGTGAGGGACAAACTTGGCATCATGCCCACACTATAGTCCTCGATCAGAAAGCGATCGCCGCTATGGAGTGCGGAGAGAGGGATGGAACGTAAACCCGCATCGACAATAAAGGCAAGGTTATTAATCCCTCTCTCCTGTAAATCTTCTTTTAAAGGAGAAATTAGCCATTGATATAATTGTTGAGCAGAAGAGAGAAAACTTTGCACTCGGCGAGGATTGGTAACATGGCGACGGAAATCATAAACTTCTTGTTTCACTTTTGCTCGAGTTGCTTCGGGGATATGATAGCGAATGACTTCACCTTTTCCTGTAACCAGAACGAGATATAGTTGATCCGTTGGTTGAGATTCTTCCAAGCGCACGATAAAGGTTTCTGGATTGGCATTAAAGAAGCGATTGAACTCCCAAATCGGTGTTTGTTCTGCCTCGTTTCCTAGGGTAGAAGATTGAAAAAAGGCATAAATCAGAGCGGGTTTAAAATCTGTTAGTTCTTCAATATTGCGAAGCGTATCTTGTGCTTCGGCAAGGGTGAGAATATCAACTTTCTCTAGTCCGAAAAAGTCTTCATAAATATTCGTCACTGATTCTTCGAGAAGTTTTAAATCGAATGCAAATTCTTCTCTTTTAGTAAATAGAATCGGATTAAAATCAGGGGTAGCGATCGCATCAATAGTTTTATTGTCTTCCTCAAAAGCAGTGCTAAAGGAAATAATATTTTCCACAATAACTGGAGTGCTGGAGGAAATAATATTTTCCACAATATTCGCGGGAGGAATCACCAAGGACACACTACTCTGATTATTCGTTAAGTCAAGATCTTCTCCCACTAAAGTTATATTATCTGCCAAACTCAATAGCGTTCCCGTTGCATCGGGAGCGATCGCGGTAGTAAATGTTAAAGTTGCATTGGTATCTTCGGCGATCGTGTTGAAACTGCCATCGAGATTGCCAACGCTCCAAATTCCTGTCATAGGATCGTAAGTTCCTACTGAAGCTAAAACATTAGTGATTTGAATTTCAGTTGGGAATTGTGTTGCTAAGGAAATGTTCCCTACTGCATCAAAACCATTGTTATTTAAAGTAACTACAAAAGTAACCGAACTTCCTGGAGTGGGAGTAGGATTGCTAACCGTCCAATCCACCGCCAGATCCGCAGTCACTTCCACCGCACCGATATCGCTGTTTCCCCCTCGAGTTAATCCCCTTTGATCCGTCCCATTGACAGCATTGCCAGCATCGATCGCCGGACTATTGGGGAGAGGAACGTGAGTTTGCAGGGAACTGCCATAATTACCGAGGGGAGAAAGTTGCGGATCTGCCTCAAGAATATCGCTTCCCCCTACCCCAGATATATTGGCAGCACTACCGAAAAGATTATTCCCATTACTATTAATTGTTGCGATTCCAAGAGCCGCAGTACTGTTAGCTTGACTGCCATTATTACCAGCAAGAATGGTATTTTTGACATTGACGATCGCACTGGCGAATAATATATTAGATTGATTGAATATTCCGCTTCCATTACTGGCAGAATTATTGGTAATGGTACTATCATTAATATTGACTGTTGCCGTTCCTAAAAGAGCGGTGATATTGGCAACACCTCCCCCATTTCCCAAAGCAGAATTTCCCGATATTGTACTATTATTAATATTGACTGTGGTATTACTCAAAATGTTGGAGTTGAATATTGCGCCACCGTTTCCCGTTGACACATTTCCCGACAGGGTACTATTATTAATGCTCACCGTCCCTTGGTTATAAATTGCGCCCCCAGAACTGGCATTTCCATTCGTTAAGGCTAAATTATTGAGAGTTAAATTTGCACCATTATCAATCTCGAAAAAGCGAAAATTGGAGCCAGAACTGCGGGTAATGGTATGCTCAAAACCATCAACTAGCAGATTATTCCCTCCGTCTGCAAGAATCGTGGGTAAACCATTTTCTCCTCCTCCATGATTGCTGGTAATAGCAATATCATTAGCCAGGCGAATAGTATCGCTTTCACCGTTACTATTAGCGGTATTAATATGGTTAAGTAACTCGGTTTCATTACTGGCGGTAAAAACTGCTAATTTCCCTTCATAAGTTGCTAATGTTTCGGCTTGAAAGGCAAGAGAAGCATCAATCTCTCCTTGGTGATACTCTAAAATCCAATCCCCCCCCAAAGCGGCACTTCCAGTTAAGTTAGTGGAAGCTGCAATATCGGCTCCCGTTGCTTGGGCAAGATTGTACATCAGTGCTTCCCCAGCCTCTCCAAGGGCGGTAAAGCAACTGTAGAGTAAAATATCAGCAGTATCGCTAAAAGCACCCGACCATGATTGTAATTGAGTTTGGTATTGTTCGATATTTTCGTGACTAACAAAAGTATTGCCTAACCAAAACTCTCCTTTATTTCCTTCTGCGACAATGTGAAGTTCATCCACACTTCTACCTTCTGCGGCGATCGCCTCTAAGCGATCGGCGATCGCCCCTAACCCATTTTCTTCCCGCATCACCACAAAAGAAGTCGTTCCTGGTTTACCTCCATACAAAAAATCCTGATAGTTGGCCACAGTTTCGTCAATGGCTACATAAGCGAGGGGATCGCGATGATTTTGGGGAAATATTGTCACAGTGGGGGCGCTTTTGCTCCCGTCTCCCGTGCGGAGGAGATCGGCATTGCTGGGAGTCACCCCCCGAACCGCCGCCAAATTAACCGTTTCGGCAAAAACTGACCCCATGATGCTGACGGTTCCCGCTTCAATTTCGATGCGAGAGGGGTCGATCCTCGTTACTTCCTTTACTTCTGGTGTTGTCAACAAACGCGGCAGATCGAAAGGGGTGATACCTTTTGTGATTGCTTCGGCAGGGAGTTCCACACTTAAAAGCATTCCTTTTTGGGAGAGGCGCACCAAACTCGTTCCAGGGACTGCTGCGAGGGTAATATTCCCCTCTGGAGCGGCGATCGCCCCAGAATTGACCACGGTACCGCCAATGAGGGCTAAATTTTCCCCCCGAGGAACTTCTAAATTGCCCGCATTAATAATAGCTCCTGGCTTCTCACTCAGGAAAGCAAATTCATTGGGGGTACCGATCAAATTTTGATAATTATTCTCTCCTTCAGCATTAAACCAACCCCCTGCAAAACCGATTCTATCTGCCGTTGTTGCAGTAAAACTACGAGGAACATCCAAACTAGCATTCCTACCAAAAACGATGCCCGCAGGATTCATCAAATAGAGGTTAGAATTGCCTCCTGTAACACGAATTAAGCCATCAATAATTGAGGGATTTCCTCCGGTTATTCGTCCGAGAATGTTCTCAATATTGGGTGTAGAAAGAAAGTTAGCAATTTCCCCAGCACTGAGTCCAAATTCTTGAAAACTGTGGAATAAATTCCCCTCAACCTGACTTCCTCCTTCAATGTAGGAAATTGACCCATCTTTTCTCACTGTCGTTCCCGTCCCATCTGAAGTAGAAGTAATCTCTCCGGCCAACATCGATCGAGACTGAGAGTCTAAAAAGGGATAATATAAGAGAGGAATTAAAAAGTAATGTAGTTTTTTAAATTTCATTTTTTCGCGACTATTTTTCAAGTCTTAAAAATATACAAATGCACTGCACCCCATTCTTTATATCTTAATTAGTATACACTAGCGGGCATCTTCTGCCCGCTAGTGTATAAATGCGTAAGTCCTATTTAGATTTAATTTATTCTTGGTTTTCTACTGCCGCGATCGCGATAAATCTGCGTAAACAATTCGCAAAAATTGTTCAGGTTTGAGGAAACCATTCCCCCAAGTTGGGTCAAAATCAGCCGTCGGATCTGACGCAAGAAACTCTTCCACCGACATCCCGGCCAAGATCGCCGTAGTGACGCGATCGCGCACCGCTAACAGCATATTACGATAGCTGATCAGTTCGCTACGATTGGAGAGGGAACCGTGACCTGGTATTATTTTCGTGCGATCGTCCACAATTTGCAATAATTTTTCTACGGCTGCCAATACCCCATTAATTGATCCCTCACTATCAATATCAATGAAGGGATAATCGCCATTAAAATAAATATCTCCCGTGTGAATGATATTTGCATCCCGAATGTGAATTATAGAATCACCATCGGTATGAGCAAAGTCAACGTGCAAGGCAGAAATTTCGTTATCGTTGAGATAAAAAGTAACCGTATCGTTAAAGGTAATCGTCGGTAGTGCGACTGCTGGAGAAGCAGGAAAAGTGCGATCCAAAGTTTCCACAAATTGTTCTGTACTCATCCGTTCCCGCACGTTATCATGGGCAACAATAACGGTACCTGCACGACCTAAATTTTCATTCCCTCCTGTATGATCGCTGTGCCAATGGGTATTAATCACAAAACGAATCGGGCGATCGCTAATAGCGGCGATCGCTGCCATGACTTTCTCCGATAAGGGCGCATATTCGTCATCAATGAGAAAAATACCATCTTTCCCCACCAACAAGCCCAAATTGCCGCCTACACCCTGTAACATATAGATGCCATCCTCAACGGGAATCGTTTTAATTTCAGCATTTTCAAAGTCCTGCGCTAACAGAGGAGAAGCAGCGATAAAAATAGCACCCAAATTGACCAAGGCGATCGCACACTTCTGAAAAAGTTGTCGGGAAAATTGACGTGGTAATAAATTCATAACCGATCCTGAAAAGTTTACGGGACATTGACCCGAAAACTACCACGATGACTCGGCGATCGTCAATAGGAGTTACGCATTGAACAACTAAGGGGCAAAATGTTTGCATTACCATATAAACGCAAGGATCGACTCTTCTACCTTAATATCCCTCGCCCCAACCAATGCTATAAAACTACATATCTAGCAAAAACCCATCAAAACCGCGTTTCAAACTCCACCGATAAACGACTATCCCCCGAAAAATCCGTCGAACCCCGCACGGTAAAATTATCATTTAAGCGATATTGAGTATTAAAGCGCGTCGGTTGATCCGGTGGAGTCAAATACTGTAACACCGAAATCGAAAAATTGCGCCCGAAATCTTTCCCCAACTCCATCGCTACCCCTAATGTTCCCGTGCGTCCCGTATCATCAATTACCTCCGCCGGAAAAATGCTGAAACGATCCAACGCAAATGCGTCAGCAATTTGCCCCTGTACCCCCCCTAAAAGCGCTGTCCCGGCAATATTGGCCAAACCTCCCGCCAGTGCCGTACTATCTCCCCCAGCCACAGCATTAATGAACCCACCCCCCAACAAAGCAATCAATTCAGTTTCACTGCGGCGAGGGCTACTCCTTAAAGTAAGGACTTGTTGCGCGGGTCGTCCCCCAGTTGCCGCCGAATTCTTCAACGTATCCGCCAACTCAAACGCCGTACTGGTCACTTGTGCTTCAATTCGCAAGGTTTGTACGGAACCGATATTAGTGGCAGTATCTCGAACCTCAGAAGTTAGAGTATCGCTTCTCAAAATGGGGCGAGAAGTTTCCAACGCAGACCCTAATAATAGTAAGTCTAACTCCGGATCTAATCCCCGTTCGGGAACGAAACGGGCGATATTGTCATAATTGCGTTCTAAACGAAAAGTTGTGGTAAACAAATTCACAAAACCCCGCTTGAGATGAATTGTACCTTCGGGTTGCAAGTCCGCTAGGGTACCATTAACGAGAAAACTTCCCCCTGCTATAAACTTTAAAATCGGCAATTGTTCGATCGCAAAATTATCCGTGAGAGTCAGTTGTAAGTTATCAAAAGAAACGGAATCTGCCAAACCGACATCACCGCTACCAGACAAATTTCCCTTATCCCCTTGTCCCGCCGCTCCTAAAATCTGTAAAGTGCCATTAGCGATCTCTAATGCCCCGGAAATGATGGGTTCGATCGCGGTGCCGGCAATTTGCATATTTCCCTGAATATCCCCCCTTAATAACCCTTTTAAATTCAAAGCCAAAGTCTCTAGGTTTACCGTCAGGGGGTTTTCTTGGGGTGTGGCTAAAAAAGTCGGTATAGTTCCCGAGGCAATGATATCTCCCCCGCCAAATTTTCCGGTTAAATTCTTGACATCAATGTTATTAAAATTAAGGGCAATTTCCCCGTTGATGTCGGTAATGGGGTCGGGAATGACTTGTAGGTTAACAATGCCATCTTCTAGGCTAATATTGCCATCAGCGATTAAGGTTTTTAAGCGTTTCGTCTCGGGATCGATGGAACCATTAATTTTCACATCAACTTTGCCTTTCCCTCCTTCCCATTCCAATTGCTGACGGGTGAGAATATTAATAATTGCCAGTCCGTCATCTTCAAGATTAGCTTGCAAACTTAAGGAATTATCTTCAGGGGGTAAGGCGATGGGGATGGGTAGGCGATAGGGAATAACCCCGGTTAAAGTTAAAGGGGTTCCCTCTTCTGCTAAGAGACTCTTGCCGGAAAATCGCAAGCGTGCTTTGTTATAACTGAAGGTACCTTCGGCAGAATAAACGTCAGTATCGTTAATTTTGGTATCGGCAATATCCACTCTACCTCGTGCTTGGGGGTTTTCTTGGGTTCCGGAAAGGTTGGCGGTTAAATTGATACGACCCCCAAAACCGATCGCAGGAGGTAAGGGGAGTAAATCTTGTAAGAGGATAATGGGGAATTCTGTCACGTCTACTTTACCGGAAATTCCTTCTCCGCCATAGGTTCCCGATACTTGCACAAATCCTTCTCCGGCTCTCACTTCTAGGGGTAAGATGGTAATCAGTCCTTTTTCGATGCTGCCTTTAGCAACAACAGTATCCGCTTCAAAGGAACCCCATTGCCAATTTAATCCGGAAAGATCGAAGTCTGCGTCAGTCCCCGCAAACCCTTCTCGGAGTCTAGTGGATATTTGGATCGTCCCGTCAAAATTACCGCGCAGGTCTGCTAGAGGTGGTACAGGAAAGGCTTTCTGGCGTTCTTCTTCTTGTAGGTCTTGAAGGGTATTAATCTCTGACAAGCGACGGAGTTGGTTGAGTATCGTGGTTTCATCCACAGAACCCACGGCAAAGGTCTTTAAGTCCTCTGCCTTTCCAGGTGCATCTCTTTCAAGGGTGCGGGCGAGGCGCAAGAAATCCTGAAAGTCTTTGAGGCGAAAGGTTTTTAAGAAGTCCTGAATATCTCCATTGGCGATTTGAATATCTCCCTGAATTTTGGGATCGCTAAATATCTCACTGACTCTGGCATCAAGGAGATATTGGGTTTCTCCCTCACTCAAATCGCCTTCCTCGAGGATGATCGCACCGTTAGTATAGGCAATTTTGCCCCTAAAGTGATCGCCGCTAACGATTCCAAATACCGGATCGGCGATCGCAATATTGCCTGTTGTGTCAAAGGTTTCCATGTTGACGGCTAAGTTTCCCTCCAAGTTACCGGAGAGGGGTTGTGCGGCGACGACGCGGGGGAAGAGGTGCAGGGGTGCTATTGCTTTGGCTAAAGCGAGGGGCAGGTTCGCTATCTCTGCGTTGAGAATGTTGCCTTCTCGTTCTCCAGTGGCGGTAAATTCGTCGAGTTTGATGGCAAAGGTTTCTGGGAGATAGTTGCGATCTAAGGTTGCGGTAATTTTATCTCGGATTCCGCGTATGTCTGCGTTGCCTCCTTCTCCCGCTACAAAATTGACTTCTCCGGAAAGGACGGGATCGAGGACGAGTTGATTAAAAGCGACACGATCGAGGGAGACTTGACCTTGCAGGGAAGGCGATCGCGTTGTTCCCGAAATGTTGCCCGCAAATCCCGCAAACCCAGAGAGAACAATACTTTCCCGATCTAGCCCCCAGGCGGTAAAACGGGCAACTTCTGTTTTAAGTCGTGCCAGATCGATGTTCTGTAGGTTAGCATCAAAATTAAATTCTCCCAATGCTCCCATAATATCCCGTTCTAAAAGGGAGATAAGATTAACATTTAGGTACCCTGTTGCGTCTAATTGGTCTGCTGCTGTGGCTTTTTCAATCTGTAACCGGGACCCATTCCAAGCAAAGAGGGCTTCTAGGGGGCGATCGATCAGGGAAACGCCTTCACTGAGGTTAATTTGTCCTTTTGCTTTTAAGGCGCTGGGCTGGAATTGTACTAAGTTGGCATTGATGTTAATATTGCCAGTTAAAATTCCTCGTAATTCTGAAGAAATGCGATTGATTTGCAGTCCGCGAGGCATGAGATTTGCTTGGAGATTACCTCCTGCTAAAAGGATATTATTGGCGGTGATATTGCCTCCCATTGCATTAATTAAAGCTGTCCCCGTGCCGCGAATTCCTTGTAAATTCAGGGCATTTAAAGACCCTGTTAAATTAAAGTTTCCAGAGGCGATCGCATCTAAGTCAGAGGGAATTTGTGGGGTGATGCGACTGGGGACAATTCCCGATGCTTTGATCTTCGCTTGCCAATTCCCTTCATTAACATTAAATGTAGCATTTGCTCTCCCTCCTGCCAAATTTACAACTTCTCCCCTTCCTTGAACCGATAATTGTGCCAGATCGAAAGCAAATTGTTTCCCGATCGCGGATAATTGATAATTAATATCGGCAGTACCGGAAACTCTGCCTAGAGATTTGCGGTTGATTTTCAGATCCGGAGGTAAAGTCACCAATTTAGAAAGTTCTTCTAGTTGGATATCTCTTGCAGAAACATTGGCTGTGAGGGTATTATTAACAAATTCAAAACCCGTTGCACTGCCTTCTCCTCCTGCAACCCCTACACTCATTTTTCCCGTTCCTGTTAAGGTTTCGGGGAAAAAACCTGCTAATGTTCCTGTAATATTGAACTGTCCTGCTAATGTTCCTAAAGGCGGTAAAGAGAAGCGATCGCCAATAAAAGTAGGGGCAATTTCTCCGATATTCACACCAGAAGAACGCAGAATCGTCGCAAATTGATTATTGGCAATATTTAGATTATCAAGTTGAACCTTTCCCCTCGCTAAATTGAGACTAGCATTACCCCGAACGATCGCATTTTTGACAATAGCATCGAGATTAAAATTCTCCAGAGAACCCGATACATTTAATTTAGCATTCGCCTTCCCCACTTGGCGACGAGTTTCAGTAGGAAGAGGAAGAACTTGCCCCAAACCCACATCAGAGACTAAAATTGTGCCATCATAACGCCCATTTTTAGCACGAAAATTATTCACCGTAACGCGACCTTCTCCCAACAGAATATTACTGTTAATTGTTGCCTCAAAATTCTGCCAGCGATCGAGAGGAATAGAAACTCGCGATCGCGCCGACAAATTGCCAAAATTGAAAGGTAATCCTTCTGATTTTATCCCATAAAGACTGGCAAAGTTTGTTGCGGGGATATTGTTAAACGTAACATTGGCGATCGCTTCTCTCTTTTTGAAAGCAAGACTGCCATCTCCGGTAATTTTTCCTCCTAAAACCGGATCGAGAGTAAAGCGATCGACAGTCAAAACTTGTTGATTAACTGCTAGATTGAAAGCGGCATTAACTGTTTTTAAAGTAATGCGATCAAATTGCGGTAAACGGCAAGGTTTTTTCGACAAACAAGCATTTTTAACCACCCCCGAGAGAATAATATTATCAAAATCTCCTGTCAGTTTGCTCTCAACTTCAACAACCCCAGATAAAGAAAGATCGGGAGGTTTGATATCTAGTGTTTTAAACAGTGTCGAAAATGCTACCGGTTTTACGATCGCAGCCATATCAAAACCAGATTCTCGCGATACGGTACCATCAACTTGAGTGGCAATATCTCCTAAATAAGCTGTAACCTTTTCTAACTTAGCAACTTGTCCTTGAAAACGAATTGAACCTTGAGGAATCGTCAAAGGCTGAGAAAGGCGATCGCTAATAACGGCAAGTTTAGCAATTGTACCAACTCCAGTAATAAAAGGTAAAGTATCAAGAGAAAAAGGATTTCCCGAAATGGCGATCGTCGCATTAATACCCGCTTCCCCTTGAACATCTGCAATCTGATAATCTGCCAAACGTAAAGGAATAATATTTTTAAATTCTTCAAGATTAACTTTACTCGCGATCAATGTCAGTTTCGCTTCCAAGTTAGCAATCTTCTTCCCAGGAATAATACCTTTGCCTTTGAGGGAAAATGTACCACCTGCGGGAAAAAATCCCTCCAAATCTGCAACCCGAACATCTTCATATTTATCCTTAAGATACACAATCGATCGCGTTATAGAAAGGCGGATCGGCGGTTGAAATTCTCCATCTTGATAGCGACTGACCGCAGTTAAATTGCTATCGAAAATACGGACAGCAGAAACATTAATCTTCACAGGAAAATCACTTTCAGGAAAAGGCGGAATATCCAACCAATTGCGCTCTTTTCTTTGTTCGATATAAGCATCGGCTTCGATGAGAGAAATATCTAAATTTAACCTGCGATGAGTTAGAATCGAAATGGGATTATAACGAACCCGAATACTTTGAACTGTAGCGGTATCGGGTTGATCTGAAGTACTGGGAATCACCGTTCTGCCCAAACGCAGTCCCGTGGGAGAAAATGATTCGAGATCCCCCAATTCTACCGGACGTTGAAGCAGATTTTCGAGAATAATTTCAACCCGAGGGGAGAGAAAACGCGGGGCGAAAAATTGTTGGACGAGAATCCAAAAAATGGCTAGACCTCCCGTCGTCCCAACCCCTAAAATGAGTAAAACCCGCAACCAGAAATTGCGTCGGTGTTGGGGGGGTGGGTTGTTTGGGCGATCGCCCGATCCGGGTAACAGAGTCATAGCTTTCTCACTCGTCTCACACTTCTTTGCATTATGAACGAAGATCGAAAATTTAAGGAAACACAAGCTAAGTTTTTGCAGTCTCTCCCAGACATTTTAACCCGATCGCCGCCGGAAATTTGCGTTTGGCAATGTTGCGTCCAATCTCCCCCTATGACCGTAAAAACATTGGTAAAGTTGCTTTCCCAGGAAGAAAAAAGCAAAGCAGAGAGATTTCACTTCCAACGCGATCGCGATCGCTATATCCTCGGGCGGGGACTGTTACGAGTATTATTAGGGCATTATTTGGCACGAGATCCCCAGAGTTTGACCTTTGTTTACTCTGCTAGGGGAAAACCCCTCTTAAAAGGCGAAACCCTGCAATTTAATATCTCCCATTCTGGGGACTTAATTTTGTATGGGGTGAGTCGCGATCGCCCCATTGGAGTTGATATCGAGCAAATTCGCCCCCTTCCTGACGCGGTAAAATTAGCCGAGCGTTTTTTCTGTAAGGCGGAATGGGAGAAGATTCGCGATTTACCCTCATTTTCAACCTCAAGGGCATTTTTCACCGCTTGGACGCGCAAAGAAGCATTTCTCAAGGCGACGGGGGAGGGAATAGCAGGGTTAAAAGATGTCGAAGTTTCCCTCTTACCCGAGGAACCCGTGCAAATTTATCGTATTGGGGGAAAAGTCGCAGTGGGGTGGAAATTGTGGCCGATCGATCTAGAATCAGCTTATGTTGGGGCTGTAGCAGTGCAAGGAGAAAATGATTTAAGGCTTGAAATGCGATCGCTGTGAATTAACTATTGTTGGATAACGCG
The DNA here is from genome assembly GCF_016888125.1 of Spirulina sp. CCY15215. Taxonomy (GTDB): domain Bacteria; phylum Cyanobacteriota; class Cyanobacteriia; order Cyanobacteriales; family Spirulinaceae; genus CCY15215. Next base: position 25,980 of record NZ_JACSWA010000575.1, read on the forward strand.
ATTTTGACTTAATGTGTATTAAGATCATTTCGCAATTTTATTTTTGTAAATCTTCTCATTCTCCTAATGCCTTCCGACGTAAAGAACTGTAAGGCAAAACTCGCAAAATTTCCTCAATAGTTGTCACCCCTAAAGCAACTTTATCAATGGCTGCAATGCGAAAAGAAGCAAACTTAATCTTCTTTAAATAGCGGTGTAATTGGGTCATTGTGCCATCATAAATAATTTCTCGGACAGTATCATCTACATCCAAAAGTTCCACGATCGCCTCCCGTCCCAAATATCCCGAATCAAAACACATATTACACCCTTTTCCCCTACGCCATTGGGAAGTATCGATGCGCTTGGGATCTACATTTAACTTATCAAAATCTTGTTCCGTGGGGATATAAGGTTCAGCGCAGTGGGGACAAACTCGCCGCACTAAACGCTGTGCCACAATACCCAATAAAGCATCGCTGATCAACCCTGGATCGGGGCCGATATCTTTAAGTCGGGGGATAGCACCAGGAGCATCGTTAGTATGAAGAGTAGTGAGAACTAAATGTCCTGTTAAGGCTGCTCTCACAGCAGTTTCGGCGGTTTCTTCATCGCGAATTTCCCCCACCATAATAATATCTGGGTCTTGGCGCAAAATCGCCCGCATTCCTGCGGCAAAGGTCATTCCTGCGGCTTCATTGACTTGAGTTTGAGTAATGCGAGGCAAAATATACTCAACGGGGTTTTCTACGGTGACGACGTTAACGTGTTCCGTGGAAATCACTTGCAAACTGGTATATAGTGTACTGGTTTTCCCCGAACCCGTGGGACCGGTAAAGACGATAATTCCTTGGGGTTGAGTCAACCAAGTTTTATAAATTTCGAGGGTTTTGGGGGAAAATCCCAGATCGTTGAGAACTTTAAAGGGATTTTTGCGAGGTAACAAACGAACGACGGCCTTTTCTCCGAATACACAAGGGAGGGTACTGACTCGCATATCCATACCTAATTCTGCTTGTTCCCCCGAGGCATATTGTTCGCCGATACGTCCATCTTGAGGTTTACGACTTTCGGCAATGTCGATCTCTGACATGACCTTTAAGGCAACAATTACTCGCCGACTGATTTCAATGGGTAGGGTAGTGATATCTCGCAAAACACCATCGATACGATAGCGCACTCTCAACCCTTCTTGCATGGGTTCGAGGTGAATATCACTGGCACGGTTTCTTAAAGCACCGGAAATGAGGGTTTTAATGCGTTCGATCTGGCCGACTGCTTTAGCGAGATAGAGTTCTGTGGTTTCACTAATATTTTCTTGTTCTGTTAATCCTGTGAGGGGGTTTACAAAAGGATTAGCGGTGATATTTTTAGGATTGTAGTGATAAGTGTGATACCACTTGTTATAACTTTTATCTATAACGCGAACAATTTCGATTTCTGCGAAAGTGCGATCGCGCATCATGCGTAGATCTGCCGCAGAAATATCTACGGGACTGCCTAAATAATAACAATTTTGCCAGAGGAGTAGGGGAACAACCGGAGGTAAGAGTTTTTTGTGGGGAAATTCGCGAAAAAAGCGATCGCTGACTTCTGAATCGAGTAAGGAGGAGTCGATTAAACCTTCTTCATCAACTAACATAGCTAAAGCGCGATCGCAAGTAATTTGACGATTTCTTAACTGTTGCCATGCTGTCGGTATTTTGATCAGTTCGACCACATTTCTACCCTCAAAACTCTCATATTTTCCAATTCTATAGCAAAAATTGATTATGAGGTAGGGGTTTGGTCTCCAAACCCCTGTCTTGCTGTCACGAAGGGAAGGGCGATCGCGGCAAGAATCAAACTTAATAAAGCAGGAATGAGAGGCAGCCACCAACCGCTTAAAAAGGCAGTATAGCTAATTGATTGATAATCCCTCATGGATTTTATAAATATTTCTTAACATTTTTTTGCGTTAAAATCCTTGCTTTTTCTGATTTTTTCTGTTATTTTTAATTTTATTATAATGGGAATATTTTGACCTATTTATAACTGCCACTATTACCCATTATGAAATAAATATATTAAATACAACTAAAGTAAGTATATCATAGGGCGATCGCGAAAACAAGAAGCAAATAAAATTATTTGCTACAATCAACAGGCATATCGCTTTATCTGAGATGAATTACCCCAACTAAGTCAAAAAGTGTTTAGTTGGGGCTTTGTGCTTTAGAGAGAACTGCTCTCAACATTAATCGATTGAGAAGTTCTCGGATGGCGGATCGATAGGAGTTTCTTGAGTGGATTCTATATTTTCCGTTTCAGAAACAGAACTTTCTGTATCCTTAACATTATTTTCTACCGATATCGGTTCTTGCTCCAATTCTGGCATAGGAATTTCTTCCTCTAATATTTCCTCTTCTGGTGTTGTTGTTTCATCCGGAATAAGTTCTTGAGCAGATTGGGAAGATGAGCTTTCCTCTAATATTTCCTCTTCTGGTGTTGTTGTTTCATCCAGGATAAGTTCTTGAGAAGATTGGGAAGATGCGTTTTCCTCTAATAGTTCCTCTTCCGAGGTCAGTTCTTGAGAAGGTTCAGAAGGAGAAATTTCTTCTAATTCAATGGACTCGTTTTCAGGACTTTCTAGAATAACTTCTTCATCAGTAGTGGGAACTTCTTCCGATTCGTCCTCCACAATAATAGGCGCAGTTTCTATCGGTTTGTAATTCGGATCGACAATTGGACTCGCATCTAATGCCGCCAATTCACCGTTAATCAATAGAGAAAGAGTATCTTTTCCTCCAGGTTGATAATTAAAAAGACCCACTGAAGTGTTAAAAGTATTATTAACAGGATTGCCATATTCGTCTAAAAACTCGAGTTTCACCCAATTAATACCCGGCTCAAAACCTTTAAGATAAATCGGACTCCAGCGATCGAGCAAGAAACTCTTCCCATTCGCAGTTACGCGAATGCGCCAATCGGCAATTTCATCATTATTACTCTCTTGGGCAACCAAATGAAGAGGAGCATTGGCCACATAAAAATCGAGGAGAATCGGCTCTGCTCCATAATCTCCTTGGGGACTATTGTAAGTCAAAATGGGTTGAGAAGTATTGGGCGTATTTTGAGGAGTTGGCGTAAAAAGAGAAAATGTTGTTTGAGCATAAGCCCCCTCATTTTTAAAACTTTCTCCCCAAGGTTTCACCGCAAACACCCGTAAAGTATGAGTACCCGGTGCTACATCTTCTAAAACAAGAGCTTCTTCGAGATCGTAAACTTCTCGCATTGGCTCATTATCCAAAATCACAGCAACATGGGGTCCCAAACCTAGGTCGCGATCGCGATAAATAGGCAAATCATCCACCCGCACTGCAACAGATACTTGAGTATCAGCAATAATTTCCTCAGTTTTAGGGCTAACAATCGTCACTTGAGGCTGATAGCGAAGTAAACTCCGATCCAACTCAACAAAGGCTTGGGGGGGAGCCGCTTCCGCTAAAGATTCTAGTTCGTCCCCTGGAGGAGATTGTAGAACCTTGCTTTCAATGCGATCGCCACACCCCATCAGTCCCCAACTCAAAGCAAAAATCAAAACCCCAGACAAAAACAATTTGCTCGATTGAAACAAAATCCTTGAAAATGCCATTTCCCCTCCTTGGGCGATCGCTTCAGTTTACAAACCTCTGGTTTTAGCAGACTTAACACCAGACTGCCCGATCGCAAATTTAGCTTGAGAGAGGGGGAAACATCAAGCACTAGAACCGGAAAAGCCGCGATCGCCACATAGTCAAGGAGAAATATTTCATTTTGTAAAAAAAACCTCATTATGACTTGACTTTTCCCCCTTTCCTATTGAACTAAACCCTCAATCGAACAGAGGATTTAGCTAAGTTTAAATATTGTTAACATATCTCAACGAAAAGAACGAACGCACCGTATCATCTACTTCATAAGTGGTTTTAAAAGCAAAACCCCCCTAAAGACACATCTCAATTGAACACTGAGATGTTAAATAATTAAGGGAAAACAAGGCGACATCTTAATTCCGTCGGCTTTTCAAATCAAAAAATTGTTTGGCAAATTCCCCTTACAGGGAAAATGCTTGTCCATTGTTGTCTAGGGAGGAGAACCCTCATGACAATCAGTCCTCCAGAAGGAGAGGCAAAAGCAAAAGTAGCGGTTGACACCGATCCCGTACCCACTTCCTTTGAGAAATGGGGAAAACCGGGTCATTTTCGTCGTGACTTAGCCAAAGGGCCCAAAACCACCACCTGGATTTGGGACCTACACGCCGACGCACACGACTTTGACAGTCAAACCAGCGACTTAGAAGAAATTTCCCGCAAAATCTTTAGCGCGCACTTCGGCCACCTCGCCGTCGTGTTCGTTTGGTTGAGTGGGATGTACTTCCACGGTGCTCGCTTCTCTAACTACACGGCTTGGTTGCAAGATCCGCTCAACATCAAACCCAGCGCTCAAGTCGTCTGGCCTGTTGTCGGTCAAGAAATATTAAATGGTGATGTTGGTGGCGGTTTCCACGGCATTCAAGTCACCTCTGGCTTTTTCCAAATGTGGCGTGCCAATGGCATTACCAACGAGTACGAACTATACTGCACCGCTATTGGCGGTCTAGTTATGGCTGCTCTGTGTCTTTTTGCCGGCTGGTTCCACTACCACAAAAAAGCCCCCAAACTGGAATGGTTCCAAAACGCAGAGTCGATGATGAACCATCACTTAGCGGGTTTATTGGGATTAGGATGCTTAGGCTATGCGGGACAGCAAATTCACGTCTCCATGCCCATTAACGCTTGCTTAGATGCGATCGATGCCGGAAGCCCCCTCACCGTAGGCGGTAAAGTCATCGAAACCATTAGCGACATCCCCCTACCCCACGAGTGGATTTTGAATCCGAGCTTAATGGCGGATATCTATCCCAGTTTTGCCCAAGGCATTATGCCGTTCTTTACCTTGAACTGGGCAGTCTATTCAGACTTCCTCACCTTTAAAGGCGGTTTAAATCCAGTAACAGGCGGACTTTGGCTCAGTGATACCGCTCACCACCACTTGGCATTGGCGGTATTGTTCATCATTGCCGGTCACATGTACCGCACCAATTGGGGTATCGGTCATACCTTTAAAGAGATCATGGACGCTCATAAAGGCGATCCTCTTCTCTTTGGTGGTGAAGGTCATAAAGGCATTTACGAGATCTTTATTACCTCTTGGCACGCCGAACTGTCTTGGCATTTGGCCTTGCTCGGTTCCCTGACCATCATCATCGCCCATCATATGTACGCGATGCCCCCATATCCCTATCAAGCGATAGACTACGGCACGCAATTGTCCCTCTTCACTCACCATATGTGGATTGGTGGCTTCCTGATCGTAGGGGCGGGCGCTCATGCGGCAATCTTTATGGTGCGCGACTACGATCCTGCCAAGAACGTTAACAACGCTCTCGATCGCGTCCTGCGGGTACGCGATGCCATCATCTCTCACCTGAACTGGGTTTGTATCTGGTTAGGCTTCCATAGCTTCGGGTTGTACATTCACAATGACACCATGCGAGCTTTGGGACGACCCCAAGATATGTTCTCGGACACGGGCATTCAACTGCAACCCATCTTTGCCCAGTGGATCCAAGGAGTTCATGCGGCAGCAGCCGGTGCTACAGCACCCTTTGCCCTCAACTCCGTTAGTCCTGCTTTCGGTGGTGATATCGTTGCCGTGGGTGGCAAAATTGCAATGATGCCCATTAAGTTAGGCACTGCCGACTTTATGGTTCATCATATCCACGCTTTCACCATTCACGTCACCGTACTGATCCTCCTCAAAGGCGTTCTTTACGCACGGAGTTCTCGCTTGGTTCCCGATAAATCCGAACTCGGCTTCCGCTTCCCTTGCGACGGTCCAGGTCGCGGCGGTACCTGTCAAGTTTCCGGTTGGGATCACGTCTTCTTGGGCTTGTTCTGGATGTATAACTCCCTCTCCATCGTAATTTTCCACTTTAGTTGGAAAATGCAATCCGATGTTTGGGGTACAGTAGCACCAGATGGAACAGTCACTCATATCACCGGCGGTAACTTCGCTCAAAGCGCAATTACCATTAACGGTTGGTTGCGAGACTTCCTGTGGGCGCAAGCAGCTAATGTCATCAACTCTTATGGGTCGGCCCTTTCGGCTTATGGCATTATGTTCCTAGCGGGTCACTTCATCTTTGCCTTCAGCTTGATGTTCTTGTTTAGCGGTCGCGGCTACTGGCAAGAATTAATCGAGTCCATTGTTTGGGCTCACAACAAGCTGAAACTTGCTCCCGCCATTCAACCTCGTGCGTTGAGCATTACCCAAGGACGTGCAGTGGGTGTCGCTCACTACCTCCTCGGAGGCATTGTCACCACTTGGGCATTCTTCTTGGCGCGAATACTCTCCGTGGGTTAAACGTCCGGTTGAAAGTCTAACTTCTTACCCCATCAAATTGAATCAATCCTCTTTGATGGCGGTAAGACAGTCCCCAAATGAGTAGCAACACGCATTAGTGAATTTGCATAAGACTCATGTTCAGGTAGGAAAACTCCTCAAAAAGATTTATGGCAACTAAATTTCCAAAATTTAGCCAGGACCTCGCCCAAGATCCAACAACCCGTCGGATCTGGTACGGGATTGCCACAGCCCACGACTTTGAAAGTCATGACGGCATGACCGAAGAAAATCTCTACCAAAAGATTTTCGCTTCCCATTTCGGACACATCGCTATCATTTTCCTGTGGACTTCTGGCACCCTCTTCCATGTGGCTTGGCAAGGTAACTTCGAGCAATGGATTAAAGATCCGCTCAATGTCCGTCCCATCGCTCACGCAATTTGGGATCCCCAATTCGGTCAAGGTGCAATTGATGCCTTCACCCAAGCGGGAGCAAGCAATCCCGTTAACATCTGCTATTCCGGGGTTTACCACTGGTTCTACACCATTGGCATGACCACCAATGCAGAACTTTACCAAGGTTCTATCTTCCTTTTAATTCTCTCTGCCGTGATGTTGTTCGCTGGCTGGCTGCACTTGCAACCCAAGTTCCGCCCCAGCTTGTCTTGGTTTAAAAACGCCGAGTCTCGCTTGAACCATCACTTGGCTGGATTATTCGGAGTTAGCTCTTTGGCTTGGACCGGTCACTTGGTTCACGTAGCGATTCCCGAATCTCGGGGCATCCACGTGGGTTGGGATAACTTCCTTTCCGTGAAACCTCACCCGGCAGGTTTGGCACCGTTCTTTACGGGAAACTGGGGCGTTTACGCTCAGAATCCTGATACGGCGGGTCATATCTTCGGAACTTCTGAAGGTGCGGGAACAGCTATCTTGACTTTCCTCGGTGGCTTCCATCCCCAAACCGAGTCTCTTTGGTTGACTGACATCGCTCACCACCACTTGGCGATCGCAGTTCTCTTCATCATTGCTGGCCATATGTACCGCACGAACTTCGGTATCGGTCACAGCATGAAAGAGATCATGAATGCCCACACTCCCCCAGAAGGTACGCCTTTTGGCGGCATGATTGGCGCGGGTCATAAAGGGATGTACGACACCTATAACAATTCTCTGCACTTCCAATTGGGATGGCATCTGGCTTGTTTAGGGGTTGTTACCTCCTTGGTGGCACAGCATATGTACTCCATGCCGTCCTACGTCTTTATTGCGCGGGACTACACCACACAAGCAGCCTTATTTACTCATCACGAGTATATTGCTGGTTTCTTGATGGTAGGAGCATTTGCTCACGGCGCGATCTTCTTGGTGCGGGATTACGATCCCATTGCGAACGAGAACAATGTTCTAGCGCGGATGTTGGAGCATAAAGAAGCATTGATTTCCCACTTGAGTTGGGTTTCTCTCTTCCTCGGTTTCCACACCCTCGGGCTGTACGTTCACAATGATGTCGTGGTTGCTTTCGGGACTCCTGAAAAGCAAATTCTCGTCGAACCTGTGTTCGCTCAGTTCATCCAAGCGTCTCACGGCAAACTTCTCTACGGGATGGATGTTCTGTTATCCAACCCTGATAGTGTTGCTGCCACTGCATACCCAAACTACGCTAACGTTTGGTTGCCGGGTTGGTTAGATGCAATCAATAGCGGGGCTAATTCCCTGTTCTTGACCATTGGACCTGGAGACTTCTTGGTTCACCATGCGATCGCCCTTGGTTTGCACACCACGGTGTTGATTCTGGTTAAAGGCGCTTTGGATGCTCGCGGCTCCAAGTTAATGCCGGACAAGAAAGATTTCGGTTATTCCTTCCCCTGTGACGGTCCGGGCCGTGGCGGTACTTGCGATATCTCTGCTTGGGATTCCTTCTACCTCGCCATGTTCTGGATGTTGAACACCTTGGGTTGGTTAACCTTCTATTGGCACTGGAAACACTTGGCCGTCTGGCAAGGTAATGTTGCCCAGTTCAATGAAAACTCGACCTATTTAATGGGTTGGTTCCGGGATTATCTCTGGGCAAACTCTGCTCAATTAATCAACGGTTACAATCCTTATGGCGTGAATAACCTCTCGGTTTGGGCTTGGATGTTCCTCTTCGGACACCTGGTTTGGGCGACAGGTTTCATGTTCCTCATCTCTTGGCGCGGTTACTGGCAAGAGTTAATCGAGACGATTGTTTGGGCCCACGAGCGTACTCCTTTGGCGAACTTGGTTCGCTGGAAAGATAAGCCCGTTGCTCTCTCTATCGTTCAAGCTCGCGTGGTTGGTTTAGCTCACTTCACGGTGGGTTACATCTTCACCTACGCGGCCTTCTTGATAGCTTCAACGGCTGGTAAGTTCGGCTAACCATTAGCTGAGTAGGTTTTAAATCCCCTGCCTTCGGGTGGGGGATTTTTCATGGTATAAATAATAACAAATACCCTATAGTCGATTATCGATCGTGTTTAAAGTTCTTCATGTTATTCCTTCCGTTTCGTCGGCGCGAGGGGGTCCGACTCAGGTTGTTTTAAATTTAGTTAAAGCCTTGCGCGATCGCGGTATAGATGCAGAAATTGCCACAACTGATGATGATGGTTTAGAGGTTTTAGATGTTCCTCTCCATCAGCGTATTGAATATGAGGGTGTTCCTATTTGGTTTTTCCCGCGCTTTTCTGCACCAAAAAATACGATTTCCCTCGGTAACGATCGCGGTTTCCTTTTTTCGTGGTCATTAACCCAATGGTTATGGCAAAATCTCGCCAATTATGACATTTTAGATCATCATTATTTATTTTCTTATAGTTCCACTTGTGCTGGGGCGATCGCAAGGTGGAAGAAAATTCCCTATACTGTTCGGACAATGGGACAATTATCACCTTGGGCTTTAGCACAAAGTCAGCGTAAAAAGCAAGTATATTCAGCTTTGATTGAACGTCGGAATCTTAATCAGGCGGCGGTTATTCACTGTACCACGGCAGGAGAAGCTGAAGATGTCAATAATTTTGGTATTGTCGCACCTAAAGCCATTTTACCTTTAGGAGTGCAATCAGAGATAATAATTGATGATGCAGGCTCAAAACTACGCCAAATTTATCAGATTTCTTCTACAACTCCGATTATTTTATTTCTCTCTCGTATCCATTATAAAAAACGTCCAGAATTATTACTCGAAGCACTTTATTCTCTGAAAACCAAACAGGAATTTCATCTTATTTTTGCAGGTACGGGAGAAGAAGAATATCTCAAGAAACTAGAAAGTTTGGTTGCATCTTTTGACTTAACTCAAAATGTTACCTTTGCTGGGTTTTTAACTGGGAAAAGTAAAGCATTAGCCTTGCAAGGTTCCGATCTATTCATTTTGCCTTCCTTTGCAGAAAACTTTGCGGTTGCAGTTGCCGAGGCAATGGCGGTAGGATTACCTGTTATTGTCACCCCTCAAGTGCAAATTGCCCCAGAAGTTCTTGCAGCTAAGGCTGGGTTAGTGGTAGAAGGGGAAGTGACGAAAGTAGCCGAGGCGATCGCGACTCTCCTCGCATCTCCTCAACTGCGTCAAGAATTAGGCGATAATGGCAAACAATTAGTCAAAACTCGCTATTCTTGGGATGCGATCGCCGGACATCTCATCTCGGTTTATCAGACCATTATTAATGAACAATAAACAATTATTAATGAAAGACAACCCACAACAAATAACCAATAATAAACAACCAATATGCCTGCATATTGGTTGTGGTTTAATTATCGCTGAAGGCTGGAAAAATATTGACGCTTCTCCCTCTTTAAGATTGGTTAAAATTCCTATTATTGGACGTTTTCTAATTCCTGTACTCAAATTACCAGCATGGTCTACAAATGCACAATATGGAAATATTGTCAAGGGTTTAGATATTGCTCCCAATAGCTGCGATTTAATCTACGCTTCCCATGTTCTCGAACATCTTAGTATTACAGATTTTAAGATTGCAATGGAAAGAATTTATTCTTATTTAAAACCCCAAGGAATTTTCCGCGCAGTTGTTCCTAATTTAGAAGATTTAATTGCTACTTATATTCGGGAAAAAAAGGAAGAAAAACTTGCTTCTCAAGCCTCCATTAATTTTATGACTAACTCCTTAATTGGGCATTTAGGGACGCGAAAAGCGTTAGGCGATCGCCTGAGAGAAATGTTTTCTAATAATCGCCATCAATGGATGTGGGACGAATCTTCTCTAACTAATGCCTTTATTGAACAAGGGTTTAAAGATGTTCGTCTCTGTCAATATCAAGAATGGCGAGACGATCGCTTTGCGGGAGTCGAACATCCTGAAAGTTTTGAAAATGCCATTTGTATTGAAGGAATTAAAAAATAGAGAAACTTCTCTATTTTACAATTATTTTTGCCTTATTACAACTGCCAAATTTTAACCATTTTATCCTCACTACCACTCACTAATCTTGTTCCATCCGGACTAAAAAGTACAACTCTCACGGTATTCTGATGGCCTTCTAAAACTTGGTATTCCTCCTGCGATCGCATATCCCAAATTCGGATCGCTTTATCATAGCCACCACTCGCTAAAAATAAACCATCCGAACGAAAATCTACCGAACAAACCCAATTATTATGATTTTCTAAAACGCCGATTTTACTGCCTGCGATCGCATCCCAAAGTTTCACGGTATAATCATCACTTGCAGTAGCAATTATTTTACCATCCGGACTAAAAGTAACCGCATTAAACCCAGCAAACAATGCTGCATCATTTTTGATAGTTTTTAACTCGGTACCTGCATGAAAATCCCAAATTTTAATAGTTTGGTCGGCACTTGCTGTTACTAAAGTTTGGCGATCTGGACTCATAGAAACGGAACTCAACCAACGAGAATGACTCCGCAGAATGTGCAAGCATTTTCCACTCTTAACCTCCCAAATTCTCAAGGTTTTATCTCCTCCCACACTGGCTAATATTTCCCCATCCCAACTAAAAGCTAAAGAATTAACTCCTGCAACAAATCCTCCATGACCTTTCAATTGACGGATTTTTTTACCATTTTTGACCTTCCAAAGTTGAATTACATTATTAAAGTCTCCACTCGCTAGAACTTTGCCATTGGGAGAAAAAGTAACAGAATGAAAAGCCGATTCTTCTCCCGCTTTATTTTGCAAAGTTTGTACTTCTTCTCCTGTTGCTAATTCCCACAGTTTAATTGTTTTATCTTCACTGGCCGTAGCTAAATATTGGCTATCGGGACTAATTGCAAGATCTAAAACCTTATCACTATGCTGAGTCAAATTATAAGCATGGGTGTAGGTATTTTCGCGCTTGACTGAAGATTTAGGAGATTTTTGGGAGGATGAAATTTGGGGAAAAGTTGGGGAAGAACTGTTTAAATCTTGCAGAATTTCCGTTGCAGTACCATAGCGATCGCTTAAGGATTCTGCAATCATTTTATCCAGTATCTTACCCAGGCGATCGCCAACAGCATTGTCCACTAAATAATCTCGCCAAACCCAGCGACTTTCCAGGGTGTTGTATAAATCAAAGGGAGAAATTCCGGTCAAAAGATACAGACAAGTTACTCCCAAACTATAAAGATCGCTGGCAAATATTGGTTGTCTTCGCAATTGTTCAGGGGCAATAAATTCCGCACTACCTATTTGTGTTCCTTTCTGTATTAAAGCAGTGTTCGTTGCATATTTTGCCGCACCAAAATCGATTAAAATCAAATTTTTATTGTCCGAACAGCGCATAATATTACTGGGTTTGATATCTCGATGAATGACCCGGCCTTGGTGGACAAATTCCAACACTGGGAGAATATTTTCGAGGATTTCTAAAATTTGCTTGGCTGTAAAATTGCCGTTCTTCTCTAATTCTACTTGTAAGGTTTCACCATCAATAAACTCTTGAACAATATATTGATTTTCCTCTTGCTCAATATAAGCATAAAGATTAGGAATTTGGGGATTATCCCCCAACTCTTCCAAACGAATAGCCTCTTGCTGAAACAATTGTGCAGCTTTATCAATCTCAATTTTTTCTTGAGGATGAAATTGTTTAATAATGCAGAGAGGATGAGAGGGTTTGTGTCGATCGCAGGCTAAAAAAGTCCGTCCGAACCCTCCTTGACCGATGAGTTTGAGAGAACGATAGCGATCGCCTAAACTGAGTGAGGTTCCGCAAGACGGACAAAACTGAATGCTGTCGATATTTTCAGGAACAGAACAGTTTGGATTGAGACAATAACTCATTTGGACTGGAGAACATACAATGATTTCTCTCGATTCTAACTCGAAAATCTATTTTGAGAATAGATCCGCTCAAAGTTTCTAGCTTATCATCTTACTTACGAGCCAATTAAATCTACTCTTTAATTAAATCATCAATGTTTTTAAATCCATAAGCATCGCGCACAAAATATAAAGGTCTACCTTTAACTTCCTCGTAAACTCTTCCCAAATACTCCCCCAAAACCCCCAAGGTAATCAGTTGAATACCTCCAAAAAACAAAATAGCAACCATGATCGAAGCATAACCCGGAAGATCAATTCCTTGAATCACCGTTCGCACAATCAAAAAACTAGCATATAGTAAAGAAATTAAAGAAATAAATAAACCTAAATAACTCCAAACCTTAAGAGGAAGCATACTAAAAGAAGTAATTCCATCAAGGGCAAAATTCCACAATTTCCAATAATTCCAGGTGGTTTCTCCCTGGAAACGAGGATCGCGATCGAAGAGAATTGATGTTTGCTTATATCCTACCCAAGCAAATATTCCCTTCATAAAGCGAGTTCTTTCTGGCATTTTTTTAATCGCTTCAACCACTTGGCGATCAAGAAGGCGAAAATCTCCTGTATTGAAGGGAATTGTAACAGGACTCATTTTCCCTAAAGTTTGATAAAATGCTGTTGCTGTCATTTTTTTTAACCAGCTTTCTCCCTGTCGCGATCGCCTTGTCGCACAAACTACATCATATCCCTCTCGCCATTTTTCCACTAACTTTGTAATTAATTCTGGTGGATCTTGCAGATCGGCATCAAGGGGAATAATTGCCTTGCCTATAGCATAATCTAAGCCTGCTGTCAAGGCAATTTCCTTACCAAAATTGCGGGATAAATTAATAATTTTTATGGCCTGATTCTGATGATGAAAATAGATCAGTTTTTCTAGCGTATTATCCCTACTACCATCATTAATACAAATAATTTCATAAGTTAAATCTAAGCCCTCTAAAACCCCTTGCAAGCGCTGAAAGAGAACGGTAAGATTATCTTCCTCGTTATAGCAGGGAATGACAACAGAAAGCTCAATGTCGCTAGAGCAAGACATAGAAAAATAGAAAAAATGAGATAATCCTAAGATTAACCTTAATTAAGAGAGAATTTGTGCAGATATTAAGTTAATGTAACGATCGCGCCTTCACTCTCTACCGCCGTAGAACTCACAGCACATAACCCATACATTCCAGATGCAATTCCCGTAGCGCGGATAGAAGCGGGAAAAATAGCCGCCAATTCCCAAGTTTCATCCTTCAAGCGGTATAAACTCCAAGCGCGAATTTCTGCATTTCCTTGGGGTTGCCACGAAAGCGTATTGCCCTTAATACTAACTTTAGGAGATGAAGGTTTTTTCGCCAAGTGTCGAGATAGGGAGGGGACTAATGCGGGGCGATCGTACAGTCTACTCTTAAAGGCTTCATTGACATTTTGCATATTTTCCATTAAAGGTTTGACATGATAGAAAATATTCCCTAAAACATTTTTATTCTTTGACTCTCGTGTAATTTTCACTTGATTTTCAAACTCTTCCACCGACCAAGGAGAACTACTGGTAACGGTGCTGATTCGCGATAAATTATTACCAATATAAAGATGCACATTTTGAGGATTATTTTCTGCCCACCACTGTAATAAAACCGGATAACTTTGCTTTGTTTGTTCGATTTTCCAATACAATTGCGGAGAGAGATAATCTACCCACCCTTCTGATAACCACTTGATCGGATCCATATATAGGGCGTTAAATTGGTCTAATCCGGCAATACCGGGGGGTTTTCCAGGCTGATAAATACCAAAAGGTGCAATGCCGAATTTAAGCTGAGGTTTTGTGGCGCGAATGCCTTCCGATAAGCGTTTCACTATCCTATTAACATTTTCCCTGCGCCATGCACCAACATCGAGAGTACCGCCACTTTGTTGATAGCTCTCGTAAGTGACGCGATCGGGGAAATCCTGTCCCGTGATGGGATAGGGATAAAAATAATCATCAATGTGAACCCCGTCGATATTGTAGCGCCGGACGACATCGAGAATGACCTCATAGGTTTGATTCTGAACGATTTCCAAACCGGGATCCATCCAGCGATCATTGCCATAATTGTACACGGCTTCAGGATGGAGAGCATCGAAATGAGGGATCTTATTGGCTTCAGATTTACTGGTTTTAGCGCGGAAGGGATTAAACCAAGCATGAACCTCGATATTGCGCTGATGTCCTTCAGTCACAAGGAATTCGAGGGGATCGTAAAAGGGTTCTGGGGGTCTGCCTTGAATGCCTGTCAGCCATACACTCCAAGGTTCTCGCGCTGAAGAATAAAGGGCATCTCCTTCAGGACGAACTTGAAAAATCACCGCGTTAAAATTAAGACTTTGTAGGCGATCGAGAATAGCACGTAATTCCTGTTGTTGTTCTGGGGCGGAAAGTCCTTGTTTGGAGGGAAAATTGACATTCCAGACGGAGGTAATCCATGCGCCGCGAAATTCCCTCTGATGGCTGAGAATGGCGGTGGTTTGCGTTTTGGGGGGGTTAATTAAATAATCCGAAGCAATCTTCGGCATTTTCCCTGTTTGGGCGATCGCCTGATAAAGCAAAGCCGCAACTTCGGCGCGAGTGGCGGCTTTATTGGGCTGTAATTTTTGGCGATCGGGATGATTGACCACCATTCCCGTACTTGTGGCGATGGTTATGGGGGCGATCGCGTAATTGGGAATTTCTGTCGCGTCTTGATAATAATCCCCGAGGGCAATCTTAGGTAAATTGGCAGTATTAATCTGCAAACCATTCACCAAAGCCGTCAGAATTTGCGCCTTGCTAATCTCAACATGAGGACGAAAAGTTTTATTGGGATATCCGGTTAAAAATCCCATTTGATAGGCCTTTTGGATGGCATTATTGGCCCAAAATCCCAAAGATAAATCGCCAAATTTAATGGCATCGCGCTGAATGGGTAGATTGAATGAACCGGTGATTAAAGAGGCAAATTGAGCGCGGTTAACCGGTTGGTCGGGGCGAAACGTCCCATCAGGAAAGCCGAGAATGATCTTCGCACTCGCCAGGGCGGTAATAAAAGGCTGCGCCCAATGTCCCTGAATATCGGGAAATTGAGAGGTATTGGCAGTATTGAAAGTGGCGATCGCCGGAGCAGTATTCAGAGGAGTTAGGGCGATCGCGTACTCCCCCGCCGGCACCCCCTCAACCTGCGCCGTTAACATTCCGCTTGCATCCACCGTTCCCGTAGTTTCAATCTTGGCCATTTACCCGCACCAATAATTTAATTTAAACTTAAGCCTTCGGACGAGGAAACTTAGAAGGAGAAGGAAAATGCTTCACCGGCTCATTTTTCAAAGCCTCCCGCATGAAACCACGCCAGATGGGAGCAGCATATCCCCCTCCCGTCACACCTTTTCCCAAAGGTCGATAATTATCATTGCCGATCCAAACCGCCACAGACAATTGGGGAACATAACCCACAAACCAGACATCCCGTTCCGAAGTCGTCGTTCCCGTCTTACCCGCCGCCGGACGACCGATCGCCGCCCCTGGTGCCGTTCCTCCCCCCTCGAGAACCCCCTTCAGCACACTCGTTAAAGAAGCCGTTGCCCAAGGATCCAGAACCAAGCGAGGCTTAGGAGTATTATCAAGGAGAACATTACCACTACTATCCGTAACCCGTGCAATAACCGTCGGTTTGGAATGCCAGCCATTACTAGCAAAAGTGGCATAAGCCCCCGCGATTTCCATTGGTGTAATGCCAATCGATCCCAAAGGCAAAGAAATCACCGGATCGAGAGGACTACTAATACCTAAAGTGCGACAAACTTCAATCACATTATCAATCCCTACCGCTTGACCGATCTTCACCGCCGGAACATTGAGAGATTGAATTATCGCCGTGCGAAGACTAACAGATCCCGAAAAACTCCCCCCGTAGTTTTGGGGTTCGTAATAGGCAGAACCATCGCGATACCTAACCGGACTATCATTAATGCTCGAATAGGGGGTATATTTCCCACTAGCAAAAGCAGTGTAATAAACAAAAGGTTTAAAAGACGATCCTGGCTGACGCAGGGACTGAATGGCGCGGTTAAACTGACTTTCCTTATAGTTCACCCCTCCCACCATCGCTTTGACATAATGAGTGCGAGGATCGATCGCCACTAAAGCCACCTGATCCGCATAGAGTCCGCGATTTTTTAAATTTTGGTGCGCTTGGGCGACATTTTCTTCCGCCATTTTTTGGAAGTTATAGTCTACGGTGGTTTGCACTCGCATTCCCCCTTTGAGTAGGGCATCTTCTCCAAAACGCTTTTGCAGTTCCGCAACCACAGCCTCCGTAATATAAGGCAGTTCGCTACTTTTCCAAGCTGTAGGCTGGCCAATCAAAAGTTGGGCTTTTTTCGCCTCTTCTGACTCTTTAGCTGTAATCCAGCCTAAATCCTGCATTCGTTGCAGGACTAAATATTGCCTTTGTTTCGTTTTTTTATAGTCAATGAAAGGACTATAATCTTCCGGCGCTTGGATTAACCCGGCCATCACGGCGGATTCTGCTAAATTCAAATCCTTAGCGGATTTACCAAAATAACTCTGGGCAGCAGTTTCCGCACCATAACTGTTATGACCCCAATAAATATTATTGAGGTACATTTCTAAAACTTGGTCTTTGGTAAAGATTTGTTCGACGCGAATCGCGAGAACTGCTTCCGCCAGTTTGCGGCTGAAGGTGCGCTGTCTGGAGAGAAATAAATTCTTGACTAACTGCATGGTCACGGTAGACCCCCCTTCTACCACAGATCCCCGTCGCCAGTTGACGAGTAAGGCGCGGCCAATGCTATTGGGATTAATGCCATCGTGTAGATAGAAATGGCTATCTTCAATGGCTAAAACTGCTCGTTTGAGGTTTGGGGAAATTTCGTCGAGCTTGACGACTTCCCGATTGTATTCTCCGTGTAGACTATCGAGGATTTTGCCCTTGATATCATAGATATAGCTCGTTTCTGTGGGGACGAAGTTTCGCAGAACGCGAACGTCGGGGAGATTGCGAAAACTAATGGCGAGTCCAACCAACCCACCTGCTACAAGGGAACTAGAGAGCATGGTAATGCCCAGAATTGTTCCTCCAGCAGCCTTGGTCATCCCAAGGGCAAATTCAACCAAGGGCTTGCGATCGCTTTTCTTTGTGCTTTTTTGTCGAACGGTACCAGTCGCCACGATAATTCAACTACCTCACTCTAAAAATGTTCGATGCTCTATTTCTGTGCAAAATGTGTTCTGTGCAAAATGCTTGTGCAAAATGCTTGTGCAAAATGTTTGCCCAAATAGGGAGCTAAGAGAACCGGGAAAAATAAAAACTACATTTTACAGAAAATAATCTACAGCCCATTGGCCGATTTCCCCCTTTAGAAACTTTAACATTTACTTAACACTGATACTTTATCCAAAATTCTAATTTATTTATAAAGACTTAGAGCATTTCTCCTTAACTTAACAGTACGGGTGCGTGTTACCCTAAAACACTTGGTTGGTATCCTAACGTTAAACCATCAACTTGTCGAATCTCATGCCCGATCGCAATTTAAACCCCGATATGACTTGGCTTTCCCGAGGCATTAGCGAAATTTTTCCCGATCGCCCCGAGTCGGATCACCCCGCAGAAAATTTAGCTTGTTTATTGGCGCAGTGCGATCGCCCGTTGCGAGTAAAGTTAGGCATAGACCCGACGGGATCGGCTCTCCATCTCGGTCATAGCATTCCTTTCCGAAAATTAAGGGCGTTTCAGGATGCGGGACATATTGCGGTAGTTATCATTGGGGATTTTACGGCTCAAATTGGCGATCCCACGGGGAAATCGGAGGTGCGTCGCCAACTAACTCCCCAAGATGTGCGGGATAATGCCAAAACCTATTTGCAACAATTGCGCCCTGTATTGGATTTTGACACCCCCGATCGCCTGGAAATTCGTTATAACTCGGATTGGTTGGCTAAATTGGATTTAAAGGAAATTCTGGGGTTATTGGCGACAATGACGGTGGGGCAAATGTTGGCCAAAGAGGGGTTTTCCGAACGCTATGAGCAGGAAAA
Organism: Spirulina sp. CCY15215; assembly: GCF_016888125.1. Lineage (GTDB taxonomy): Bacteria > Cyanobacteriota > Cyanobacteriia > Cyanobacteriales > Spirulinaceae > CCY15215. The sequence goes on from NZ_JACSWA010000575.1 coordinate 44,737, forward strand.
TCCCATTTACTTACACGAATTTCTCTATCCTTTGATGCAGGGTTATGACTCGGTAGCTGTGCAAGCGGATGTGGAGTTAGGGGGAACTGATCAGAAGTTTAATTTAGCAGTGGGACGGGACTTACAGCGCCATTTTGGTCAAAAACCTCAGTTTGGTCTGTTATTGCCTTTACTTTTGGGATTTGATGGCGTTAATAAGATGTCGAAATCTCTCAATAATTATGTGGGATTAACTGAAGATGCCCTCTCCATGTATTCCAAGTTGGAAGGGACTCCCGATGCGCTCTTGGAGCGGTATTTTGAGTTACTAACCAAATTACCCTTAGAGAGTTTACCGGAAAACCCCAGAGAGCGGCAAAAATTACTGGCATTGGATGTGGTGGCTCAATATCACGGTGAGGAAGCAGCCAAGGAAGCCCAAAAAGCGGCGGAGTCTTTAAGCAAAGGGAAACAACTTGCAACGGAATCTGTTCCTGAATTTCTGTTAACTGAGGTGACATTTCCTGCTAAGTTGTATTACGTCCTCGGTGCGAGTGGCTTATGTAAGAGTAGCGGTGAGGGTCGCCGCCAGATTCAAGGAGGGGCAGTGCGCTTAGATGGCGATCGCATTAGCGATGTTAATCTTGAATTTGCCTCTCCTGTCGATCTCAATGGTAAAGTTTTGCAAGTGGGCAAGAAAAAATTTGTTCGGCTTGTCAATAAAAAGTAGAATTTGAGAGCGAATTTTCGTCAATAATTTTCGTCAATAATTTTCGTCAATAATTTTCGTCAATGGTTATCAATGAATAGCGAACAATTATTAGTTAGCGATCGCATTATTGTTCCCCTTGATGTTCCCACGCCTATGCAGGCGATCGCCCTAATCGACAAACTCCCTCAAGTTACTTTTTGGAAAGTTGGCTTTGAGTTATTTATTGGTGCAGGTGCAGAGGTTCTCAAGGTTCTCAAACAACGCAATAAGCGTATTTTTCTGGATCTGAAACTCCACGATATTCCCAATACGGTTGTTGGAGCTTGTACGTCGGCTAAACTGTACGATATTGATTTCCTCACCATTCACGCAACATCTGGCCGCAAGACCCTAGAAATGGCGGCAGAGGTGGCTCGTGGCTCGGGACACTTGAAACTTTTGGCAGTTACACTTCTGACCAGCATTAATTCCCGAGAATTGGCGTTTGATTTAAAAATTCCCCTCGAATTGCCCGAATATGTTTTGCAGATGGCACTACTGGCTCAAGAGTCGGGAATTTCTGGGGCTATTTGTTCCCCGCGAGAGGCAGGTCAGTTACGAAAAATCTGCGATCGGGATTTTCTCTTGGTTTGTCCTGGAGTGCGTCCAAGTTGGTCGGAGACAAAAGATCAAAAACGAGTCATGACCCCTGGCCAGGCGATCGCAGCCGGAGCAGATTATTTGGTGATCGGTCGTCCCATTACTCAAGCGACAAATCCCCTTGAGGCATGGGAACGCATTTGTGAAGAAGTCGCTGGAGCGATGTAATTGTGAGTTTAAAGTTAGCAATAAAAGGAGTTTTAACGGGATTCGGGCTGGCGATCGCCACTGGGGGGATTTTTCCCACGGTTGCTATTGCGGTGGAAACCTCTTGTGATCAGGATTTAGAAACAGTGGTGGAATTGCTGTTGGAGGATTTACCAGGCTATACAAATCGGGTGATTCAGCGATCGCGCCTCTCGGGGACAAACGACCACGAAACTTATGTTATTACCACAGGACAACCGGAGTTTGAACCCTTGGCATTAGTAGGAAGCACTCGCGCTTTACCTATTTCTCCAGACGACCCCAAACAGGTATTTTTTACCACCCTAGAGCAGTCTTTTAGCGGCGATCGCGCCATCCCCCGAGAAAATTATCATTGGTTATTTCTCGTGTCATCCCCCGACGGTTGGCGCATGGCGACGCTATTTACCCGTTATGGGTCCGTTAACAGAGAGCAACCCCCATCCCCTCCTAGAGAAGCCAGTAATGGCGCGATCGGTCAAGCTGTGCGCTTGTGGTTGCGAGATTGCCGTTTTAGTCCCGATCGGAAAAAACAAAATTAGGAAACACTGGAAAAATAACATCAAAACTCCCATTCGCGCAAAACATCTGCCAGAATATCATTCAATTTTTCAATCGTTTCTGGGCGAAGTTTTTCCAAATACTGCCCGGTTTTTCCCGATCGCTTATGAGTCATTTTTTCTCGTATTTGGACTGGACTGGCTTCCTGCATTAATATTCTAATCTCTTTTTCTGAAGGACTCAAAGCACAAAAATCAGAGATTTTTTTGATAAATTCCGCAGTATCATTAATAAATAGAGCATATTGCAAATAGAGATAATCATCTGCGGTATCTCGTAGCTTTTGATAGTTTTGATAAAAAGGAACAATCCATTCTTCTGCTTGCTCTAAAACATAAGCATCAATTTCTTGTTCTTGTATTTGCGCTCTTTGTTGCAGAAAAACATCGCGATCGCCACTTCTCAAGGGTTTTGTATGAGTAAAAGCAAAAGAATAATAAGCAGAGACTAAAACATCCCTCGGATCTCTTAAAAAGAAAATATGTTTAAATTTATTTCGACCAGGAAAATCTAAATACTCCCTTTGGGGTCCATAAATTTTACCATTGAGAGAATATAAATCGCTATAAGCCCTCTCTAAAAACAATTCATAAGGACTTTCAATATTCTTAAAGCGATCGCCAGCCCCCCAAATTGTCCCCGCATAATCGACTAACTCATATTCAGCATTTTTAGAGATGATTTCAAACAATCTCTGCACAAAAGTAGAAGCACACTTATGGGTAGTATAAAATATAATCGATCGCGGTCGCTCTAAATTACGGGAAGCTATCTTAAGTCTACTCTGCAATTTACGAGAGTAGAACATGAGTTTGATTTTATGACTTATCTTTTTTAGCATTACCATTAATACATTTAAAATTAGATTTAAAATTTCTCTAAAGATTAATCGGCGATCAATAAATCTACTGCCCTGCAACTGAGAGAAAGTGAATCATAAAAATACGTTTCTGTCAACATTTCTGCTAATATTGCCGTTGATCTGACCCTTAATTTAAAAACATCTACCCAGAGAAAATACAACAGATTTGCAGGGACGAGCCAGAACAGAATTACAATTTATGCAGTATTGTCATGATAGATTTTGCGATCGCAATGTGTTTGGGAATTGCATTCAGTGCAGCTTGTGGGTTTCGGATTTTTGTTCCCCCTTTAGTGATGAGCATTGCCTCCTTATCAGGAAATTTGACCCTCGCCCCTGGTTTTGCTTGGATCGGGACTTACCCCGCCCTGATTTGTTTTGCGATCGCCGCCCTCCTCGAAGTATCAGCTTATTATTTACCCGTGGTGGATAATTTTTTAGATACCCTAGAAATTCCCGCCGCGATCGCCTTGGGTACCGCGATCGCCGCCGCCAATTTAGGAGAAGTCGATCCCCTATTACGTTGGAGTTTAGCGGCGATCACCGGAGGAGGAACTGCTGGGGCGATCGAGAGTTTTACCAGCGTAACGCGATTAGACTCCACCACCAACACAGGAGGGCTGGGAAACGGCATCCTAGCAACCCTTGAAGTTCTCAGTGCAATCACCCTATCCATTCTAGCCTTGCTTCTCCCCCTATTTGCCGGTGTTGTTGTTTTACTGGTTTTAAGTCTTGTCTTCAGACAGGGAAGAAAGCCGCAACGCAAATATCGAATCTAAAATCTTGGATACTTTTTAATTTTATTGTCCTTATTTTATTGTCCTTATTGTCCTTCTCGCAAAATATCCAAGATTAGCTGAGAAAAATTCTCATCTCTCAAACGTTCGGCAGCATCTTCCAGTAACATCAATTTAGAACCGCGATCGCCCTGTAATGCCGAGGCAGGAATTAGCAAAGAAATATGGGCGAGTAACTGCTTGAGATCTGCCCGAATGCGCCTTTGCTTGGCTTCAAGAATAGCAGCCGCCCGACGCACTGAACGTTCTCGACGGAATTCTAACGTTAACTCATCTTGTTCGGAATATTCGTACATTGCTATTCCCCAAAAATAGTGACAAAAATAAATGGCGATCGTGCTGACTCAATGTTTATGATTCTAGCAGTTACAGTTTATTTAATCACGATTTCAGGAGGCAAACACTTTAAAAGTTAAAGAACGTTAAATATATCAAGATCAAACAATATTACGACAAGAAAATTAACAAAAATAAGAGTATTTAATTTTTTTGTATGTAGAAACTTATATTATTTGGCGATCGCCAAACCGAAAAAGAAGATTCCATGAAAGAACTACTCCTCGATCCTCTCATTTTACCCCTAATCCTTGGCATGGGTTTGATTTATTTAGCGATCGCCTTTAACTATTTAGGAACTTACCTAAAATATGCGATTATCTATGAGAAATTCTGTCTTGGTCTTTTCTTAATTACTATTTCTGGTGCAACAGGAGCAACTATTTCTCCTTTGACCAAATTGCATCCTCGAGTTCTATCTAATCTGGCAGTTACTCCACCAACAATTATTGCCCAAGTTGTAATATATGGAATCGCAATCCTCCTATTAATCCCTCTATTACGTTATACTTTAAAAGATTTTGTCGGTATATTTGGTATTCTCATTACGCGAAATCCTTTTCTCTATTTATTTCTCTTATTAATATTACTCTCTGCCTCATGGTCTAATAATTTTGTACTCACATTAAAAGCAAGTTTTGCTATTCTAGAAACTACCACTTTTGCGATTTATACTGGCAAGCGCTTCACTTGGCAAGAATTATATCCTCTGCTTTTATGGATTCATTGTATATTAGTATTTCTCGCATTTTTTTACGGTTTTGTTAAACCTTCCGTTGGTGTTTCAGATGGCGCATGGGTTGGTATTAGCGGGCATAAAAATCAATTTTGTTTTCTGATGGCACTCAGTGCTAGTCTTTGGTTTATTCAATCTCTTTATAATCCTAAGCAACGCCTATTTTGTGTTCTTATTTTTTTAATGGCTTTGTTTGCTTTAAATCAAGGGGGAAGCGGTGCAGGAAAAGTCACAGTTTTTTGCTTAATTTCTCTTTGGTTTTATTTGGGATTTGTGAAAACATTGCCCATTCAATGGGCTGTCACCTCTGTTATTCTCTTTATGATTTTAAGTATTGCTTTGACAATTTTAGTAACAGAAAATCTCGAATTTATTGTAGTCGATACCCTCAATAAAGACTTGACTCTTACCGGGAGAACTGACTTTTGGCCTCTCATTATTGATAAAATTAACGGGCGGCCAATTTTAGGCTATGGAATTGATGGATTTTGGCAACCTTGGGAAGGTGCAAATAATCCGGCGGCAGATATTATTGTCCAAAAAACTCAATTTTCTCCCCCCCACTCCCATAATGGATTCATGGATTTAGCCCTAGATTTAGGCTATTTAGGGTTATCCTTTTTTATTGCTGCATTTATTGCTAGTATTGTTAAAGCAGTCATCTACTTAAGCAAAGCTCCTATGCCTTATGGTGGCTTACCCATCCTACTTTTAACCTATACTCTCGTTACCAATTTAACAGAAACAGGTTTACTCGGTGTTACCAGTATCTTTTTTTGGTATATTGCTTTGACAACTCGAGTTAGTATTGATATTAGTCAGCAAACATAATTTTACGGCAAGATTAAACTTTTAATAATTAAGAAAAAACTAAATGTTAGAAAAAATAAGTCCGAATTTACGAAAAATTATTGGTAACACAACTTGGTTATTTGGGGAGAAAATTTTACAGCTTTTTCTCGGGCTTTTTGTAGGAGTTTGGGTTGCACGTTATTTGGGACCGGAGAGATTTGGTTTATACAATTATGTCGTTGCTATTGTCTTGCTTTTTAGTGTTGTTGCCAAATTAGGGTTAGAACAAATTATTGTCCGCGATATTTCTCGCGATATTTCTCAGAAAGATAAAACATTAGGAACAGGTTGTATTTTAAGATTTGTTGCAAGTTTACTGGCAACAATTGGTGTTATTATCTTCGCCTTAATTTCCGAACCAAACGATCCCAATATTCTTCTTTTTGTGGGTATTTTTGCTATTGGGAACAGTTTCAGTCGTTCGATGGAAGTAATTGACTATTGGTTTCAATCTCAAGTCCAATCTAAATATGTTGTTGTTGCAAAAAACATTGTTTATATTATCATTAACGTTGCCAAAATTATCGCCATTCAATTACAGGCACCTTTATTAGTATTTATTGTCATTCTTTCCATCGAACAAGTTTTAACAGCAATTGGCTTGGCTGTTGTTTATCAATTCAGTGGTAGTTTAATTAAAGCCTGGCGATTTAGCCGCGATCGCGCCCTTTCTTTATTGCAAGATAGCTGGCCTTTGATCTTAGCCAATATTGTCACCGTGATTTACATGAGAATCGATCAAGTCATGTTAGCACAAATGGTGAGTACAGAATCAGTAGGAATTTATTCAGCCGCCGTAAAAATTTCTGAGATGTGGTATTTTGTTCCTATTTCAATTATTAATTCAGTTTATCCTTCTGTTGTTCAAGGGAAAGAACTCGGCGATCGCATTTACTATGGTCGAATCCAGAAATTATTGAGTATTGTTACCATTATTGGCTATCTGGCAGCAATTCCGATAACTTTTTTAAGCCCTTATATTGTGAATCTAATTTATGGAGTACAATATGCCGAAGCTGCTAATATTTTAACTATTCATATTTGGGCAGGTTTATTTATTGGTTTGGGTGTTGCGAGAACAACATGGTTAACCACAGAAAATTTAACCCAGTTTGCAGCAGCAACAACAGCTTTAGGCGCTGTTATTAATATTATTCTTAATACTTTATGGATTGACACTTATGGCGGTACAGGTGCAGCCGTTGCTACAGTAATCTCGCAAATTGTAGCCTCTTATTTATCTGGGTTATTTTTTAAACCGATCCGACCTATTTTCTGGCGACAAACAAAAGCTCTCTTTTTAATGGGACTCTGGGAAAAATAAAGCGATCGCCTTTATAAATATCCTATTTTGAGAGCTATTTATTTGCGAATTTTAGCAAGATCGGTTACTGTATAAATATTATATCATTAACGCGATCGCGCTCTTTTATATTATTCAAATTACGGAGATTAAAGCAATGAATAACGAGCAATTAAACTGGCAATTAACAACCCCTGTGGCTATGATTGTTTTTAATCGACCTCAGACCACAAAAAAAGTATTTGAAGCGATTCGTCAAGTCAAACCTCCCGTTCTTTTCCTAATTGCTGATGGACCTCGCCCAGATAAACCAGGAGAAGATAAAAAATGCGCTGCGGTGAGAGAAATTATCGAAAAAGTTGATTGGGACTGTCAAGTATACAAAAATTATTCTGATGTTAACTTAGGCTGTGGTAAGCGTCCTTCTACGGGGATTGATTGGGTGTTTGATAGCGTAGAAGAAGCAATTATTATCGAAGATGATTGTTTACCCGATCCCAGCTTTTTTCGCTACTGCCAAGAGTTATTAGACTATTATAGAGATGACGAAAGAGTAATGACAATTTGCGGTTTAAACGTACAATTTGGAGAAAATCCGACAGATTATAGCTATTATTTTTCCCGCTACAATCATTGTTGGGGCTGGGCAAGTTGGCGACGTGCTTGGAAATACTTTGATTTTGATTTAAAGGTATGGCCAGAAATTAGAGAAAAGAACCTACTACAAGATATTTTACAAGATTCTCATGCGGTTAAATCATGGACACATACCTTTGATATTATTTCCGCAAACCAGTTAGATTGTTGGGATTTTCAGTGGATTTTTGCCAATTGGGTTCACGGAGGTTTAGCCATAACACCCCGCGAAAATCTCATTAAATATATTGGTTATACAGAAGATGCAACCCATACCACTAATGCGTTAAGTCAATACAATCAATTAGAAGTTAAAGCAATGGAATTTCCCTTAAAACACCCTCCTTTTATCATTCGTCACGATAAAGCCGATCGCTATACCGAATCGACTTATTTTGATTATCAGCCTAACCTATACAAGCGCATCAATCGTAAAGTTCGCAAAATATTAGGGTTAAAATTGTCACAAAGCTGGTAAGATTAAGATAAAAATTCAAACACTGAACTTAGACGATGAAATCTTTATCAATTGCTTTGTTTTTAGCTCCAATTATAGCTTGGATGGCGGTTCCAGCCGAAGCTGCTATTCGCACGGAGATCGTTGAATATCGCCAAGATAACGTGCTTCTAGAAGGCTATTTAGCCTATGATGATGAAGTTAAAGAACAGCGCCCGGGTGTTCTTGTAGTTCACCAGTGGAAGGGTTTAGGAGATTACGAAAAACGTCGGGCGAGAGAATTGGCAGAATTGGGTTATGTTGCCTTTGCTGCCGATATTTATGGTAAAGGTGTACGCCCTCAAACTCAGGAAGAAGCCAGAACTCAAGCTACACTTTATCGTTCTAACCGCGAACTGTTACGCGATCGCGCCAATGCGGGTTTAAAAGTTCTGCAAAGTCACGAACTCACCACCCCTGGAAAAATAGCGGCGATCGGCTATTGTTTTGGCGGAGGGACAGTTTTAGAACTTGCCAGGAGTGGTGTTTCTCTGGCTGGAGTTGTTAGTTTTCACGGCAATTTAGACACGCCAAATCTTGAGGATGCTAACAATATTCGCGGGGGAGTTTTAGTGTTGCATGGTGCCGATGACCCTTTTGTTCCTCCCGAACAAGTGCAGACCTTTGCTGAAGAAATGCGATCGGCTAATGTTGATTGGCAATTGGTCATGTATGGGGGTGCTGTTCACAGTTTTACCGACTCTAATGCAGGGAACGATCCCTCTAAAGGATCGGCTTATCAAAAAGAAGCAGATCGGCGTTCTTGGGCTGCAATGAAACAGTTTTTTAGTGAAATTTTCAAGTAGTTATTAGTTGTTTTTGAATGCAATTTTTAGCGAATACTTGATAACAGAATTAATGAGATGAGACTTAGAGGTATTGGTAAAATACTACTGGCAGTTCTATTGACTGTATTGATGATAGAAATAGGACTGCGCTTTTTTTTAGGTTTGGGTAAACCTGCTTTGGTACAAGCTGATATTGAAATGGGTTATCGTTTTCAGCCCAATCAAAAAACGCGGCGTTTTGGCAATTGGATAGAATATAATCAATATTCTCAACGTTCTGAACCTATCGAAATTGAAAAAAAAGCAGGTGTATTACGAGTTTTAATGTTAGGTGATTCGGTATTAAATGGGGGCAACCGTACCGATCAAATGGAAACAATTTCCGAACAATTGGAAATACAATTAAAAGAGAAGGGAAAAGAAACAGAGGTTCTCAATGCGTCGGCAAATTCTTGGGGAATTGGTAATCAATTAGGCTATTTGCAGAAATTTGGGACATTTAATGCTGATGCCATTATTCTCCAAATTGGCACTCACGATTTGCTACAACCGACCAGTCAAGGAAAGAATTTATATCCAATAGAATATCCTAGTTCTGCGATCGCCGAATTATTTCAACGTTATCTCATTCCTCGTATCTCCTATTTTATGCGAGGAAAAGTAACATTGGCTAATGAGAACTTAGATTTACAATTTAAGGACAATTTACAATCTTTGCAGGCGATCGCCGCTTTAACTCAAGAAAACAATATTCCCCTTGTTGTGGTTTATACTCCCAGTCGCGAAGATGTGTTACCCATTCCTAACGATCCTGCTTACAAATCTCAATTTTTCCAAGTTCTGCAAGAGTCCAAAATTGCCGCGATCGACATTCACAATGCTTGGTCGAAACTTCCTCCAGAAATGGTAAAATCCTATTTCGTTGATTGGGCGCATTTAACACCAGAAGGTCAGCGATCGGTGGCTGAATTGGTTTTTAAAAACTTGGGTGGGTTAGGCGATCGCACTGTTGGACACTACATGAATTTTTAAATCATGTTTTTGTCGCGATCGCATCTCGAAAATTGGGATGGCGAAAGGCGGGAACAAAAGCCGATTCTGGAATCCCTTGTTCCATTAAATCTTCGGCTATATCTTCAGTACCATTCCATTCAACATGAATTTTACCATCAATAATTCGCAGATGAAAAAAGATACTGTGAAGACGTTGGTAGCCATTCCAACCGACATTCATCAGAAGATAATTATCGGTTTCTTCATTGCAAATCGCGATGGTTTCGCCGCGATCGTTTGATTTTGACCATTCGAGATGCTTGGCAAAAACCGTGCGAATGGCGATGCGATATTGTTCTAGTCGATCCATTGTTCAATTTCCTCCGTATCGAGACTAAAAACCAAAATATTGATGCTCAATTCAGCAATATAATCAGAAATTTCAGGTTCGCAAAAGAGAGATTTGTAGGTATCATGTTTTTGTCGCGATCGCATCTCGAAAATTGGGATGGCGAAAGGCGGGAACAAAAGCAGATTCAGGAATCCCTTGTTCCATTAAATCTTCGGCTATATCTTCAGTACCATTCCATTCAACATGAATTTTACCATCAATAATTCGCAGATGAACGATAATACTATGAATGCGTTGATATTCATTCCAACCTAGAGTAACAAGTAAATAATTATCGGTTTGAGGGTCACAAATTGCGATCGCTTCAGCCGGAATGTCGCGATCGCTAGGACGATCTTCCCTAACTTTGCGAGAGAGTTGGGCGTGTTCGTTGAGAACTTGTTGAATTGCATTACGATATTGTTTTAATCGATCCATTGTTCGATAACCTCCGTGTCAGGATTAAACACAATGAGATGAATAGATTCATCTTCAATTACATTTTGCACGATCGCTTTTTGAAAGAGTTCTTGATATACTTTTAAAGGAACTGCGAGGTACGGCTGACGAGTAGAACCGCTACGACGTAAAATAGAGCGATATAAATATAGTAAAAATAGCGAGCAAGATGCTCGCACTACCCCCATTATGGTTTATTGTAGTGGGAGCGTCTCGCTCCCTAGCTCTAATTATTCGGAAGCTCTAATTATTCGGAGCAATGTTGTAAATTTGCAACTTTGAGATGCACCCGATTTTTCTGCTCCAAGATCGGGATAAACTCGCAATTCAAGATCGCCTAAAATGAGCGGATCGTGGGTAATTGTCCAACCTTCTTTGATAAGAGCATTTCTAACAGTTTCATGGTAGAGGTCTCGGCGAGGCATGACAACTGAATGGTGACGATATCTTTAATTTACTGTAAACTAACATTATCATCCCACATCAGTCATAAATCCTCTCCCGTCTAACAATGTCGTCTCAATACCTCAATCCCAATTGTCTCCAAATTAACCCCGATCGCGTTGAGGGTGCAAGCATAACACCCCTACAATGAGATTGAGGTTCGATCGCGTGAGTTTGGGAAATTTAGGAGATTATACAACGGAAAGCTATTATACTTATCTCATCAAATTTTTAAAGTCTCCTGAAAAAGCAGCAAATTGATTAAATGCGATAATGTTAAACTAAAATGAGAAGAGGAGAGATAAAAAAGAAAAAATGGCTGCAAAAGACTTATTTCATGATGCTGTTAAACAAGCTCTACAGAAGGAACACTGGAACATTACAGCCGATCCCCTCAGAGTTAAGATTGACAAAGTACATTTTGAAATCGATTTGGGTGCAGATAAAATGTTAGCGGCTGAGAAAGGAGAACGAAAAATTGCCGTTGAAATCAAAAGTTTCTTAAGTAATTCAAGTCTCACAGATTTTCATGCAGCCTTGGGTCAATTTTTGAACTATAGACTTGCTTTGCAAATGACCGATATCGAGAGAATCTTATATTTAGCTGTACCATTAAATACATTTAACTCTTTTTTTCAAGAAAGATTCATTCAAGAAGCTGTTCAATTCTATCAACTTAAACTCATTATTTACGATCCATCCAAGGAGGTTATTACACAATGGAAAGATTAGAATTTTATCGTGAATGTATTTGCAAATTTCTAACCGCAGAAATTTTTAAAGAACAAGAAAATCCTGACATAGAGAATCAATTGATTTTTGATAAAGAACGCGATCGCTATCTCTTATTAGATGTCGGTTGGCAAGATCACGAACGAATTTATGCTTGTTTTATTCATCTGGATATAAAAATAGGAAAAATTTGGATTCAGCGCAATATGACTGAGGTGGATATTGCCGAAGAATTGGTTAATATGGGAGTTCCTAAAGAGGATATTATTATCGGGTTGCTGCCACCTTACCAGAGACCTTATACTGGTTATGGAACAACGGATTTAGCCACATCTGCATAATGGTCACGATTCTAAATTTATAGTAAACTAGCTTTATTATCTCACATCCATCGCAAATTCCTCCCCAGTCGAGCAATGTCCCAATGTCTTAATCCTGATTGTCTGCAAACTAACTCAAAGAATGCCCAATTTTGCCGGAAATGCGGTGATAAGCTACGATTACGAGAACGCTACTGGGCAAAGCGTATTTTAGGACAAGGGGGGTTTGGTCGCACTTTTTTAGCGGTAGACGAAGATAAACCTTCAAAACCCCCTTGTGTGATTAAACAGTTTCTCCCCCAAGCACAGGGGACAGAAAGTATACAAAAAGCCTCAGAATTGTTTTCTCGGGAAGCAAGACAATTAGAAGCATTGGGAAAACATCCGCAAATTCCGGAGTTATTTGCTTATTTTACTTCAGATAATCGTCAATATTTGGTACAAGAATTCATTGAGGGTCAGACGTTACAAGCAGAATTAGAGCAAAATGGCAGTCTCAGCGAAAGCCAAGTTCGAGACTTTTTGGAGGATTTATTAAAGATTCTCAAATTTGTGCATGAAAAGCGGGTTATTCATCGAGATATTAAGCCAGAAAATATTCTTCGCAGACGAGGCGATCGCAAAGTGGTTTTAATTGATTTTGGCATTGCTAAACCCATTGTTACGACTCTGATGCAGCAATACGCCAATTATGGCATTGGGACGGTAGGATATGCTCCCATTGAGCAAATGCGAGGAAGGGTCTATCCTGCTAGCGATCTGTATAGTTTAGGGGTGACGAGTTTAGTTCTCTTGACAGGTCAAACTCCGGATCGCTTATTCGATCCTAATTCTGGGGGTTGTTTATGGCGTGATGCTTTACCGACAGGAAGTTTAGAAGATGAACAATTAGGTCGTGTTTTGGATAAGATGGTGCAAGATGCTCTATCGGAACGCTATCAGTCGGTAGAAGCCGTTTTAGATGATTTACAGGAGAAAATTGAGTTAACGTTTAACTCGCCTTTTACCTCGTTTCTCAATTCGTCTCCTTACCTGACCCCCCCATCTTTAAACTTGAGATTGTTGGAGGAAAAAGAAGTCACACCACCCCGCTATCAACGGTTAGAGGCGCTGCTAAAGGGGGGAAAATGGCAAGAAGCGGATGGGGAGACAGCAAGGGTAATGTGTCAGGTGGCGGGACGAGAGAAGGAGGGATGGTTGGATGATGAAAGTATCGACAATTTTCCCTGTGAGGATTTGCGGGCGATTGACCAACTCTGGGTAAAATACAGCAAGGGACGCTTCGGTTTTTCAGTACAGAAGCACATTTACCAGAGTTTGGGAGGGACGCGAGAATATGATAAGGAAATTTGGACGAAGTTCGGCGATCGCGTGGGATGGCGCAGAGGGGAAGCTGGTAGTTTGTATTACACAAATGGAACTTTCACTTCCAAAGCACCCCAAGGACACCTCCCGGTGGTTTGGTTGGGTGCAAGGACACCTCCCGGTGGTTTGGTTGGGTGGAATGTGTGGTGGTTGGGGGGTGTGTTTGAGTTTGTTTGGTTCTCTTTTCTCGCGTCGAGACTTGTAGAATGTAACATATAACGCTTACAGAATTCTATAACGATTTGTAACAGGGTCATTTTTCTCGAAACCCTTGCGGGTTCTAGCTTTTCGTTACCTGTCACCGCCCTCAGTTCCAACTGTTCCGCCGACTTCACTCTACTCGTACTACAACCTTCCCGCCGTAGTATATTTCCCGCCACCTTGGGGTTATAGCAATTTGCAAAAATGAACTTTTCCGCTACTGCTTCCACCTCCGGGTTTACAAACTCCCGAGTATCCCAAGGTAAACCCAACTGTCCAGGCGGGGTTTTCTTTTTCCCTTTTCCCGATTTCTTTAACCCCTTTAGCACATTTTTTCCCCAATGGTTGCGCCTTTCCTTCTTCGGTTGCGATCTATATTTCTTGCAAAACCCGCGATATTTTGCCGCACATTCCTCCAGAGTTTCTCCTAACGCCAAAAACGCCGGATGCCAAGTTGTTAAACCATCATCCCCCAAGCGGTCATAAACCCCATAATTGGAGAAATCATAAAACATTCCCTGCTGCATTCCTGCCGCTTTTGGGTTCGCGTGAATATACCGTAACGTATTTAAAGCACGTTTTTTGTCAGTATGAGGAAAACCCGTAGCATGATAGCGTTTTTCCCAAAAATGCCCCGTGCGATTCAACATTCGATTAAAACACATGGCAGAATACCAATTTAACAAGTGCATAATCTTAGGAAGATCGTCCGGTTGTTGCGGTTCCATGAGATAATGAATGTGATTGCTCATAATGCACAGAGCATAGAGTTTAAAATCATATTTTTCGATAGCTTTTTGAATCGTGTAAAGTAGCACCTTGCGACAGTCCAAAGAAGTGAGCCGAAAATCGCGATTATTGCAGCGCACAGTAATATGATAGGAGTGTCTCGTTTTAAAATCTCGGTTTAGTCGTGACATTAGGAAATAGTAAAAGATAAACAACAAGGGCGCAAGCATTGCGCCCCTACGATCGCATAATGATACAAAGGAATCCAACAAGCCTTAAAACGATTAGGGAGACAATAATGCAACTCAAAGAAAAAGCTAAAATTGCTACAAGCGATCCAACTTTAAATCAACTTATTGTTGAATTAGATCAAGAATGTCAAAATGTTATTACACTTACCAATCAACTGCAATTAGCTCATTTGACTGACAAACAAAAAGTAGAAATATTAGCAGAATTGTTGGCTGCAACAATTCATTTACACACTCACTGTGATGAAGACTTACAAAATTTAATTGCAGGGGAACTGGAAAATGTAGATGATATAGTTTAAAATCTTTTTCATCGTATCTAAAAGTTTGGGAGGGACGCGAGAATATGATGAGGAAATTTGGCAAAAGTTCGGCGATCGCGTGGGATGGCGCAGACAAGTTCATAATCTTAGGAAGATCATCCGGTTGTTGCGGTTCCATGAGATAATGAATGTGATTGCTCATAATTAAGCTATTATTCTGATTGTGGTGACGATATAAAATGATAGTGCAGAACCTAGAGAAACAACTTCTCAATTTAACTCCAATCGAAAAAGCAGAAATCATTCAGCTTCTAACCCAAAGCATCGATGCAAACTGGTGTGGTATTTCTAAAACTTCAAACGTCATGGGGGGAGACTCTTGTATTTCTGGGACTCGAATTCCAATCTGGCTGTTAGCAAGTTATCGTCAGCAAGGACTCAACGATGCTGGCATTTTAGAAGCATATCCTCAACTGAATGCGGCCAATCTTGTCAATGCCTGGGCTTATGCTGTAGCCTATCCCGAAGAAATTGCCGAAGCTATTCGACAACAAGAGGAAGCAGATCGAATTCTAGATACACCTTGACATACTCTCACCCCAACAAAACCCATGCCAACCATTAACCTACAAGCTCAACTTTCTGAAAATGACTTGCTTGAGGCGATAAAACAGTTACCACCTGAAGCATTAGAAGCATTTACAGACAAAGTATTAGCACTCCGCGCCCAACAGTATGCTCCCAATTTATCTCAAAAAGAGTCCGAATTATTTTCAATTGTCAACCGATCGCCAAGCGATCGCGAAACCTTGAAATATAGAGAACTCGTGCAAAAACGCCAAGAAGAAACCCTAACTGAAGAAGAATATCTAATCTTAATTGAATTGAGCGATCGCATTGAGACAATTCATGCAGAACGAATGAATGCGCTTTTACAATTAGCACAACTGCGTCAGACATCCCTCGAAGCACTTATCGCAGATTTAGGGATTTCCGTTCGGATGAAATCTCTCGAATCTGGTAAATTATGATTGCCAAAAGTCTCAAAAAATTGGTGCGCGATCGGGCGCATTGTATAATAAAGAATTACCAAACAGGAAAATCAACAATGACATTTTTCTACAATATCGATAAACAAACCTTAAAAGAACTCATCAAGGAAAGTATTAGAGAAGTTCTCCAAGAAGAACAATGGCTTCCTAAAACAACTTTAATTCCTTATGTTGACGATGAAGAACAAAACGAGATCGATCGCCAATGCGGTACGCCGACGGATAATGAAGAAGAATTTATCGATATGACAGATTGGGTCAAAAATGGAAATAAACTTTAGAAAAAGTGCGCTACAGTTTTTACGCAAACTGGATGAAGCAACTGCCACTCGAGTGAGAGAAAAAATACTGATTCTGTCTTGTGCGATAGAACAAGAAGATAGAATGCCAATTCAAAAGGAAGTTTAGTTATTTATAATTTAATTAACTGGCTGGATGTTTTAGGGTTAAAGATTGGCATTCAAACAACCACCAAGCCTTAAATTGTATAATCTAGAAAAAAGCGATCGCATTGTTCCCAACCCAACAAAACCCATGCCAACCATTAACCTACAAGCTCAACTTTCTGAAAATGACTTGCTTGAGGCTATCAAACATTTACCACCTGAAGAATTAGAAGCATTTACAGATAAAGATTGGCATTCAACCAATCCCTAAACCTTAATTCATTTATATTCCTACTGCGATGAGGATTTGAAAAATTTAATCGCAAAAGTTTATTTTCATTTGAGAACTTGCTGCATTTTTTCTCGACGGTAGGTATTAACTGGATTCCTCCGAATATCCTCTTCAACCATTGCAATTAATTCATCAAGATTCATTGTTAAAGCATCAAGCTGATAACTAACAGACCGCAAATTTCTGATAGTTTTCTCAATGACTTTAGGTTCGGGAAAAGCAGATATATCGCTCATAATAAATTAAAATCTCCTGAAGAAAATTGAAATAAATGTAGGGACGCAAAATCTTGCGTCCCTACAGATACAATTCCAAAATTGCGATCGCGCTTACAACTGCTTCACTTCTGCTGCAAGTTGCGCGACGACATCCTTAGCGCTACCAAATAACATCATGGTTTTATCTTGGAAAAAGAGTTCATTTTGAACCCCCGAAAAACCCGTTCCCATACCGCGTTTAATCACGATAGTATGTTTGGCTTTATCTACTTCTAAGATGGGCATTCCATAGATAGGACTGCCTTTATCGTGACGGGCAGCCGGGTTAACCACATCATTCGCACCAATCACCAAAGCTACATCAGTTTGATCGAATTGAGGATTAATGTCCTCCATATCGTAAAGCTGGGTATAAGGAACATTGGCTTCAGCTAACAGGACGTTCATGTGTCCTGGCATCCGTCCCGCAACCGGGTGAATAGCATATTTGACCTCAACTCCCATGCTTTCCAACTGATCCGCCAATTCTCGTACTGCGTGCTGTGCTTGAGCCACCGCCATACCGTAACCGGGTACGATCGCAATAGAACGGGCATAACCCAACATCATCGCCCCTTCTTCCGAGTCAATACTCTTCATAGTTCCGAGGCTTTGTCCCGCCGCACTGCTACCGCTTGCAGCCGCCTCAGAACCAAAAGCAGCAAAGAGAACATTCGCTAAAGAACGGTTCATCCCCTTACACATAACATTAGTGAGGATAATCCCCGATGCTCCCACCAAAGCCCCGGCAATAATCAACATATTGTTGTTGACGACAAAACCCGCCGCCGCCGCCGCTAAACCGGAGTAGGAGTTCAAGAGAGAAATCACTACTGGCATATCACCGCCACCGATGGGGATGACGAAGAGAATCCCCAGTAACAAAGACACGCCAACTAATCCGAAGAAAACAGGCAGATTTCCCGGTACAAAGAGAAAATAACCGCTTCCTGCGAGAAAACCAATGAGGATGATGGCGTTAAAAACTTGTTGCAGGGGGAATTGAATCGGGGCTCCTGGCATGATGCCTTGTAACTTGGCAAAGGCGACAAAACTCCCGGTGAGGGTGATACCGCCGATGAGAATGCCGAGAAGAATGGTAACGAGAGAAGTAACCGAGAGGAATTCCCCCGCATTGAGGACGCGCCAAAATTCTGCGATCGCCACCAAAGCCGAGGCAGCACCCCCCAAACCATTAAAAATCCCCACCATTTGGGGCATTGCCGTCATTTCCACTTTATAGGCCGCGATCGCGCCGATGGCAGAACCGATCGCAATACCGATCAGAATCACTTCATAGCTCAAAACTTGGCGATCGAGCATCGTTGCCACCACCGCCAGTAACATCCCAATAGCCGCAGATTGATTCCCCTGTCTGGCTGTAGCCGGGGAACCCAACTTTTTCAAACCCAAAATAAACAAAGAAGCGGCTACCAAATAGCTCAACTGAATACCACTGGGCAAAAATTCATCAATATTCATGCTTTAACTTCCTTCTTTTTGAACATGAGCAACATCCGATCCGTGACCAAGAAACCGCCGACAACATTAATGGTTGCCAAAACAACGGCGACAAACCCCAAAATGACGCTCAGGGTTAAATCTTCCGAACCAGAGACTAAAATCGCACCTAAAACGGCAATTCCAGAAATCGCGTTTGCCCCAGACATTAAGGGAGTATGTAGGGTTGGAGGAACTTTATTAATCAACTCAAACCCAACAAACGAAGACAAAACAAACACAAACAAACAAGTAATTAACGTTGCTCCACTCATCAATAATCTCCTAATTGGTAATTGATAATTAGTGTTTAAACTTTGACGCTTTCCATGCCTAGAGCCGCTTTAACGCGATCGTTGCGAATTTCGCCAGCATGGGTGACGCAGGTGCGATCGATGATATCGTCGCTAAAATCGAGATTTAATGCCCCTTCTTGTACCAACAATTTCAACAAAGTGGCGACATTTTTGGCATAAAGTTGACTGGCGTGAACGGACATTGAGGAGGTAATATCCGTCGGTCCCATGATGGTCGCGCCATGATAATTAATATTTTTTCCGGCTTCAGTGACCTCACAATTTCCACCTTGTTCTGCCGCCAGATCGACGAGAACGGAACCAGGTTTCATCTTAGCGGCCATTTCTGCTGTTACCAGAGTCGGAGCTATTTTACCGGGAACCTGTGCTGTGGTAATGACAACATCGGCATTAGCTACCCTTTCCGTCATCACTTGCTGGGTTTTCTCTTTGGCCGCTTGGGACACTTCTTTGGCGTAACCGCCTTCCGCAACAGTATCTTCATCGAGGACGACCTCAACAAATTTTGCCCCCAAACTTTGTACTTCTTCCTTCACCGCCGGGCGAATGTCAAAGGCTTCTACAACTGCCCCTAAACGTCGTGCGGTGGCGATCGCCTGCAAACCAGCAACTCCTGCCCCCATCACAAACACTTTCGCTGGGCGAATGGTTCCGGCAGCAGTAGTCAACATGGGGAAAAACTTGGGCAGGGCGGCAGCGGCCAGCAAAACGGCTTTATAACCAGCTAAACTGGCTTGAGAGGAGAGAACATCCATGCTTTGGGCGCGACTGGTGCGGGGGATCAATTCCATCCCAAAAGCCGTGATTTGCCGTTGTGCGAGAGCCTGAATGGTTTCTGGCTTCCCTAAAGGATTGAGGAGAGAAACGATCGCGCCGCCGTGTCGCAAAGATTCGATTTCATGGTCTTGAGGAGGAGCAACCTTTAAGAGTAAATCCGCTTCTCCCCAAACTTTACCGCGATCGCCCTCTACAGTAGCGCCCGCCGCACGATAGTCATCATCGCTAAAATAAGAGCCTTCCCCGGCTCCCGCTTCCACCCAGACCTCCCAGCCTTGCTGAATAAACCGAGCAACAACATCGGGGATCGAGGCAACCCGACGCTCGCCGATCTCGATTGCTTCCCTTGCGATCGCAATTTTCATACTGACTCCTTATTTTTAACAACTGAAAAACTAACAGATTGGGTCATTTATTCTCTAAGAGCAAATACAAGGGCAAATACCAATCGGGTTTTTGCGTTGCCGATTTTCCTTACCCTCGAGTCGAACGGTATATTCTCCCGGACCCCTCCCCTCCAATGCTCTGAACTCATCAGAAAAATTGGGTAGAAACCCCGTCCTTATAGGACGGCTTTATATTAGTTTCGCTACCGCCTTGGAGTTGTTCAATTAGGGTGCTTTTGTAT
>NZ_JACSWA010000576.1 GCF_016888125.1 Spirulina sp. CCY15215
ATGAATACTATCATTAAAAATCTAGGGAGCGAGACGCTCCCACTACGATAATATTCAATAATTACAGTAGTGCGGGCATCTTGCCCGCTTGTTATACTCATTAACCGGATTTGATATAAATTTTAAGTTATAACTATTTTGGAATTAAAGTAATGGTTACAACTCCAATTCTCTCTCCTCCAAAAGAATCTGTAGAAAAACCTTTAGAGCAATCTTTAGAACAATCTCAAAAGAATTTTCAAACAGAATCAGAATCTGTAGAAAAATCTGGAGAAAAGGTTTTATCTTTGCAAGAATGGCTCTTAGAACCCATTGAGGGGACAGAGTGGGTCAATGGTCAAATTATTGAGAAAAATTACATGGGTTCTAAACACAGTCGCATTCAGGCAAAATTAGCAGCGTATTGGTTTAACTACAAAAATTCAAGTGATCAAGGTGGGGAAGTTTATACAGAAATAGCCTGTCGAACAAATGAGCAAGGTCGCCGTCCCGATTTGGCTTATTTGACACCAGAACTTGCGACCCAATTTGAAGAGTTTACCGCATTATCTCAGAGTTTTATTTTAATTGCTGAAGTTGTTTCGCCAACCGATCGCGCTGAAGATGTGTTTGCTAAAGTCAAGGAATATTTAGACTCGGGATGTGAGGAAGTTTGGCTGATTTTTCCCGAGAGTCAATGGGTGATTACGATTACAAACGAACAACAAGTTTTTTATCGTAATGGGGAAGAAGCAAGAACCCAAAAGATTCTTGCAGGATTTGCGATCGCCGTTGATGAATTACTCGCTTAATCAAACAATATTTAAGTATTGCTGCCCAGAATAAATAAACTGAGTAAAGTGCCGCTATTCCAAAGACTGTGCAGAAAAATAGATGCGAGAAGATTGCGCGATCGCGCATAAACAAATCCTAAAATAATTCCCAACACCGTTAAAGGTAAAACTTCTGCAAGGCTTAAATGCGCGATCGCAAAGATTAAACCACTAATGCCGATCGCTCCCCAAACTGGAACATAACGAGTGAGAGAAGGGAGTAAAAAGCCGCGAAACATAATTTCTTCAAAAACAGGTGCAGCGAGAGCAGCAGTAATCCAAAAAAGGAATAAAGCCCAGCGATCTTGTGCTTGTAATGCTAAAAGAATAATGGGATTTCCTCCCCCTTGTCCCTGCCAAATTTGCTGATTAACTAGAGAAACAATCAACACTAAAGGTACCGCCACGAAATACCCACCAATTCCCCAGAGAACCCATTTACTCAACCATTGAAAGCGAAACCAGCCTTCAGGAAGCGGGAAAAAAGAACGAATGGAAAAATAGAGAACGCTGAACCCTCCCATCGTCATCAATAAATAGGTAATGAGAATATAAAGCGCCTTTTCTGCCAAAGAAAAAGCTGCAATATTTAGCCCCAATAATGCGATCGCCAAAGGTATCACCAGAGGCAAAATTAATTGAGAGAGGGCAAAAAAGCCGACGATTAAAACTTGCCACGTTACCTCTCCATCCCAAGCTACTTCCCAACCTTTTGCACTGGTTCCCAGTAGCGATCGCTCTTTTTGTAGAATCCATTGTGCTAACAAAACAAGCAGCAAGCTAATACCAAAAACTCCACCCACGATCGGAATTCCCGCAATAAAAGCGAGTTTTACGATCGCCCCTTGGGAGATAACCTCCTCTTCAGCTTGCAGGGAAGATAGCGCTTTTTCTTGTTGCGTACCTTCATATAATCGACTTAAGGCTTGAAAGCGAAACCAGCCTTTGAGGTTGTTTTGTAGGGTTATTTCGGCATCTGAGGCAATATCCATTGGTTCTTGCCATAATCCTTGTAAGGTGCCGACAGTGTTGGCAATATTAAAAGATGGCGATCGCCCCTGCACATTCTGCCACGTTTCTCGTGCTGTTTTGAGTTCTCCTCTTGAGGCTTGCAGAATGCCTACGTTAACATCTAATTCATCAATTTCGCGATCGATCTGGGCGATCGCCTCCAGTATTTGATTTTGTTGAGGAGTTTCGACAAACTCTACAGCTTGTCCGCGATCGGGGGACGATATTTCAGGTGCTAATTGTGCTTGCAGTCGATCGCGATTTTGTTCGGCCTCCTTTTTCGCCTTTTCATATTGTTTTTGCGCCTCGAGATAGGTATCCTTTCCCAATAAAGCCGTTAAGCGATCGCCTTGTTCAGTTGCAAACTCGGCTCCGTGTAGGACGAGATCGGTTTGAAACAACTGTAAGCGGCTTTGGACTTGAGGTTCGTTCCAACTCGCCCCCAAAGAAAGAAAGATTTTTGCGATCGCAAAAACCGTTAAAAAGAGTAAAATTAAGCGTTTTCTGGTCATATTTGTTATTTGTTATTTATTCTCGATCGCTTTCTCTGGATCAATAATAAAGCCCGCACTGCATAAAGCAAGGTGCGGACTTTGGGTTAATTGAAGGAGGAAAAAGAAGCGCGATCGCCAGATTGCAAATATTGTGCTTCTTTTTCAGGCAATTTGAACTTACTGAACGGGAATACTATCTAAACCTTGGAAGATTTGAACGTCCCCAGCAGGCTCTTCAGCAGCAGCAGGTTCTTCAGCAGCAGCAGGCTCTTCAGCAGCAGCAGGTTCTTCAGCAGCAGCAGGTTCTTCAGCAGCAGCAGGTTCTTCCTCAGCAGCAGGTTCCGTGTCTAACTGATCGTCCAAACTAGGCAAACCTTCGATGACTTCAGGTTCTTCAGCAGCAGGCTCTTCGCCATCATCGTCACCATCATCACCGGTATCGATGTCATCGCCATCATCGTCACCATCATCACCGGTATCGATGTCATCGCCATCATCGTCACCATTATCGATGTCATCGCCATCATCATCACCAGTATCGATGTCATCGCCATCATCGTCACCAGTATCGATGTCATCATCCAAAGTATCTAAACCTTGATCGACATCACCCTCTTCAGCATTGAGGTCATCGTAAACCGACTGAATTTGTTCGGGAGTTAAATCTGCTGTTCCGACTAAAGTGGGGAAAATGCGAGAAGTAGGACCGACAAACTTAATGCCACCGACTGCTACACCCAGTCCGCGACCGCGACGACCGCGACCACCTCCGCGCAGAGCAATCACATAGCGATCGCCTCCCCGTTGAACCAAGCGAACTTTAACTTTTCCAGAACGTCCGGGAGACGTGAAAGCAAAGGAATACAACGGTGCGCCGAGAAGTTCGTAGGTGCCAGCATCAAGATCGGTGCTAAATGACGTAATAGAACCAGACAATTTAAGCTCATCTAAGACGCTGTTGACCAATGCTTGGAAGAAATCTTGTTCCGCAGTGGTTTGGGACGCAGCAGCCGTTGTTGTACCATCAGCGTTGAAGATGTTGGATAGATCGATCTTGCCTCCACTGAACTTGAAGGAAAAACCACCAATATTCAGGTTGTTGACCGTGTTGATTTGAGTAAATGTATTATTCGTGGAAGCGATATTCGCTGCACTAACAATTTGGCTTTGGGCTGCATCGAAAGTGGAAACACTCGTGATGCTAGAGTCAAAAGTTTGTCCCACAGCAAGGGCGATCGCGATATCTCCGCGTAATTTTCCTTTAGACTCAAAACCATTCGCTTGCGTGAAGTCATACTCAACGGGTTGACCGCTATTGGCATTAGTACCGGCAAAATTCGCCCCAACATTACTCAAGAAACCGAATATTCCCGTTCCTTGTCCTTTAATCTTATAATCAACAGTGTCAGTCGCAACAAATCCCGTTCCATCGGTTACAGAACCAACAGTCGTTCCATTTGTCAGATTAAAATCAACAACACCATCCGTGCCACTGAGTTTAACCTTGAGATCGCCACCGCCAACGGTTTCAATCTTGAAAGAATCAGCTTCACCGAGGAACTTGATTTCTCCATCGGCTCCATTTAAGTCATTTTCAGTGGTATTTGCTGCAACTTGAGCATTGTTACCCTCGAACTCGAATTTGACCTTTGAAGCCAACTCTAAAGTACCTGGAATTAAGCTGCCTCCAGAACTACCAGAAAAACGAATGGTACTGGGCAGAGCAATCAAACCAGTTTTTAGATCGCCACTGAGAGCGCCAACCTCCATTTTACCGGGGATGAGGACATTGCCGACATTCCCATACAAGTTAGAAAGGAAGTATTGGGAAGAGCCAGCGCTCAGTAAAGAACCAACAATGGAGGTATCAGAAGCAAAGCTGCCGACTTGATAGCCCAAGATGGTATCAACTTGAGAGAAAGGAATGATGAAACCATTGGAGTCAAAACCGATCCCAGAAAGACGACCGCGAATTAAGCCCGTATCTCCACTCGTTACGGTATTGCCACCATCTGTATCGGTGTAGCCGCCGAGAGCCGTGGGAACAAAGGCAGGGTTAGTGAGAGTTCCGTTAGGGCTAACAATAGTCAGAGATTGAACTTGCAGATCGAAAGGACGAATGCCTTGAGTGGCAAGTTCGGGAATGAAGTAAGCGGCATTTCCCGAAACGGTACCGCCAGTAACTTGAATTTGCGCTTTAGCGGGAACAGTAGCCAGTGCTAAGGTGCTGACGATTCCCAAACCAAGGGCAATGGAACGAGATGTTGTAGAAATCATGTTCAAACTCCAGTTGATGAATGAAAATTGAATGAAAAATGAAAATTGATATTTTTGGGCAGGAAGGGGTAAAACTTATCCGGAATAGGTTAGATACAGTTTGGAGAAATTATTGAGGGAGCAGATTGCTCTCTAGAGAGAGCTAAAAGATATCTTCCCTCGTTTTCACCCTGTTAGATTATTTAGATGTTCGCTATTTTCGAGAAGTTCCCGAAACTCGAAAAGTTTTTTGATGCCAGTTAGTTTGTGTAAAAAGAGAAGAGATAAACGGAAATTTTGTCAAGACCTAAGCTAGATTAGACTCTTCCCGATCGCTACATTACTACTTTAACGGCATATCTATTTTCCTCACATCCGACAGATCGCTTAAAATCTTTGTTCTAAAACGGTAATTTTGAGCAATTTGCGTGATTATACTAATCGCTATTTCTAAAATTTTGCTATTTTCGTTCTCGCTTTAAGAAATTATCAAAAATAAGCGATAATTATAAAGTTCTTATAAAGATGGGAACAATTTTCTGAGTTATGCGATCGCATTGTTTTGCTTTTTTGAATGTAAATTTTGTATTTTCCTAGAGGGTGTTTAGCTGCACGTCCCGACTACCGACCGATCACAATATCTCGAACCCGCACGGGGACGCAAGCATGGGTCATTTGGGCGACTTGTGTGGGTTCGCCTTTGCCGCAAATACTCGTCCCGCATTGCTCTCTTTCCGACTCTCCTCCGATCGCATCAACTTGATCGATATATTAGGGGCGTTGAGAAGGAGATCGCTTATCCGCTTAATCCTTTCTTAGTTTAATGTTCAAGATACCCAACAGGTTATAAAACTGTCACCTTACCGTCATAGTTTTGTCACAATGGGAGGATAAAGTCTAAGCAAGCAGCCAAAAATTTTCCAGCGATCGCCAGACACGATGAGTTATACCAATCAACAGGGATAGGAGATAGAGTGATGCAAAATTCTTCTTTAAATGCAACTTTCATTGATTTAAGCGAAACTAATCTTTGGGGTAAAAAATTGATCGGTATTCGTCTTAGACGTGCCAATTTACAAAATATTAACCTTGCTTGTGCCGATTTGACGGCGGCAGATTTAAGCGAGACTAATTTGAAATATGCCAATTTAATTGAGACAAATCTTCTGCGGGTCAATTTAAGTGGTGCGGATCTGAGTCATAGTGATGCGATCGCCGCTAATATGCAGGGAGCGGATCTGATTGGGGCAAAATTAAAGGAAAGCGATCTCAGCGATGCTCAATTACAGGATGCAGAAGCGATCGGTGCGAATTTGCAGGGGGCAAATTTAGAAGGGGCAAATTTGAGTCATGCGGACCTCAGTGGTGCCGATCTAAAAAATAGTTGGTTAACTTCTGTCAATTTAGAAGGGGCAATTTTAAAAGGAGCAGATTTAAGCAATGCCATTTTAACAGATGTCAATTTAAAAAATGCCGATCTGCGCGGGGCAAAGTTTACTAATTCGATTATTGTCAATGTCGATCTCCGTGCTGCTAATTTACGAGGTATTCTTCTTGAAAATGCCGATCTGAGTAACAATTGGGGGATTTCTGAGATGATGAAATGCGAATTTGAAAAACAAGGAGCAAGATTCATTGCTGGAAATATAGATGAGGAGATTTTGATTACAAACAGTTTCTAAAATTCATTTGAATATTGTTCGCGATCGCCGCATTTCTCCAGAATCAATTGAATATTCTCTAAAAGAAGTAAAGTTTGTCCTATTTTTTTAGTTTGAAATTGCGTAATCTGAGAGCATTGGTAACAACAGAAACAGAACTAAAAGCCATTGCTGCTCCTGCGATCGCCGGATTGAGTAATATACCGAAAAAAGGATAAAGAATTCCTGCTGCAATGGGAATCCCTAAAACGTTGTAAATGTAAGCAAAAAAGAGATTTTGGCGGATATTATTCATAGTAGCACGACTGAGTTGAATTGCCGTAACAATACCCTGCAAATCTCCAGAAATTAAGGTAATATCACTGGCAGAAATTGCAACATCAGTACCTGTGCCGATCGCCAGTCCAACATCCGCTTGTGCGAGTGCAGGAGCATCATTAATACCATCCCCTACCATAGCGACAATTTTTCCTTCTGCTTGTAATTCCTTAATTTTATCAGCTTTTTGCTCGGGTCGCACCTCAGCAAAAATACGTTGAATGCCTGTTTCTCTGGCGATCGCAGTGGCAGTTTTTTCGTTATCTCCCGTCATCATAACAACTTCTAAGCCCATCTTTCTCAAAGTGCTAATTACTTCGATAGAAGAAGGTTTAAGACTATCTGCGATCGCCAATAAACCTGCTATTTTTTCATCAATAGCGATCCAGGCTGTTGTCTTTGCTTCTGCTTCCCATTCTCGGGCGCGATCGCTTAATATTTCTGTCTCAATTCCTAACTGTTTTAGCCAGCGTTGCGTCCCAATTCTCACCCATTTTCCCGATACTTTTCCTTGCACTCCCATTCCGGCGATCGCCTCAAAATCCGTAACATCAGATAAGTTTTTAACACCTTGCGATCGTGTATATTCTACAACAGCTTGTCCTAATGGATGTTCGGAATTCTTTTCTACTGCTGCTGCTAATGTTAACACATCTATCTCATTTCCCTCAGCAATTCCTTTCACTGTCATATAATTCGTAACACTGGGTTTTCCTCGGGTAATAGTTCCCGTTTTATCTAAAACAATAGATTGCAGTTTATGAGCAAGTTCTAAACTTTCTGCTCCTTTAATTAAAATCCCATTTTCTGCTCCTTTTCCCGTTCCTACCATAATAGAAGTCGGTGTTGCTAAACCTAAAGCGCAAGGACAAGCAATAATTAAAACACTGACCATTGCTACCAGTGAAAAAGTAATATTTTGTGTTAAAATGAACCACAAAATAAATGTAATGAGAGCAATAATCATGACAGTGGGAACAAACCAACTTGTGACGCGATCGGCAAGTTTCTGAATAGGAGCTTTACTCCCTTGAGCATCTTGTACTAACTTGACAATTTGCGCTAAAACTGTATCTTTACCAATGCGAGAAGCCTTAAATTTAAAACTTCCTGTCTTATTAATTGTTGCCCCAATAACTTCATCTCCTACTTGTTTTTGAATAGGCATTGATTCCCCTGTAATCATCGCTTCATCAATCGCAGAAGTTCCCGCAATAATTTCGCCATCTACCGGAATTTTCTCCCCTGGACGCACAATAATAATATCACCAATAATGACTTCTTTAATCGCAATATCTTGCTCTTTTCCTGCACGAATCACTCGCGCTGTTTTTGCTTGTAAACCTATTAAGTTACGAATAGCTTCCGAGGTTTTGCCTCGAGCGCGATTTTCCAACAATCTCCCAAAGAGAATGAGAGTAATAATCACAACAGCCGCTTCATAATAAACATCGGGACTTAAACCGCGATCGCGGAAAAAATCTGCAAAAAAGGTAGCAAATAAAGAATAAAGATAAGCCGATCCAGTCCCTAAAGAAACAAGAGTATTCATGTCAGCAGTGCGATGGGTGAAAGATTTCCACGCACCGCTAAAAAAGTCCTTTCCACACCATGTTATAATGGGTAAACTAACCACCAATTGTAACCAAGGATTATGCAGCCACATCGGAATAAAAGGAACTTGTAATCCTGTCATCATTGGGATCGAACCAAAGACAAGGAAAAAACTCGCGATCGCACCAACAATAACTTTCTTAGTCAGCTTCTTTTGTCGTGCTTCTCGAAGGATTTTTTCAGTATCTTCTGATCCGTCTTCATCTAAAGGTGCAGCATGATAACCTGCATCTTCTACCGCTTTTTGGATAGTGTCGAGGGTAGTTGTACGAGGATTATAGGTCACGGTAGCGCGAGAAAGGGCGAAATTAACATTACATTCATTAACTCCAGACACCCCTTGAATGGCTTTTTCGATGTTATTAGCACATCCCGCACAACTCATACCTTGTAATTGTAGATGGGTTTGCATGATTTCCTCCTGATTGGCGATCGCTTACTCTCTCTAGGATAAAGTCTCCAGTCAAGGGGAGAGTCAAGGGGATAAATTAAAACTTTACAGAAATTTATAATTGGAGGTGAAAAGTAATGTCCTATAGCAACTTTCAGATTCGCGATATCATCAAAAAATTTGCGATTACCTTAAATGAAAGAAGCAATCTATTTGCTGATATTGTTGACGTTGAGTATAGCGAACATCTTGCTTTTACAATCCAAGAAAATTTAACTTTAGCGGTAACAATCAATACAGAAAAATCTCGTTCGGAGATGATTATTACACCGATTCTTTTAGAACTCCGAAGACAGTTAAATTATCAAATTAGTTTGTTTTCTGGAAAAGATTTTCATGTCGATCCAGAACAAGGATTAAACGGAATTTGTGACTATTTAATTAGCTTATCTCCCGAACAACTCTTAATTTGTTCTCCCGTAATCGCTGTTGTTGAAGCAAAGAAAGAAGATATAATTTCTGGATTAGGTCAATGTATCGCTGAAATGATTGCAGCACAAATTTTTAATCAACAAGAAGAGAACAATATCAAAACTATTTATGGTGTTGTCACCTCGGGTACAAACTGGCGATTTTTAAAGATTGAGGAGACAACTGTTTATATTGATAATGTCGAGTATTATATCAAAGATATTGGCAAAATATTAGGCATTCTAAAAAGTTGTTTGAGAAATTGTCTGTAAATGAAAATCGGGTGCATCTCAGTTTTGTAAAAATAGCGAGCAAGATGTTTGTCCTTTGGACACGCTACGCGAACGCACTACCCCCATTATGGTTTATTGTAGTGGG
>NZ_JACSWA010000577.1 GCF_016888125.1 Spirulina sp. CCY15215
TAACTTGAATAATTTGATTTACTTGGTCTTGGGGTAAATTCAAGGCTCGACATAAACTACCTAGTAATTCTTCTTCTTCCTTCGACACTTCCCCATCCGCTAAAACGAGGTCCGTGGCGATCGCAAAGGCTGTCTCGTAAAGATCGTGGGGAAGTGTCTCAATAGCAGCATTAAACAGCACGTCGGCACCATCTCGGCGCAAAATACCCGAGAGGTTATCAAACATCCGGCGCATGACATCAACGGAATAGCTGCGAAAGAGCTTCATACGCCCCAAAGTTGCATTGAGCAAGCTAATTTCATCATCCGCTAAATACCCATCGGCTGCAACAACTAAGAGCATAATAGCTGCAAAGCCTTCGGCGGGGCCGAGGGTAACTTGTTTCTGGATGCTTCCACTTTTGCGGAATGCGTCAAATAAACCCATCAATCTTATCTCCACGATCGGCATTCCCGATCTATGATGAACCACAAGAGAAGATAATGGGCAGAGTGTGAAGTTCTGTTACTATAGATAACCGCGTTATTTTTTTTGTTAAACCCCAAGTCCTATGCGTACTGAATATTGTTCTTCCTTGCAAGCCAGTCATATCGGCGAAACTGTCACCCTTTGCGGTTGGGTCGATCGCCGTCGGGATCTCGGGGGGGTTATTTTTATCGATTTGCGCGATCGCACGGGAACCATCCAAATTGTTAGCGATCCCGAACGTACTCCCACATCCTATCAAGATGCGGATGGGTTGAGAAATGAATATGTAATTGAAGTTACGGGAAAAGTCCGCCAACGTCCCCAAGACTCGGTTAATCCTAAAATTGCCACGGGAGAGATTGAAATTTTCGCCGATCGCATTACACTCCTCAACCGGGTTAGCAAACAATTACCGTTTCAAGTTTCTACGGTAGACACGGAGACGGTTAAGGAAGAATTGCGCTTGAAATACCGTTATTTGGACTTGCGGCGCGATCGCATGACCCGCAATTTGATTTTACGCCATCAAGTGGTCAAGGCCATGCGGCGCTTTTTAGAGGATGAAGAGCATTTTATTGAGGTAGAAACCCCAATTCTCACAAAATCCACTCCTGAAGGGGCGCGAGATTATCTCGTTCCTTCGCGGGTCAATCCAGGACAATGGTATGCTTTACCTCAATCGCCGCAATTATTCAAGCAAATGTTAATGGTAGCGGGATGCGATCGCTATTATCAGATTGCACGCTGTTTTCGCGATGAAGATTTACGCGCCGACAGACAGCCGGAATTTACCCAATTAGACATGGAAATGAGTTTCATGTCAGAAGATGAAATCATCGGGTTAAATGAAGCATTAACCTGTTACATTTTTAAAACTGTTAAAGGAATAGAACTACCCCGTCCATTCCCTCGTTTGACCTATAAAGATGCAATGGCAAAATATGGGACAGATCGCCCAGATACCCGTTTTGGTTTAGAATTAGTTGAAGTTTCTCAACTCTTAAAAGATAGCGGTTTTAAAGTTTTTTCTGGTGCAGTTAAAAAAGGCGGTATTATTAAAGTCCTTCCCATTCCCGACGGCGATAAAATCTCTAATGTACGCATTAAACCCGGTGGAGATTTGTTTACAGAAGCGACTATTGCTGGGGCAAAAGGGATCGCTTATATTCGGGTCAAAAAAGATGGTAAAATCGACACGATTGGCGCAATTAAAGATAATCTCAGTGAGGAACAAAAAGAAGAATTATTGGCAAAAACTGGTGCAAAAGAAGGCTATTTGCTCTTATTTGGAGCAGGAGAGACGGAAATTGTCAATAAGTCTTTAGATCGATTGCGTCAAGTTGTTGGGGATCAAATGGGACTAATCGATCGCGATAAATTAAGTTTACTCTGGATTACCGAGTTTCCTATGTTTGAATGGAATGGGGATGAGAAACGTTATGAAGCACTCCATCACCCCTTTACTGCACCCCATCCTGAAGATTTGGAAGATTTGACAACAGCAAGGGCGCAGGCTTACGATTTGGTTTATAATGGCTTGGAAATTGGCGGCGGAAGTTTGCGAATTTATCAAAAGGAAACCCAAGAAAAGGTATTTGAAACAATCGGCTTATCGAAAGAAGAAGCTAACGAAAAGTTTGGTTTTCTCTTAGAAGCCTTTGAATATGGTACCCCTCCTCATGGGGGCATTGCTTATGGTTTGGATCGCCTAGTCATGTTGTTAGCTGGGGAAGAATCTATTCGCGATGTGATTGCTTTTCCCAAGACCCAACAAGCGCGATCGCCCCTTACTGATGCACCTGCAACAGTTGACGAAAAACAATTAAAAGAATTATATGTGCAATCAACTTATAAACCAGAAGAATAGGCGATCGCCTTCTTTAATTTCTGATTAAATATCAACTATTTTTAAGCGCTTGCAGAAATGTACCGCGATCGGGCAAAGAAGATTGAGCGCCGAGTTTGGTCACGGCGAGGGAACCAGCAACAGAACCCCAACGTATTGCTTCTCTTAGGGGTTTCCCCGTCGCTAAAGCCACCGCTAAGGCACCAT
The DNA here is from genome assembly GCF_016888125.1 of Spirulina sp. CCY15215. Lineage (GTDB taxonomy): Bacteria > Cyanobacteriota > Cyanobacteriia > Cyanobacteriales > Spirulinaceae > CCY15215. Next base: position 2,523 of record NZ_JACSWA010000577.1, read on the forward strand.
TAAAGGCATCTCCTGCTGCTACGGTATCTATCGCATCGACGGGGATAGCTTCATGCCAAAAACACTCTTCTTCCCCAGTACACCAAGCACCTTGCTCTCCTAGGGTGATAATCACTGTTTTCACACCCTTTTCCTGCAAGACTTGGGCCGCCTTTTTTGCCGTGTCGCGATCGCGGACATCAAAACCCACCAATTGACTGGCCTCTAACTCATTGGGAGTAATAATATCAACTAAAGAATAAAGCTCCTCGGGAAAGATATTAGGAACCGGAGCCGGATCGAGAATCGTCTGAACTCCCGCAGCCCGAGTCACTTGAGCCGCTTGCATAATTGTTGAGAGGGGAATACCCAATTCCAACAAGACCACTTTTGTCAGTCCGAGCAAGTTTTTCAAGTATGCTACTTCTTTTTCTCCTACCGTACCATTGGCTCCCGCCGCACAAGCAATGGTATTTTCCCCGGTTTCGCTCACGACAATGGAAGCAACTCCCGAGTGCATTTTAGGGTTAATGGACATTCCATCCGTGTTGACCCCAGCAACATTTAACGCCAAGAGCAGGGTTTGACCGAAATCATCCCCTCCCACTTGTCCAATAAAATGAACGGGATGACCAAGTTTAGCAACAGCAACCGCTTGATTTGCGCCTTTGCCACCAAAGGCCGAAAAAAATTCGTGACCCATTAATGTTTCCCCCGCATTAGGCAAACGGGGAGCCTTGATCACCAAGTCCATATTGATACTGCCGAGGGCAACAATTGTCATCGAAAAATTGGGTAGAAACCCCGTCCTTATAGGACGGCTTTATATTAGTTTCGCTACCGCCTTGGAGTTGTTTAATTAGGGTGCTTTTGTATT
>NZ_JACSWA010000578.1 GCF_016888125.1 Spirulina sp. CCY15215
TAACTTGAATAATTTGATTTACTTGGTCTTGGGGTAAATTCAAGGCTCGACATAAACTACCTAGTAATTCTTCTTCTTCCTTCGACACTTCCCCATCTGCCAAAACGAGGTCACTGGCGATCGCAAAAGTTGTATCGTAAAGATCGTGAGGTAAAGTCGCAAGTGCTGCTTCAAAAAGTACCGCCCCTCCTTGTCTTCGCAATGTTCCCCCGAGTTTATCAAACATCCGGCGCATAACATCCACAGAATAGCTGCGAAAGAGTCTCATACGTCCCAAAGTTGCATTGAGCAAGCTAATTTCATCATCCGCTAAATACCCATCGGCTGCAACAACTAAGAGCATAATAGCTGCAAATGCGTCGGCGGGACCGAGGGTAATTTGTTCGACATTAACCTGGCCACTATTGCGAAATTCATCGAATAATCCCATGATTTCCTCCTTTTATTGATTCCATTACTTGATAAAAAGGCGAGTCTAAACTCGCCTATATTTTATCCTTTATTTTTAATGACCATAACTTGAATAATTTGATTTACTTGGTCTTGGGGTAAATTCAAGGCTCGACATAAACTACCTAGTAATTCTTCTTCTTCCTTCGACACTT
>NZ_JACSWA010000579.1 GCF_016888125.1 Spirulina sp. CCY15215
CTATCAACTATCAACTATCAACTATCAACTATCAACTATCAACTATCAACTATCAACTATCAACTATCAACTATCAACTATCAACTATCAACTATCACCGCACTTCCTTGAGACTTTCAATGCTATTGGTAAACAGTTCGGTAAATAAACTGATCACCTTGCGATTTTCACGCACTTTGATGTTAATGGTCACATCCATCCCAGATTGTAAAGGGATTTGGCGATCGTTAGCGAGGAGATATTGGGTATTCAAGCTCACTTTTGCCGGAAAGCGAAAGTATTGATGAATCTCGTCGGGAGGAAGTGCGTCGGAACCAATGGAAATAACTTCACCTTTGACATCGCCAAATTCACTAAAAGGAAAAGAGGTGAAACGAACATCAGTTTTCATTCCTTCGCGCACAAAACCAATATCTTCGCTGGTAATAAAGATTTCTGCCACTAAATCATCTTCCGGAACAATAGAGAGGAGTGTTTCGCTGGGATTGGCGACAAAGCCCCGATATGCTTGTAAATCGAAGACTTTTCCGCCAACGGTGGCGGTAACTTCTTGATCTTGCAACGTTTTCTCGATTTGGAGGATCTTACCGTCGAGTTCTTTAATTTGTTTGTCGTTACTGACGACAATATTCAGAACCGCTTGAATGAGTTGGCTGTCAATTTCGGCGATGCGCTTGTTATTTTGCGCCATCGAGTCCTGCACGTCTTTAATTGTCACAGCAGATGTATTGATAGACTCTTGTTGGGATTGGCCGATATTTGCCATTAAACGTTGCCGTTCTTCGTTAAGTTGGAGGATATTAGCTTGCCCCGTGTTGATTTGCTTGGATTGTTCTTGCATTTCAATGCGGGCATTCTTTTGTTCAATACGAGCATTATCTTGTTCAATACGGGCATTCCTTTGTTCAATGAGGGCATTATCTTGTTCAATACGGGCATTATCTTGTATTTGTTGAATTTCCGACCGGATTTCGCTCACCCGGAGGCGCTGTTGTTCGTATTGATACCGTGCCATTGCACCTTCTTTGACAATTGGAGCCATATCTTTGAGAAGTCCTTCTTCAATGGCTAGGGTTTCGACTTTACCTTGAATATCATTTTGAGCGCGCTGTCGCATTTGTTGAGCGCGCTGCTGCATTTCTCGAATGCGCTGCTGCATTTGTTGAATACGCTGCTGCATTTCTTGAATGCGCTGCTGCATTTGACCGATCATTTGGCGATCTGCTTGGAGTGTTGCTTTCGCATCAGCGATTTTCACTTGATTTTGTTGCAGTTCTCTGCCGACTTGAACAACTCCGAATTCGGCTGCTCTTTCCCGCGATCGCGATTCAGCTTTGGCGACTTGCAATCTCGCCTTTTGACTCGCGGCTAAATTAGTGTCGTTTCCTCCCAATTGTGCTTGATAGAGACGATTTTCGGCAATGAGTTCTTCTCGGTTGCGGGTGAGTAAGAGAATACTGGAGGGAAGTTTCAAGTCGGCGATCGCTTTGCGGATCGTGTTGGCATCTTTGGTTTCGATTAAACTCCGATAGAGTTTATTTTCTTCCACAAGGGATTTTTTCAGCGATCGCGAGGTGGTCAATTCCGTAAGGGCGGCGGTAGAATCGAAGGCCATCAAAACTTGTCCAGGTTGAACTGAATCTCCTTCTTTGACAAAAATTGCATCAACGACTCCTTCAAGGGGAGCCTGTACTTCCTTAACCTCTGCTTGGGGTTTGAGTTGACCTTGAGCGGGAACAACCTGTTCGATCTCTGCTAAGTATGCCCAAGTTATGCCAAACCCCACAACCCCTAAGACTGTCCAGACAATGAGGCGAGACCATAACGGAGACTGGCGCAAGATCACGGGTTGCTCGAAGACTGGATAAGCAATTTGTTGTGATGGTTCTGGTTTAACTAATTGTCCGCTTTGTCCACCCTGTTGAGTTGCAAGGGCTGAGGCGGATAATGAGTCGATTTTGGGCGCTTGTACGGGCTTCTGATAATCGCTCTTTTTGTCCGCAAAGTTAATGCGCCGTCTTTTGGGTTTGAATCCGTTGCCGTTCATGGGTCGATGCGATCGCTAGAGGTCAAGAGGCTTTCTCATTTTATACCGCATTCGCTCGGAAATATTGCAAATTAAGTCTCATTCGATGACTATTAGTCCGATTTAAGGGGTTTACGTCGAGTGTTTAATAATGAATTGCCTGAATAAATTGCCAGCGCTGTCCAAATTAAACTAAAAGAAATGAGATGGGTGCGGGTAAAGGGTTCATGGTACAGAAAAACCCCTAAAAGCAATTGCAAACTGGGGGAAATATACTGCATGAGTCCTAATGTTGAAAGTTGCAAGCGTCGGGCGGCATTATTAAACCACAGTAAGGGCAGGGAGGTGATGACTCCGCAGCCGATGAACAAAAAACTTAACAGCCAACTCTGGCCAAAATTTCCCGATCGCGCGATCGCCCCATGTCCTACCCAAGCCAGGGCGATCGGGGAAATAAGCAGGGTTTCCATCGCTAAACCGGACATGGGTTGCACGGCGGTCACTTTTCGCAATAAGCCATATAATCCGAAGGAAAAAGCTAAGGCAAAGGCGATCCAAGGGACTTGCCCAAAATCCCAGATAAAATTCCCGACTCCCAGTGCGGCTAAAATCACGGACAGGACTTGCCAATAGTTCAGCCGTTCTTGCAAAAAAAAGAATCCTAAAAGGACGCTAAATAAGGGATTGATGAAGTAACCGAGGCTGCATTCCACGACGCGATCGCTATTGACTCCATAAATATAAATGCCCCAATTACAAGTGAGTAACACCGCCGTTAAGAGTAAAGTCAGCAACAGGCGCGGCGATCGCCACAATTTTTGTATTTCTTTGAGTCTTTTTTGTAAGGTGAGGATAATAACGAGAAGAATGGCTGACCAAAGAATACGATGGCAAAGCACTTCAACCGCAGACACCGAACCGAAAAATTTTAGATAAATTGGCAGCAGTCCCCAAGCTCCATAAGCTAAAAATGCGTAGAGAATACCGGAATTATCGTGAGATTTATCTTCCATGCAGAACTATTACTTAAGGGGTTTGGAGGAGGGGGTTTGGAGGAGGGGGTTTGGAGGAGGGTTTGGAGGAGAGGGTTTGGAGACCAAACCCCTACGGGTCGGGCGATCGCGGGGGGTTATTTTGATTTTGTCCTAGGAATGGTATTTTTGAATTGGGCTATAAAAAATGAACATGAAAAAAGCTATAGTTTTGTTATCTGGGGGACTAGATTCTGCCACAACTACCGCGATCGCAATTGCAGAAGGCTATCAAATCATTGCGCTTTCTTTCCGCTATGGTCAACGGCACGAAAAAGAACTCGAGGCTGCCAAAAATATCGCCGCCCATTTTAATATTAAAGAGCATTTTACCATTGATGTTAACTTGGCGCAATGGGGAGGTTCATCTCTCACGGATACGGCTTTAAAATTGCCCCAAGATGGCGTACAAACTAATATTATTCCTTCTACTTATGTCCCCGGTAGAAACACTGTATTTATTGCCATTGCTCTTTCCTTAGCTGAAGCCAAAGAAGCAGAAGCAATTTACTTGGGAATTAATGCGATCGACTACTCTGGCTATCCCGATTGTCGTCCCGATTATTTGCAGGCTTATCAAACTTTAGCATCTCTTGCTTCCAAAGCTGGATTAGAAGGAAAAGCCGCGCAATTAATCGCCCCTCTTGTGGAAGATTCTAAGGTGGATATTGTTAAACGTGCCGTACAATTAAACGTGCCGATCGCCTTAACCTGGTCTTGTTATCAAGGACAAGATGAACCTTGCGGTTTATGCGATTCTTGTCGGATCCGCGATCGCGCCCTCATTACAGCCGGATATCCAGAATTAAGCACCGCGATCGGACAAAAATTATCTTAAAATCAAGTAAAGGACGGAGGCAATAAAGCAATGCAAATTCAAACTCAAAAACGCTATTACACTCCAGCAGAGTATCTAGAATTAGAAGAAAAAGCAGCTTACAAAAATGAATATCGCAATGGAGAAATTATTTCCATGACAGGTGGAACGACAGAACATAACAAAATTGCTCTTAATTTTGCTGCATACTTTAAATTTGGGATGCGAGGAAAAGGTTATCAATCTTTTATTGGAGACGTGCGTTTATGGATTCCAGACTATACTCAATATACTTACCCTGATGTTATGATTGTAGCGGGAAAACCGATTTATGAAGGAAATAACCGCACGACAATTGTTAATCCTTGTTTAATTGTTGAAGTTCTGTCAAAGTCAACCCAAAATTATGACAAAGGCGAAAAATTTACCCATTATCGCTCAATACCAGAACTACAAGAATATATTTTAATTGACCAGTATAGTTTTCACGTCGAACAATTGGTTAAAGAATCAGAAAACCGTTGGAGCTTTCAAGAGTATAATGGAGAAAATTCTCTGTTAAAACTAGGAACAATTGCCTATGAAATTTCTTTTCGCGATTTGTACGAAGAGGTTGACCTCAAGGCACTTTAAAGATATTTGAGTTATATTTTCCCCATTTTGCATCTCTTAGCCTAAAATGAAGCGAGAAAATTAGAGGAAAATCTTGAAATGGACTTAACAAAATTTCACAAATTTTTCGAGCATTGCCTCGGAAACTGGACAACAGAACGAACTTATCACTATCTTACTCATCAAGAAGTGGAGCGATCGCACACAGAATTTAAAATTAATGCTCTCACATCTGCTTTAAAATTAAAAGTTGTTGCTGATAATCAATACATCCCTCCTCCTCAAGTTGAAACATTACCAGGATTTGCTCTCGCTTTCCATACTGTATCTGAGAAAGGGGAAGAAGTCTCTCAAAAACTTAATCTTCTCTTTGTCCCGAAAAAAGAAAATGGCTTAATTCTTGAAGGAGACTATCTTCGGGATAAAGCCTACGAAGAATCTCGCCCCATTGTTTCTCATTTTTGCTTTAATGGGAGTACCCAAGAGTTATTGATGACGACTCGTTATACCCGCGTTGTTTCTGTTGATTCTATCTCGTTGATCAATCCTAACTTGCGGATTCGTCGCATTTACAACTATCAACGTCCTCCCGAAGATCAGCCGTTAGAAAATCTGATTCTCGTCGGTTTTGGCGTGGAACAAAAAGAACGGTAGAATAAACAATTATTCATGATTCAAGTTAATTTTCTTTATTTTAGGAGCAAACAAAATGAACAGCATTAAAGATGCAGAAGAATTCTTTCAGCAGAGTGCAGGAAAATGGCGATCGCAACGGACAACCCATCATTTACCCTTTCGTCGTGCCGAAACTGGTGGCTCGGATATTAGTGTAGACTTTCTTTTAAAAGATCATCCCCGAATTGTCGAAATTTGTAAAATGCACGAATTCGATCCGAGTTTGGCGATCGGGGGTGCTTTTGTTAGTTGGGAAGGGGCAATGGCATGGGATAAAGAAGGAGAAGATCATAAAGGAGATACGGTTTTCGCCCTTATTCCTGACCCTGAAAATCCCCGCAAAGGACAATTATTACGGGAAAGAGGATATGCGGAAATCGTTCCTGTTGCAGGTCATTACGAGATGGATGAGGATGATGGTTTGATTTTAATCACTGAATATGAGACCATGAGTGTTACCGAAAGGTTTTGGTTTGCCAGTCCCGATTTGCGTTTGCGAACGAGTACGGTACAGCGATTTGGGGGGTTTAATACGGCGACTTTCTGTACAGAACTGCGGGTAACGGAACCCTCTAACTCAGAGAAATTGACGGAAAATAAAGAGGCGATCGCCGCTATTACAGGTTGGTAATTGTTCCATTTCCAGAGGGCATTTCATCGGTAATTTGTGCAGGGGAAACAATGGAAATTTGCGGCGCATTTTTAAATAATCTTAAAGTGCCTGTAACATAAGCATAACTGCGACGAGGATAAGTATTTTCTCGACTAATATAACGGGAGTTTAGTAAGGCGATCGTTTCTTGTCCGGTTTCAGAATCGAGATCGGGCAAAAATAAACTAAAAGGTTGTTGAATAGAGCCAATTTTAATTAAACCACTACGTTGAGAAATGCGCCGAATCGATCGCAATTCTGTAAAAACAGTTACCTGTTCTGCGGTGTGACTTTTCGCTTTTTCAATCAATTTGGAGAAATCTAAACGAGAGTTAAATAAATTTTGGTGTTGGGGTTTAATGCGGCGATATTCATCAATAATTCTGGCTCGAAGTTGCCACCATGTCCCCAAAGCAGCATAATTATTAATTTCAGTTTGATTCACTGTAATTTGATTCCAGACTCCTAGATTTTTCTCTTGTGCTTTGCGTTCTGCTTGGGTATATCGTTGATGTTTATCGAGAAAGATTGCATTCCCATATTTGACAAAATAAGGACTATATCCTTCCGCAATCATCGTTTCTTGAAAATCAATTTCTCCTTTATGAACAAAAACCAACAAGCGACCAAAATTACCGCGATAGCGCTGCAAACAGGTTTCAATATCTTCATTTCCCGGAAATTCTAGCGTTATTATATCATTAGGTTGAAAGAGTTCTTCCGCTCGTTCTTTGGCTTTATCTCCCCAAGGCGTTACGGCTTTACTATTTCCTGCATTTGATTCCTCTGTATCGATCGCCAGAATGCGAAGAGATTCATCTTTCTTGATACCAGGCAGAAAAACGCGAATAGTATCCCCATCTACAACCCGATGTACTGTTGCTTCAACTGTCGTTCCTCGTTCCACGGCCATGACTCCTTTTTTTCGAGTGAATGCTTACAATTTTCGTTCTCTCAATAACATCTGTCGATAGGATAACCAGCCGCAGGCGATCGCGATCGCCGCAAAACCGCAGAGTAAACTAAAATGTAAACCAATTCCCGCTAAATTTGCCCCATCTGCCCAAACCTTTACCAAAGACTCATTCATGTGGAAAATAGGGTTAAATTGGGCAATTTGTAAGAGTTTTTCTGGAAAAATCAAAGTCGGAAAAAATGCCCCTCCTACCAACAATAAAGGCACCCCAAAAGCAGCAACTAAAGTATTGACATCTTCCGTTCTTCGTGCTAGTTGCGTTCCCAAGATAAAACCCACACCCACATAACTAATAATACTCAGAAAAAGAATTAAAATCGCCAAGAATAAAGACCCCGCACAAGATGCGCCCAAAAATACAGCTAAAGTATAAATAACCAAAGTTTGCCCGATGGCGATCGCCCCCTGGGCCCCACAAATACCTAAAAAATAAGAAGTCCCACTGAGGGGGGATAAAAATAAGCGTTTCAGGGTTTGTTGTTCCCGTTCTGACACGATAACTGCAACCGTTCCCCCAACACAACTAAAAAAGAAAGCTGCACCGATGAGGGTAGAAGGTGCCGCAAATTTTAACGCCATAGAAAGCGGAAGTTCGGCGCGTTCTGCCAAAATATAACCATTCAATAAAAGAACAGTAACAGGAAATAATAGCCAAAACCACAAACTGCGACGACGACGCAATAATTCTGTTAAAATTCGGCGAGTAACCGCTAGACTTTCGAGCCAATATTTCATTGATAAAAATTATAAGCAAGTTGTGATAAAATTTAAGTATGGAAAAACCTTACTTAACCCCGATCGCGCCGTCTTTAGGAAATCCCGAGGCATTGATTTTCATTGATGGTTCCCTCTCGGAAGGCATTAACAACCCGCACGATAACCCACACAATAACCCAAACAATAGCCAGTGGTGGCAGGTCATTCGCCAAGCGGGATGGCAAGGTTCAATCTATGCACTTTGGTGGGATCGCTCGAATTTTAGCCCCTCTTTGGAGCATTTAACACAATTGGAAACCGATGCGATCGTCTACTGGCATAAACATAAAAACTATATTAGAAGAGTAGGAAAAAGTTACCTCCCTAAAATAATTTCTGAAAATGCTTTAACATCTGTTTCTCTAATGGGTTTTTCTATTGGCGCTCGCGTGGCTTACTATACCATGAGAGACTGGTCAGAAGCACAAATTCAGCTTCATAATGTTTTACTCCTTGGTGGAACAATTCGCAGAGATGCCGTCAGAAATTGGGCTTCAGCCGCTTCCAGAATTGAAGGAAAATTAATTAATATTTACAATTGCGAAGATTTAGTTTTGACTCGTTTTTGTCAGATTCTCGAATGGGATCGAAGTCCTTGTGGTATTAAACCCATTTCAGAAAAACACGAAAAAATCATTAATTTTGATGCTACTCCTTGGATGAAAACGGCAAAATATTCTCCTAGCAATTATCTCTCAGTGTTTCAAGAACTGGTTAAACAAGGATATTGGCAATAAATAAAAGAATAAGCGTAAATTTAATCCCAGAAGCGAATTTATAGTGTATCCTAAGACAAAAGAGAAATATTAAGACTCAATCAATCTTTTTTATCCACGTACAAATCAAAACTCTGTCATGGAAAAAGCAACATACATTCAAGAAAGCGATTTCGATAGTTGTATCGCCGATAATTCTCTAGTTGTCATTGATTTTACTGCCCCTTGGTGCGGTCCTTGTCGCGTCATTGCCCCTTTGATCGATAAATTAGCTCAAGAGTATGAAAATCGCGCTACTGTGGTCAAGATTGACATTGATACCAATAAATCTATTCCTAAAAAATTCAATGTTCGCAGTATTCCTGCTGTTCTCTTTTTCAAAGATGCAGAATTAGTAGAAACTTTTGTTGGTAAAGCAACTTATGAAGAATATCAAGAAATGTTAGAGAAGCATCTTGCAGACTAAACCGAAGTGATAGCATGGCAAAAACTTTGAGAATTGTATAATGAAACGAATATTCTTGGCGATCGCACTGGTTCTCTTTGGTTTTGTGTTTGCTCCTGACGCATCGGCGCTAAACCTAATTTAAACTCATGCGATCGCCTTTTGTCTCGAGCTAAATGCCGTGACTTTTACCAATGACCCAATGACGGCGAAAAAAGCGCGATAAAGCTGTTTCTTCGAGGGATAAATAAATCGGTCTACCGTGGGGACAAGTGCGAGGATTTCGGGTATTTTTCCATTGATCGAGAAGAGTTTGCATTTGCGGTACAGTTAAAGATTTTCCATTACGAATTGCACTGCGACAAGCGGTTGCAACTTGCGCTTCTCGGATGTCTCCTCCCCAACTTAATTCCAGAATTGCATCAACGCGATCGCTTCTCGTTGCTAACATTTCGGGAATAGTCCGAATTGCCCACATTTCTTCCCCAAAATCTTCAATTTCTAAGCCAATGTGTTGCAATTGTTCCACTTGAGAAGGGGTTAATTGGCTGAGAATCATCGGCGGTTCAATCGGCACAAGTTGCCAAGCATCCTGTAATTGTTCGTATAATATTCTTTCGTGGGCGATATGCTGTTCTACTAACCATAATCCCCCCGAATGTTCGGCAACAATATACATTTTACTGACCTGTGCGACGGCTTGTAATGCCATCAAACCCATTTTATTTTTGATGTTAGCTTGAGGTTCAGTTTTGCCCTCGGGATAATAGCCTGCTTTTTCTTCAGAAACTTTGAGCAATTTGCCAAGACGTTGATTATTGGCAGTTGTACTTAAATCCGTGGAACTCATTCGCAAACTTTGGGCGATCGCCTTGCCAATTTCTGCTCGCCAAAAGTCTAAATTATGGAGATAAATCTCGGTTTTTGCGGGATGCCGATTCCAATCAATTTGACCTGGATCGAGGTTTAAATGCAGAAAACACAAGGGATAGCGATCGCGGGGTAAAGTTTTCGCAAAACTAGAAATGATGGTTTGTTCGAGGTGCGGCGATCGCACAAAACGACCATTAACGGCCACTTTGACCCAATCCAATCTACGGCGATGACAGCGATCGGGTAAACCGATCGCTAAGGCAATTTTAGCGGGGAATAAAGGGGCATTTTCGGGATTAACATCAACACGCAAATAATGCAGATCGCTGGTATGAATGCGCTTGAGAAATTGCGGAATAATCTCTTTTACTGTCTTGCTAGGAAAAATCTTAAACCAGAGTTGTTCCTCTTGCCAAACTTGCCAAGCAATCTGAGGATGACATAAGGCTAAATGGTGAATAATTGTTTGAATTTCCTTCAATTGCTGGGATTTTGTGGGTAAACCCTGACGACGCACGGGAATATTACCAAATAAGTTGGCGACGGTGACAATGGTACCGGGGGCGATCGCGGTTATTTCTTCCTGAATGGGTTTCCCGTCGCGATCATATTTCATGCACCATCCTGCTTCTTCTAAGGGCGATCGGCTGCATATTTCCAACTCTGACAACTGCGCCAAACTATGTAAGGCTTCCCCGCGAAATCCCAAACTGGTAATCTTCCACAAATCTTCGCAAGTATAAATTTTACTGGTACTGTGAGGCATTGCACAAAATCTTAAATTTGTCAAGTCCATACCTCGACCATTATCGGCGATTTGTACTCGCCACAAATCGGGACAGAGGGAAAGAGTTAAGCGTGTCGCCCCCGCATCAATGGCGTTTTCCACCAATTCTCGCACCACAGAAGCTAGAGAATCAATCACTTCTCCGGCGGCAATAATATTAATGACTTCGGGGGGAAGAGATTGAATCGTTAGGTTCATAACTTGTAATACTAACAGTTTTTATCTTCGCCTTGCTCGAGCAAACCAACAATCCTGACTCAACTTCGAGGAAATGCTATATTATCGTTTCATTGGGAGAAATTTCGTTAAACGCGAGTAGTATCCCATGCAAACATCGGAATCACGAATAACTTGAGGGAGCAACCATGTCCGAGGAGAATAATACCGACACGCAAAATGCAGGTCTTTACACAAAATCTGTCGCACTCGAAGCGCGATCGCTAGAAAAACAGGCCGATGTGTTGATGGACGATCTTTTCTCAGACATCGATATGCTTTTAGAAGGGAACGGCCAACTCCCTACCCAAACCGCAAAAGCTGAGTATGTCACTCTACAATCCGTTGTGGTTCCCTCGATTACTCTCCCCAGTGGGGAGGCAAAAAGTGGAGAGAATAGGATTCAATCTGAAAACAGAAAGAAAAAACCGCGATCGCGTTTCTCCTTCAAGAAAAACAAAGCCAAAAAAGCCCAATCCTCCTCCACAGAAAACAAATCTTCCTTTCAGATCCCCCAACACACCGATAAAATTTTATTTGGTGTCGCCTGTTTATCTTTACTCGGTGTTGGAATTTGGTTCTTGACTCGAGGAGGATTGGAGATGAAAGTACCTCTAGTGGAACCGAACCTCCCAACCCCAGGGAACGAGTCAAAAAACCCTGTTATTCCTTCCTCTAAAGATGCTCCCTTTATCGAGTATATGCTGCGATCGCTGAAAGTTATTGCCAGTAAGCCAGAAACCCCTCAAGCCCAAAACACTGCATCTCTCCCCTCCCCCGAAGGCGATCGCGGTTCCCAAGCCTCCGCAAATGGCTCCTCTACACCTCAAGTCATCGAACGGGTTTATATTCCCGTCTATCCCCCCAATGCCAATTCTACGACCAGTAATAACCTCTCAGAGGCAGTTGTTCCTCCCCAACCTTCACCAACACCCTCAGCAACCCCAACACCCTCAACAACCCCAACACCCTCAGCAACCCCAACACCCTCCACAACCCCAAATCCTTCACCTCGGAACTCTCAACCCAAACCCCGTGTATCGCCAACCCCTGTTGATACCAGCAAAACAGTTCTCCCGGAACCCCCTCAAGCAAGATTAGGAGCTTATCGCGCCGATGATTTACCTAACTTTGATGAGTTAGAATTACCCTTAGAAACCCTTAAAATTTCTCCTCCTGTCGAAGAAAGTAATAATATCGAACTGGCGGGAGTTCTCGATGCAGGAGACAATTCTGGCGCTCTTTTTCGCATCGAGAACTCAACCAAACGCATTGCGATCGGGGAAGTGATCGGTGCGAGTGGCTGGTCATTAGTCCGGATCGAAGGTCAAACAGCAGTGATTCGGCGCAATGGCGAAATTCGTTCCGTGTATGTTGGCCAAACCTTTTAACGATAGAAAAATAACTGAAATGGGTTTATTTGATGAATTTGGTAAGTTTCTCGAAAATCGCTTAGATGAGTTTTTGCGGGATAATCCCCATTTGGAACTACAGGCGATCGAAGAACAAGTGAGGGAACAAGAAGAAGATACTCGCCGCTTAATCTTAAATTTGCAACGTCAAGAACAGCAAATTCAGGACGAAATTTTGGCGATCGCCAAGGATATCGAACTCTGGCACAAGCGCGTCAGTAAGGCGGAAAGCTCGGCTAGAGAGGACTTAGCTCAATCCGCCAAAGAACGAGAAGCCGCTCTTCTGCGTCAAGGTAATCAAAAATGGGGACAAATGGAAGGGGTCAAACAAAATCTCATCAAAGCTAAAGAATTATTACAACAAACTCAACAAAAACGTAAAGAAGTGCAAGCAAAAGCTGCCGAAGCAGCGCGATCGCAGGCTCAAACGCCACCATCGAGTTCGACTTCCGGTTGGGAAGGAGCCGGGGCATATCGTAGTATTAACACGGGACACGATCCCCTCGATGATCGCTTCCGTCAATGGGAAATGGATGAGGAAATCGAGCAAATGAAGCGAGATATCGGGAAATAACTGTGTGACGAGAGAATAATATTAAATACCACAATTTGACCCGCAAACATTTTTTTTTGCGAGCTTGTGCTACTATCTGTGATATATTTGCACAAAATTTTTTTGAGGAAAAATGGGCAAGGTTCTGGTGTTAAACGCCTCCTATGAACCGCTCAATATCACCACTTGGCGACGAGCGGTTGTTTTGTTGCTCAAAGGAAAAGCCGAGCAACTGGAATACCAAAAAGCGGAATTGCGGACCAGATTTCCCATTCCCACGGTTATTCGCCTCCGTTATTACGTTCGAGTTCCCTACAAGGAAATTCCTTTAACCAGGAGGAATATCTTAGAACGCGATAACCACACTTGTCAATATTGTTATTACAAAGGGGATAATTTAACCCTTGATCATGTTAATCCTCGCTCTCGCGGGGGTGGGGACAGTTGGGAAAATCTAGTCGCGGCTTGCGTTCGTTGTAATGTCAAGAAAGGGAGTCGCACCCCGGATGAAGCAAGTATGCCTCTGCTTTCTAAACCTCGTCGTCCTTATAGTAGCCTTTATTTTGAGATTGCTCGCTCTATTCGTAGCGGTCATCATCAGGAATGGCAGAAGTATACGATTGGGATTTAGTCAAGTATTAATTAACAATTATTAATAAGATTGGCGATCGCGATCGCCAAATTTGTGTAGTTTATATTTGTTTGCTATATTGTTTGCTCAACAATGACACCATTGACATCAAGAGTATAAGTTCCACGGGAAAAACCCCCTTCTAAGGGTATCGTTTCTTGAAAAGGAGTGATAACCGTCGGACAGATCGTATCCGTGGGAAGTTCTCGATAAAGGGTGACATTAATTTGCATCCCGTCTTGTTTTTGTTCCTTTTTCAAAGGTGTTTTGCAGCCATCTTGAAAATTTCCTGTTACCTTAAGACTCAGTTGCAAAGGTTCAGATTCGAGAACGTCAACTTCAACGGTTTCAACAATTGCTGGAATTTGCCGCAGGGTAGAATTCTCCGTATCTTGTGGGGAAGATTGGACAGAAGCAGGATTTCCTGTTCTAGTATTGTCCATTTGGGAGGTGCAACCTCCTTGCAGGGGTAAAGCCATTAAAATCAAAACGACGAGAAGACGAAAAAGAAGAGTATGAGGACGATCGCATTTTTTCATAACTGACAATTAAGTTTAAGACCCAAGGAAATTCTAGCGAAATTCCGCGATCGCAGTTTCGGCAATACCCAAACCTAGGCAAGGCATCTCAATCACTCTCCTCGGAAGAATAAAGCAAAAATCAGGGAAAGTAAATGGTTTTCCCCTCAGTTGGGTTACGTTGCAAAAAATTTGCCCTATACTAATGTCTGTGACAGGATGAAACCTCCTGTTTTCTCGGACTAAAAACTCACGGAAGGATTAAGATGCGCGTACAGTTTCACAACTCCATGAAAAGAGCGATTGGTTTGGCCGGTGTCGCCGCAATGGGTCTAGCTTTTTCCACACCCGCAGCGATCGCCGAAATTAATTTGCAAGAAACCTCGGCTACTACACCAGATTCTTTTCTCGTCGCCGATAATGATCTTGCAACTCTCGGGGACTATTCTTTGACTGGTGACGAGTTCGATCCCTTAACCAGCATGAATCAGTTTTATAGCTTGGAAGCATGGGATCTCGTTCGCAAGGGTTTTATCTGCGTGAATAACAACAATGAAGAATGTACGGGAGACGTTCTCGAAGCATTCGATCTTGATGCTCATCAAGTCCCCATTCCTAACTATGAAGTGACGGAAGAAACCCGCCAAGGATTTGTTTGCGTTAACAATGTTAACCCTGCTTGCGACAATTTTGTTCACTACGGTGTCATTTACGCAGACCCCGAACCGGAAATTCCTTTGAATGCACGCATTGCGGCGCTATGGGCTGAACTCGATGAACTGGCTTCTCGTCCCGCCAGTCTTCCCGCCATCGCCCCGGCTCCCCAGGCTCCCATTCTTGCTCCAGTTCCAGGTTTGTGGTAGATTTCTCTATTTAGAGAGTAAAAGTAAGAAGTTGAAGGGATGCGATCGCATCCCTTTTCTCATTCAGATGATTATTTTATTTGACGACTTAAGCGATCGCCCCGTTGATTCCAATCTTCATGAACAACGACGGAAGAACCGCCAAATAAAAGACTGGGGATTTTTAAAAGTGCGGTGGGTTTATAGCAATAGCGTCCCAAGGGTCTGAGAAAACGAGTGGAAACCCATCCCTGACGGAAATTAGGCGCATCTGCAAATCCATAGGAGCCAATATCACCAAAGTGACTGGTAACGTGAGTCCATTCTCCGGTTGAATCTTTTCCGTTAGTGACGATCGCCCATCCTTTGGGAATTGCTCCAATTGTTGAACCGTTGGGGGTCGATCGCACGCTCAAGGGATCGGTTTCGGTGATGACTCTGGCATAATATTCGGGATCGGGACAATTTTGCTGACTCAGACGCAGATCGCCGCGATCGATGGATTCTGAGTGGGTCGCGGCGATCGCTGTTTTCAGTCCCAGTAAAGATAAAATCGTCAAGGCGATCGTTGCGATCGCTTGTTCTCCTACTTTTCTAAGTTTCATTAAGTTTTCCTGATTTAGCTTTTTCCATTTTACAAATTAAGGATAGAATACACCATTAGTTTTTTTAGGAACATTAAGTCATGGAATTGCCAATTGAAAATCGAGAATATGAATTTGATGCCTCACAAAATTCCTTAATTCACAATCTCGCTAACAAAATGCGTTTTGTTGCTTATGTCTTAATTGGTTTAGGTATTCTTGAAGGGATACCAGCTATCATCAGTTTATTTAAGGGGAATTTCGAGGGTTTTGTTGATATTATTGTGGGAATTGTGCAAATTGTTATCGGTATCTGGACTCAGAAAGCAGCGAGTTCTTTTAGTTTAGTTGTCAAAACAGAAGGTCAAGATATTGAAAACTTAATGGGCGCATTGGGAGAACTCAGAAAACTCTATAGTTTACAATATTGGTTGTTCTTGATTGCCTTCTTTTTTATTGCTCTTGGGACTGTTCTTATCATAATTGGCGGGATACTCGGTTCATAAAATGAAGAAATTTCAAGTTGCGATCGCCTAATTAACCAGTGCATCTCTACCACTTAATAACAAAGAATTTTTAAAGAATTTTTTAGGAAAACAATGTTTAAGCTCTATCAATCTCAACCGTCAGGAAATTGTTACAAAATCCGGTTGCTTTTAACACAGCTAGACATTCCGTTTGAAAAAATTGAAATTGATATTTTCCAAAAGGAAAGCCGAACTTCAGCCTTTTTAGAAAAGAATCTCAATGGTAGAGTTCCGGTATTAGAAACAGAAAATAGACAGTTTTTGCCCGAGTCAAATGCTGTTTTATACTATCTTAGTGACGGCACAAATTTCTTTCCACAAGACCGTTTTGAAAGGGCGCAAGTTATGCAATGGTTATTTTTTGAACAGTATAGTCACGAACCTTATATCGCCACCTCTCGCTACTGGATATCGCTTTTAGGGAAACCGGAAGAATATCGCGCACAACTCGAACAAAAACGGGAACCAGGTTATGCAGCTTTGCGAGTGATGGAGAAACATTTAGGCGATCGCGACTTTTTTGTAGGAAACAATTATAGTATCGCTGACATTGCTTTATTTGCTTATACTCACGTTGCAGATGAAGGGGGATTCGATCTGTCTGAATTCTCCAGTATTCTAACATGGATCGAACGAATTAAAGCCCAGCCTAAATATATTAGCATTAAAGAATAGTTTGATTTTGCAAATTGATGATTCTTAATGTAAATTTAGATAACTCAATCTTGATACAAGCGCTTTCTTCTTTGTTAATTTCGTGCTACAAAATTTGCATTTGTAGTCCTTCGAGAAAATCGGAAATTTCTTCAACAATCCAAACATTTTCCGATCTACTCAACATTTCTCCAATTCTGTGTTTCTTATTACCTTCCCAAATGACACAGCAGAAATTCGTCCCATTTTTAGACCTTGACTCTCCTAGTTCAACAAAGGTGATTTCTCTAGTTTTTCCGATTATCTTGGATTGATAATTAACAGTTGATTGAGTAATTGAAAATGAACCTGGATCAACTTTTAATTCAATTTTGCATAAAAGATAAAATAGAACTAGAGCAAAAGGAATAGCAATAAAGAGAATTAAGGCAAAACTTAAGAACAGGATTCGCCCTAAAAATATCCCGATCGCACCGAGAACTATTTTTGTTAATAATGACATCTGATCAAGTTTAAAAAAGTCAAGTTCGGGTAATTCAATGATAGGAGGAATTGTAACCGAAAGATGGCGATCGCTTCTTTTAATACTGACTTTCGTGTTTAGAGGTTTGCGAATTCTCCGAAATTGATAACTCGTTCGGAGTTGTGCTTTTTTAGCAACAATAAGAGTATATTTTTGTTGCAGTGCTTGCAAGGCTTCTCCTGCGGATAAAAAGCGATCTTCACTCGCTGGTTCTACCATTTTTTCTAACCAATTTGTAAATTCTGGAGAGAGAGAAAGGCGATCGCGAAAATCAAAGCGCATCCGTTTTTGAGGTAAATCTGTTGGCGATCGATGGGTGAGTAAAAAGAGTAATGTACATCCCAAACTATACAAATCTGAAGCAGGAATAACTTTACCGCGAAATTGTTCTGGGGACATATACCCCATTGTACCTACAAATGTTCCCCCAAAACTCAAAGTATTGCGATAGATTTCTTGTACTGCACCAAAGTCTACCAAATAAACTTTTCCATCGGGACGGACAATGATATTCTGCGGTTTAATATCTCTGTGAATGACAGGAGGATGTAGAGAATGCAAATATTTGAGAATATTAAGAATTTGCGTAGCAATATATTTAACTTGCTTTTCATTTAACTTCCAGCCACGATTCACTAAAGCCGCAATAGATTCTCCTTCAACTAACTCTTGAACAAGATAAAAATAGCGATCGCTTTCCGTGTCGCAATGGAAGGAATTTAAGTAGTTAGGAATTGCTGGATGTTTGATAGTTGCGAGAACTTTTGCTTCTCGTTCAAACAATTCTACGATTTTCCAGTCTTGTGCTTGACGCATTGATACTGCTTTAATAGCGACTCGTTGATGGTTGTCTTCGAGATCGACTGCTGCATAGGTAGTTCCCATTCCTCCTTGTCCGAGGGTGGTGACAATTTGATAGCGATCGGCAATAATTTCGCCTTGAGAGTGTAACGCATCCATATTCTTCTCCTTACCGAATGCGGAAAATATGCTTGTCTTGCAAAAATACAAGCTAACTGAATCAATACTTGTATTATGGTAAATGTTTACGATTGAATTCAATACAGTTCAAAGCAGGTTAAGGCAGAATTTAGGGAAGAGGGAACAGCGACTAATTGCGATCGCCTTACATATTGTTATACTTTCACATATTTCCCGACCGCAGCCAAAACGCGATCGCCCTTGATCGGTTTGGTGAGAAAATCCGTCGCCCCCACCATTTTTGCTCGCATTCGGTCTACAAAACCGTCATTTCCAGTCAAGATGATAATCGGAGTCTCTTTAAAGTGATCGATACGGCGAATTTGCGTACAAATTTCATAACCATTGGCGATGGGCATGATCAGATCGAGAAAAATCGCATCGGGTTTACATTCGAGTAAGGTGGGTAAGGCTTTAATGGCTTCTTGTACTGTGACGACACGATAACCGGCATTGACTAACAAGGCTTCCATCAAACGACAAACTTGGGGGCTATCGTCAATACATAAAACCACACCGCGATCGCCTTTTTCTGTTTTGGGGGTTTCTGGGTTCTTTTCTTGCCCTTGAGAAACCATCTGAGAAGGGGGAAAATCTTCGATTTCAACTAAGCCGATGATTTGATTGCGAATATAGGGGAGTAGCGATCGCGTTACACCTAAAACATCTTGTTTCATCAAGACTGCTAAATCTCGCAAGGTTCGCTTCCCGTTAATCAAATTCGTAAGATGCTGATAAATTTTCGGGGAAACTTGTTCTTTTAATTTTTCTCTATTTTTGAGAACGGGGGCTAAATTGGGGGAACATAAAGCTAAACCAGATTTAGCCCAACTTTCCCAAGCCCTTTCCGCCATCGTCAAAGCCAGTTCGACTTCTAATGTCCAATCTCTGGGGAAAATTCCCGTATCGCCGTGGGAAGGACGCACTCCCAAACGTGGGGTTAGAGTAAAAACGCCATCGCTGTTTTGAAAGTGTGCTTCTTTAATATTTTTGGGATTGTTATGCGCCGCATTTTGGCTTAAGGTGGCTAATTCAATTGCTTGAACGATCTCGAACAAAATTTCTGTTACTGTACCTCGCAAAATCGTAATTTGCTGGTCTTTATTAATCAGTTTTCTTTGAGATAAGAGGGTTAATAATCCATAATCCCAACACTCGTTGCGATCGTTATGCCGCGCTTGAATGCTTTGATTGATCCCTATGCGAATCAACTGTCGCCGCCAGCGTCGCTGTTCGTGTAATCCTCCCCCTGCCCAAGCAAAACGACCTAAAGATAGATAGAAATTCCATTTTTTCCCTTGGACATCAATATCTAATCGCCCAGTAAAATGCTGTTTTTGTAGGCGTTCTAGTTGGGATTTAAAGCTATTTTCTTCTTGTTCCTCGACTTTTATCTCATGCAAACCTGTCTCGTCCAAATTTGCCTCGTTAAAATCCGGTTGATGAGTTTGAGTATGAGAAATAGTGGATTGTGAAATTTCTGCGTTTCTGAGGCGATTTTGATTTCGCCGTTTTTTGGCTATCGTAGTACCTTGCATCAGGCACCCCCAAGTTATTTAATAATTTTTTCTTAATTTAATTAAATTTTAATGCAAAAGTGCGCTAAATCTTCATAATTCCACTCAATTTAACGTAAAGAAATATTGCAAATACAGGTGTAGAAAACCCGTATAATTATCGGGGATCGGGGAAATATACTGAAGATCGAAGAAAGTAGCCTCGATATCATCAAAATTCGGGCATTGTTCGTTGAGAAGCATCAGTATATTTTGCCGATCGCGCCGAGGTTTGGCTAAAAACTGGCTCAATGCTAGGAGTGCGATCGCAGCAACGCCTCAATTCTAGAATTTTCCTAAACCTACTCGAAAATTCTTCAAAGTCGATGCTATGATGAATCATTCTTAGTACAAATGTAGGAGATCGGGAGAGGGATGGCAATATGGCGATCGTCGCACTCAAGGCTTGGTATATCGAACAATACGAACCCATTCGGGAGATCGTCAAACGTCCTCACGATCTGCGCTTAAGTCGCAGTAGTTTGCTTAAGTCGGGGTTGCGGGCGGATATTTTGGACGAGACGGAGGAAATAGCGACCTCGAAATGGTTTGAACGCTATATTGAGGGAGAAACAATCGAATTTTATATTGAAGGAAGCGGCGGTTATGCGATCGCCAATCTCGATCTAAAGTCTCACGAAATATATCTCACTAAGCAAGAACTTAATGCTTTCTTAGAACCGAAAATTTTCTTCAGCTATCAACAAGAGTACAAAGAATCTAGCGAACTGTTTCGGGAAGTATTAGAAGCGGCGATCGCCAAAGTTAATAAAACGGCACGCATCCCCCTCAGTCTAGAACTCGCCCAGCGCCCCAAAAATGCCCCTCTACGCCTCAGTAGCGGACAATTAAGGCAAATTCGTAAAAGTCTTCTCTTTATCGCTGATGGGACGGCGATCGCCACGACAACAAGGGAAGATAAACCCCAACTTCTTCTTAGTTCTAATGTTTGCGTCGAACTCGGTTACGCCCTCCACAGCAAGCGTCAGGGGCAAATTCTTCTCCTGCAAATGGAACGCCTTCAGGGACAATTTCCCTTTGACCTAACGAGCCATCAACAGTTATCATGCAAGACGGCTGAGGAAGTGCGTCAAATGCTTCCTTCTCTACTAGAGGCGCTTTTACAGCGATTTAATCTCTAGTCCTCCAACTTAATGATATTTTAATTGAAGGATTGCCTTCTCGTTTTTAGCAAAGGGGGCGTTAAAATATTGCGCCAAAATAAGGAGAAATTTCTATGGCTAGAAAACCAGATTTCTATTCAGTGTTTATTATGCTAACTTCGGGTCATCGCGAAGTAGTTCGCTTTACTACCATTCAAGAGTTTCAAAAGTGGTATAGTGGCGAACTGATGCCCAAGGCAGATGATACCAATTTTATTAGCGTACCGATTAAAAACGTTCAAGGAGAATACATGGTCATTCGCCCGAGTAATGTTGCAGCTATTCGTGTTGAACCTGTTTTTGAAGGCAGTATCGATCGCGATTTTGGTTAGCTTTTGGCAGGAAAAGGAATGGCAAAAATAGGTTTTGTTGTTTCCTTGTATTTTCTCGGAAATAAAGGCCTCGATCGCGATCGAGGCCTTTATATTTGTCAAAATAAATTATCAAAATAAATTATCAAAAAAAGACTTGACTAAAACGAACAATCATACTAAGGTATCCTTATACCATTTGATTATTAATTCTACTTAATTTAAGGTCATGACTCGATCGCCACAAAGCAAACATTTAGTCTGTCTTCCTGGAGGCAATAAAACGCCAAAACGATCGCCTTTTCCTGTTCCCAAACCTCCCGAAGCGGCGATCGCAAAACAGGATACATTTGCCGTCGATCTGCAACAATTGGAGGGTCAAGCGAGGCGAATTAACCAATTATCGGCAGAACTTGAAGCGGCGATCGCCGAGTTTAAAGAAAGTGGCGATCGTGTTGATCGCGGTAGCGTTCATTTTCGTGAAAAATTGGGACATGATTGGTTTCCCGATCGCGTTTGCAGTTATGGAGAAATCAAAGTTCCTAGGATTCATCAAAACGCAAAAGGTGCTTTAATTCTATCTTCCCATCGCGTCAATCTTTTTGAAGCACAACTCTTTGAAGCACAAAAAGAGGCGCATTTTGTGGCGCATTTATTACGCCAGCGAAATATCGCTAAACAGTAATTAGTGGTTAGTGGTTAGTGGTTAAGTGATTAGTGGTTAGGGAGTAGCAAACTCAATTTAAGCGATCGCCAATACTTTTAATTCAAAACGATAATTTTCAATAACGGGGTTTGCTAAGAGGCGATCGCACATTTGGTCTAGTTTTTCTTTCGCACTGTCCTCATTCTCAGCACTGAGATTGAGTTCAATATACTTCCCAATTCTGACCCCTTCTACTGTATCATATCCTAACTGCTCTAATCCCGATTGTACCGCGACTCCTGCGGGATCGAGAACGGAAGGGCGTAAGGTTACATAGATTTTCGCTTGGAATTGCATTTTTAGTGATTGTTTGTTATTTGTTGTTTAATATTAGTTTCTGGAATACCCGTAATTCAGTATATTATGGAATTGTAGCCCAAGGCCAAAGGATCGCAAAAATTTTCCTAGAAAAAAATCAGAAAATGCTTGACCAGAAGCGCGATCGCCAGACTTCCCCATGAAAACTCGTACTCGTTCCCAAGAAAAAATTCTCAATCTTCTCAAAACCTTAAATCGTCCAATTTCAGCACAAGACTTGTATATCGAACTGCGAAACGGTCAGCATAATATTGGACTGGCAACAGTTTATCGTGCCTTAGAAGCCTTAAAATTAGAGGGTGTGGTACGAGTACGAACTTTGGGGAATGGTGAATCTCTCTACAGTCTGGTTCAACGCGATCGCCATTATCTAACTTGTGTTAATTGCGATCGTTCTATTCCTATTGAACAATGTCCTGTTCATCAATTAGAGCAACAATTACAACAGTCTCATCATTTTAAAGTCTACTATCATACTCTAGAGTTTTTTGGGATGTGCGATCTCTGTCAGGAAGAAGAAAGTTAAATTTATAGGGATTAGGACTTACGCATTAGCGGGCAAGATGCCAGCACTACTACAGCAAGATAATACAGTAGATTAGGACTTACGCATTAGCGGGCAAGATGCCCGCACTACTACAGCAAAATAATACAGTAGATTAGGACTTACGCATTAGCGGGCAAGATGCCCGCACTACTACAGCAAAATAATACAGTAGTGGGAGCGTCTCGCTCCCTAGCTGCGTAAGTTTTAGACCCTAGCTGCGTAAGTTTTAGACCCTAGCTGCGTAAGTTTTAGACCCTAGCTGCGTAAGTTTTAGACCCTAGCTGCGTAAGTTTTAGAGATGTTAAATTTAACATCCCTATCCGAAAAATTAGTAGATTTTACTCTGCGGAATGGCGATCGAATTTTTCCAACTCTAAATTCAAACTGCTAGGATTTTCACCAATTACAGAACGAACCCCTTCTAAGGTGGAAATCATACTGCGCGGGTCCATAAACATGACCTTACTGCTTTCGCTACTCCCGATAGTTTTACCCATTTCTAAATAGTGTTGTGCTAAGAGAAATTGTAATGCTTCTTTAGCTTGAGGATCGGTTTTTATTTTACCTCCAATAATATC
Organism: Spirulina sp. CCY15215; assembly: GCF_016888125.1. GTDB lineage: Bacteria > Cyanobacteriota > Cyanobacteriia > Cyanobacteriales > Spirulinaceae > CCY15215. The sequence continues at coordinate 22,987 of NZ_JACSWA010000579.1, forward strand.
TAATGCCTTTGCTGTTGCTTGCGCTTTCAGAACCTCCTGTTCCGCTTCTGCTTTAGCTTTTAAAATCGTCGCTTGTTGTTGTGCTTCAGCCTGCAAAATGGCAGCAGTTTTAGCCGCTTCTGCTTCTAAAACTTGTGCCTCCGCTTTACCTTTAGACTCATTAATTGCTGAATCTCTTTCTCCTTCAGAAGTTAAAATTGATGCCCGTTTTTTCCGTTCTGCTGCCATTTGTAATTCCATTGAATCTTGAACGGCTTTAGAGGGGGTAATATTGCGAAGTTCCACTCGCGTTACTTTGACTCCCCAAGGATCTGTCGCAATATCGAGTTCTCGTAATAAAGTTTCATTAACTTCAGTTCTTGCGGTAAATGTTTGATCGAGTTCTAGTTTTCCCATCTCCGAACGAATTTGGGTCAAAACTAAATTTTCCATGGCCATAGGCAAATTTTCAATGCGATAATAAGCACGTTCCATGTCCATAATTCTCCAATAGACAACCGCATCAGCACTGATAGCAACGTTATCTTTAGTAATACAAGATTGAGGAGGAATATCCAAAACCTTTTCTCTAGTTGTTGCCTGATAAACAACTTTGTCAACAAAAGGAACGACAAAATTTAAACCAGGACTGAGTTTTTTCTTGAAACTGCCCAGACTTTCTACCAAAGCCTCGTTTTTCTCGTTAATAATTCTCACCGATCCTACAAGGGCAGAACCGCCAAATGCTAAGATAATGAGTAGAAAAAATTGTCCCATTGTTATTCTCCTTCGAGTAAAGATTTCGGGAGGACGATTAAAGTATTGCCCTCTCTGCCGACAATATACACTTTTTGTTTGGGGGCGATCGCCAGACTTTCCTCGCTGCATTTTCCTCGCCAAGAATTACCTTCATATAAAATGCGTCCCGTTTCTCCAGCAGGAATTTCGGTGAGGGTTTCTCCTTCTGTTTTGCCTTCAATTGTTGCACTTTTTCGTTTGGGGGTAAAAATGCGCCGCGAGAGAAGAACTAATAATGTTGAAAAAATCATCCATAGGGCAATTTGTAAGCCAGAGTGAGGCAGTATCAGCGAAATAAGTGCCACGATAAATGCAGCAATTCCCATCATAAACTCGACAAATGCTGTAGGAAAGAGCAACTCCATTAAACAGAGAATTACACCAGCAATGAGCCAAAGAAAAGTGGCATTAAACATGAGGATGTCTTTGAGAGCAAGGAAAGAAAATAAAATTTGAGAAACAAACTCTATTTATTTCTGGGATGATACGATCTTAACCTTCTTCTCCTCAACTCTCCCAAACTGTTAAGATACTTGACATTTTTTCAGGATTTAACCGGAATTTAACAAAGTTGTAAATCCTCGTTGCGGACTCCATTGTACTGCCCCATGTCGTCCCGTCACATAGACATAAATCTGTTTTTGCCGTAACCCTTGAAATGTATCGGAGGAAACGTAGGAAGAAGAAGCGATCGCGGTATCCCCGGCAAATGTTCTTAATACCTTCTCATTGACTGAATCTCCCATAAATAGCAACACTTGTGCTGATAAATCTGTGGGTAAAATTTCCTCGTTGGGGGCATAGAGTAACAGCCAATGGCGATCGCCGAATTGCAGTTGCGCGATCGCGGGATGCAGTCTAACAATTTTGAGATTGCGATTGGTTGCCTCTTGTCCGACTGCAAAGGGATACACCCCCTTTGCTAAAATCTCCTCATCTCCTGCTTCAAAGGTTGGGATCGCGTGTAAAAATGTTTTCACTTCTAATTTATCAAAAATTGGTTTCCAGCCCAGTTCTCGGTAATTTTTCAACGAGACTGCTAGATCGATGCGATCGATGCCTTCATGTGCTAAAAAAGGTAAAACTGTATAATTTGCTGTATCGGTATCTCCAGCATCAATGAGGGTTACTTTTCCTCGATCTTGAATGATGATAATTTGTTCTTGTCCTGCTGCAAGTATTGTCATTCGCACTAAAGTTGCATTAGCATACAAAAGAGGTGCGATCGCGATTAAAATAGCAATTACTGCCATTGCCAACCATCTTTTCCCTTGCTGCAACGGTTTCCAGCAACAAATCCCTAAAATAATGCCATAGACGGCCAAAACCTGCACAATGTTTAAATTGCCCACTGCTTGGGAACTATTGGGTAAATTGATGAAAAAACGCACAATATTGACAAGAAATAGGGTTGGATAGAATAGCAGGGAGGCGATCGCGGTTCCTGCCAAAGGAAAAATCAACCCAATCCCAGCACTTAACATACCTCCTAAAATAATGAGAGAACCGAGGTGAGTTGTAAAGATGTTAACTAAAATACCATAAGTAGCAAGAGAACTAAAATAATAAGAGGCGATGGGAAGTGTCCAAATTGTGGCAGCGACGGGGATGGCGATAATAGTGGCGATGGTTGGGGGCAACCAATCTAAACGTTGAGTGATAGCGGGGACGCTAATCACTAATCCGAGGGTCGCAATAAAGCTCAATTGAAAACTCAAGTTCCAAATCCAGAGAGGATTGAATAAGAGAAGAAGCGTTGCCACCAAAAGCAATGCCCCCAAGGGTTTGACCTTACTTTCTATTGTCATGGCCAATAACACAGCAATTCCCATCAAAACTGCCCGCAAAACTGGAGGTTGCAACCCCGTCAGTCCCGTATAAGCAAGGAGAATTACAAGGGCGATCGCAAAACGATATTTCTCCTCTAAAGTCCGAGTTAGTGCTAAAACTCCTCCCAATAACAGGGAAACATGGAAACCTGAAGCGGCTAGAATATGTGCTAGTCCTGCCTGAATAAACAAATCCTGAATCTCAAAAGGGAGATCGATCGCCCTGCGTCCCATCACCATAGAACTCACAAGAGCGCCAAATGGTTCCGATAAACCTTGATTGTGAATGCGAACAATGCGCTGTCTCAGTTTCCACCATCCCCAAGGTTGTTTAGGTGAGACTTCCAGCAGTTCCCCCGACAATCCTGCGAATACTCCTTGAGGGGCAAGATAGGCCTTAAAATCAAAACCACCGGGATTTTTTGCCCTTTGGGGTTCGTATAATTTCCCTTTAATGGTAATAGTTTGTTGGGGAACTAATTCTACGTTTTCTAGGGGAGAAATAGTTGCATATAATTTGCCCTGAATATTGGTATCTTCATTGATTTTTTGAACGGCTAAAATAAAGCGTAATTTTTGATCGCGATTGAAACTGGGGCGATCGCGAATTTGTCCCGTTACTGTCACTTCTTCTCGGGAATTTTTCAGCCATAAACTCACATCATTAGTAGCAGGTTGAGGAAGACGCAATTGAAAATGCGCGATCGCTAATCCTGCGAGAATTCCCGCGACGATCCAAATCGGAAGACGGGGACTTTTACGCCAAAAACGAGAGGCGATCGCGCCAACAATTCCCCCTAAAACAATCTCAATACTCGCTAATCCCAACCCTTGTATTAAGGTTATTTTTTCAAAAGGAGAAGCCAATATCCCTGTCGATAATAGTCCTAATATATAGGCAATACACAAGATTACCCAACTCTGACGACTCATCGCTATATATTGCTTATTTTTCTAAGTGGGTGAGTATTTAATAGCTAAAAAGTTAGATGGAAAGTCCCAAACTTAAACCAAGAAAAGCATGAATAAACATGACTAATACCGCAAAACTTCCCAAATAAGCATGAGTTGTTTTTAAGGCTTCTTTATTGCCACCAAATTTAGTCGCTGAAATGAATCCATTCAGTGCTAATAAAAAGACGACAAGGGAACCCGTCCAGAAATGAGGACTCTCAAAAATAGACTGTTCTTGCATGACCAAAGATAAAACACCTCCCGTGTAACCCAAACTAATAAATAAGAATAACCACGGGGCAAGTTTTCGATGCGATCGCCGATTTTTGATTGAGGTTTCTGTGTCTTGGGAAATGCGTCCTTGCCAACCTACCCAAGCGGTAAAACTGCCTAAAACAAAAATAACAATACCCATCATCAATGGGTGTCCCCAATGGATAATGGGTTCGGGGAAGCCTAGAGTGCGAAACCAGGCTGCGATCGGCTCTAAATAGGGGATTAAAATTGCTCGTACAGCTTCCATCACCATTGTCCTCATCTCAAGTCTTGAATCATTTTAAAAGATAAGGGGACATTGAGCAATATTTTGCGATCGCGTAATTTGTAGAGTTTTAATTCAGCTTCGATTAGCTTAAATTATAACTTAGATTTTGCAGCAATTCGGGCTGCCGTCCGTAAAATTTGTCCAGCCAAAATTGCCGCACCAAACCCATTATCAATATTAACAACACCTAAGCCCGCCGCACAAGAATTTAACATCGCTAATAAAGCAGAAAGACCGCCAAAACTGGCACCGTAACCTATACTGGTGGGAACACCAATTACAGGGCAATTTGCTAATCCTCCCACAACACTTGGTAATGCACCTTCCATTCCCGCAACAACAATTAAAACATCAGCTTCATTCAGAAGATGACGATTATTTAAAAGCCGATGAACTCCTGACACTCCAACATCCCAAAGACGTTGCACGGGAAACCCCATTAACTCCCCTGTTATCGCTGCTTCTTCTGCAACAGGTAAATCTGATGTTCCGGCAGTTAAAATGGTGATTTTTCCCAAGATTTCCTGAGATTTAGGATTGCCTAAAGCACAAATTCTGGCAATAGGATAATAGCGGAGATTGGGCATTATTTGTTTGATTTCTTCATAAATTTTAACCTCCACGCGGGTTGCCATAATTACCGATTGATGCTTGCTCATTACTTCCATAATTTGAGCAATTTGTTCTGAGGTTTTATCCTGTCCCCAGATCACTTCTGGAAATCCTGTCCGTCCTTGACGCTGATGGTCTATTTTGGCAAATTCTGCCACAGATTCATAACCCATTGCTTTGATTTTACTACGGGCAGTTTCTGGGGTTATATATCCCGATGAAACTGCTTCTAAGATTGTTTGTAATGTTTCCATAAATTTTCTGTTGTCATGGTGTTTAGTCTTCTTCAACCTTCAATTCATACAAGTTCCAAAATGCTCCCCCAAAGGAAGTAAACTTGATATTCTCAATGCGATCGCGGACGGCTTCTAAGGATAAAGCATTAACTAAGTACAAAAAGGGAACATTTTCGGCAACGACTTTCTGGAAGTCTCCATAAATTTCGCGACGTTTTGACTCATCTAACTCTCTTGCACCTTCTTGAAAAAGGCGATCGATTTCTTTTTCCCAGTCAGATACTTCCCATCCTTGCAGGGATTTTTCCCAAGGATAAGGTCCTTGATTGAATTGATGCAGAGAACCACCACTATACCAAATATTAAAACTACTATGAGGCTCAACACCACCACCGCCAAAACCACCGACATAAGCATCCCAATCTCGACCTTGAAGGTGTTTTAAGACTGTGTTAAAGTTGAGAACCTGTAAATCTGCTTGAATACCGATCGCCTTTAAATCCTGTTGAATTTGGACGGCAGCATCAACCCGCGTTTTTTCTTCCGATTTGACTAATAAATTAAAGCGAATGGGATGGTTATCTGCATCGAATAATTGCCCGTCCTCTTTGTATTGAAATCCCATTTCTAGGAATAATTCTTTAGCTTTCTGAGGGTTGTAATCATAAGTTTTTAGCCCTTCTTCTGGGGATAAATAGTAAGGACTCGATACACCAATAGCAGAGTGTTGTACTGCCCCTAAACCCCGATAAATATTATTCTTCATGCGATCGCGATTGATCCCATAAGCAATAGCTTGTCGAAAACGAACATCGTTAAACCATTTAGACTTGATAGGATCGACAAAGGAAACACCTTTTTCGTTTTTTGCCTTGCTAAGATTAAAGCCAACAAAGCGACTTTCCGCAGAGGGACCGCCATTATAAATCGTATATTTTCCTTTTTTCTCCTCTTTTTTCAGCAAGCCAAATGCTTCAGGCTTGACATCTAAACTATCTAATTCTCCCGAACGAAAAGCAATCGATTGTGTTTCATCAGATTCAATAATTTGCAGGACAACTCGTTCGATATAAGGCTGAGATTGTCCTGTTTCATCTTTGCGCCAATAGTAAGGATTGCGTTCTAAAATAACACGTTGTCCTGGAACATAATCCGTCATGCGGTAATAACCAGCCCCGATAATTTCTCGAGGATCGGTATCGGTTCCCCAAGTCGTTAATAAAACTAAATCCCCTTGTTCATCGGTGGTTTCTACTGCTTTTTGTAAGGCGTGTTTGGGGAGAATAGAAATGCCACCAGCATAGCGTAAAAAGGGAGCAAAGGGTTCGGGAACAGTAAATTCAACGTGAAGATCGTCGAGGGTACGAACAGAAGGATAACCATCACCAACGCGCAAAATATCTCGAATACCGGTAGGGACTTTTTCGTTTAAATAAATGTCATTATAGGAGAATTCTACATCATCGGCGGTGAGAGGATGACCGTCAGACCATTGCAATCCTTCTCGCAGGGTAAAGACAATTTTCAGCTTATCTTCAGAAATTTTCCAAGATTCTGCTAATGCAGGTTCTAATTCTGTAGTGATTCCATTTTGTGTTAGTAAGCCCTCATTAATAAAGCCAAAAATATTAAAAGCAGATTGATTGAGAGGAGTATTAAAAGTAGAAGGATCGCTAGGACTGACAAAAACTAATTGTGGGATAGCGTTAGCATTGCTGCTACGGGTCAAAACGCTGCGACCGAATAAGGCGATCGCCAGAATAACCATAACAACAAATAATCCCGGTTTCCAAATCCGACTCAAACTCATATTAATAGTTGATAGTTGATAGTTGATAGTTGATAGTTGATAGTTGATAGTTGATAGTTGATAGTTGATAGTTGATAGGGTGACAGTTGATAGTTGATAGTTGATAGTTGATAGTTGATAGGGTGATAGTTGATAGCGAGAAGGTATATAGGGAGTATAGTTGATTTTACTTCTTTCTGTAACGAGTTTCTTGGACGACATTCCCCAAACCTTGCACAATTCCTTGACCAATTAAACCGATCGCCTTGCCAATAACCTGGGTTAAAACATAGACGACACCACGACCTAAAAAGGCGATAACGGCTCGAACTCTTGGAGCAAGGGCATCACGAGTTTCTAAGACTAGGGTAACAAAAAAAGGAATCCCTCGCAAGGTTTCTAAATCTGGCAAACGGGATGCTGAAATGGACTTCGTTTGAATTATACTTCCCTTCAGGACAAACAAGCGATAGCGACTCTCAAAAATTGCTTTGGGTTCCAGAAAATAGCGATCTTGACGAAACTGCCAAGAGAGTTCATTTCGCAAGCGGGCAATTTCTCGCGAGGAGATAAATTTGCGATCGTAGAGATTATATTTGATGGTTTCATCTTCAGGAAATTGATTGAGTAGAAATTGTATTGTTCTTTTGGCAATTTGAATGGTAAAATTGTCTAATAAATCTTCAATTCTTGCTTTTGCTTCTGGGGAATTGTGGCGATAAGTAACATTATCGATAGCAAGAGAACTATCATAAAGTAAGTAACTTAAAAGTTCTAGAACGCAAGGAATTTTCTGAATTTGACTGTTGGCGATCGCCAGAGAGTTTTGCTGGATTAATTCGACAATAGAAATACTGGCTTTTTCTTGAGCATAGTATTTAGAGAAAAATTCAAGGGTTGTTTTTTGCCAAACTTCCCCAACAAAGATATCTATTCTTGATTCTAATTCTACACGAGTGACTTTTAACCCTTGTAGGTCTTCTAAAACTGCTTGTAATTGTCGAACTGTTAAATAGAGTAATTCTTGCCGTTTATTCTGTTTTAAAATATCTAATTCTAAGGTTAATGGTGTTTGATTTCTCACCCCTAATTGAATTTTGCTCAAAAGATTTTCCAAGGGAGAAGGAATCGCAACTAATTCGCTAGAGGAAGAAGGGATAGGAAGAGAAGTTTGGGGAGACTCTTTCTCTGAGGAAGGAATGAGAATAACTTCCACAGGGAGTAAACGATCTACCAGCGATCGCGCCACTTTTAATTCTCGTTGACGACCTTGCCAATATAACCAATCAAAGCTAGGTAAATCTTGGTTTTCTAACTGCTTCTCGATCTTCAGTAAACTCTCTTTAATTTGCGACAACCCCGATCGCCGTAAATTTAATAACCATTGGGGGGGAGAATTAGGAACAGATAATTGTAAATCGAGATGTTGTTGGGTAATTGCAGTTTGTTCTGGCCAAGCGGTATTCCCTGCTATAATTTGCTGAAGAACTGAGGCTAATTCTTCAATATTTGTTCCTTTGGGGCAATATCCTTCAATCCCTAAAGTCCGAATTGATTTTAAGAGACGAATTTCCCTTATTGCAGTCAACAAAAGGACGGGAAGATCGGGATAATTTTTCTTCAGTTGCTGGAAAAAATGTAAGGAATTGGTAACTTTGGATACAGAGGGAATATCCGCGATCGCAATTAAATTTTCTCTTTCCTTTAATGTGGCCAATGTGGCCAAAGCACTTGCCGTATTGACGCGATCGCAGATTTGGAAATCCTTCAATGTTACCAAAGCAGTGGCCAGACCCAAGGAAAAGATGGGATCGTCGTCAATGAGCAGAATTTGAAAGTTGCGATCGCTCATCAGAAAAATTGGGTAGAAACCCCGTCCTTATAGGACGGCTTTATATTAGTTTCGCTACTGCCTTGGAGTTGTTTAATTAGGGTGCTTTTGTATTGCACTTTTAACAGGACAATTACTGTATCTAATTAAACAACCCTGTACGCATAGCGGTTTTGC
>NZ_JACSWA010000058.1 GCF_016888125.1 Spirulina sp. CCY15215
TATTTAGTTTTCAAGGTTCGTTTGCGGATACCGAGAGTTACTATAGCATTTCAGCCATCGCTTCCGCAAGGCCTCTTGCAAAAAAAACCTGAAAACCTAGACAGGACAAGACCTTCAGCATTTGCGGATACCCCCTGACGCACAAAAATAGGGTCAAACCCAGACTAGAACTGAATTTGACCCCTGTTAAAATCCGAAGTCC
>NZ_JACSWA010000580.1 GCF_016888125.1 Spirulina sp. CCY15215
AAATGCTACCCATATTCTAAATCCTCTAGTTGCATCTCAACTAAATTTTTCTGAACTTTAACATTAGCGATCGCCGTGAGAAGTCGCTTTTTATTAATCTCAGAACTCAACAGATATTCTGTTTCATCAAGTTCAGAGACGATAATTTCAATTTCTTTATCGCCAAAATTAGCTTTTAGTTGTTCTAAAAAGCGAACATCTAGTTCGTTTGCTTTAACACGATAAACAGTGTGCATAGTTCTAATTGGTTTTGTAGGTTAGTTTTAATATTATACTCAATGGCTGTGAGGCGATCGCCTTTTGGGTGTGGGAAGTTGGTGGGATCTCTTTCCATTTTATGACAATCTATTGACCAGTCGCTGTTCTTGTTTCTCCGAGAGTGAAAAACAATACTGTCATTCCTTGCAACTTCAAGGTTTAGGAGAATCGGCACAAGAACTAATCGCTATCAAGCAATTACAAGACGAAGATAAATATTCGGAACTCATCGATCGCTACAATGGAAATCCTTTATGGTTAAATATTATAGCTGCAATGATTGAAGATTTATTTAATAGTAGTATCGCTCAATTTTTATCTTATCCCACCCTGTTTTTAGGAGATTTAGAACCAATCCTGCACGAACATTATCAACGTTTAAAATTAAACATGATTTTCTAGGGCATAAATATCTTTACTCCTTCCCGTAGCAAAACGAAAAGAATGGGAAATATTTTTACTCGATTGAGTGAGAAAAAGCCCGATCGCCATTAAAGCCACGATCGCAGCCCCTGAGAATATCCCCCGATAATTGAGAAAAGCAGCAAAAGAACCAAAGAATGGACCCCCTAATGCTAAACCGAGATCGAAGCCACCAATACAGAGGGCAAAGGCTTGTCCTTGTTGGCTTGCAGAAGAGCGATCGGCGACCAAAGCGACCATTGCAGTCAACAGGCTACTGCGTCCAATTCCCTCCGCCATCCCTGCAATGATAAACTCGGGGACAGTGTTCGCATTAATCAGGATTATCATCGCCAGCAAATAAGCAAGCAAACTCCCCGTCACAAAAATTCCCCGCCCAAAGCGATCGGAGGCTCGTCCGACATTACCTCGAACTGTAAAATCAGCAAGGGCTGAAGCCAGATAAAATAACCCTGGATTCAAGTTTGCCCCGCTATCTCGAATAAAGGCTGGCAAAAAAGTAGTTACAGTTCCGAAGATAATTCCCACGGATAGCATAGTGAGAGCAGGAGTTCTGAGTTCGCGACCTTGTAAAAGTTCCGACGATCGCGTGAGGATAAAAGTTTTCAGCAGCGATCGCGCCAAGGAATTTAAAGCAACTAAAGGCTTTTTGCGGGTTAGATCGGAAGGCGATCGCGCAACTTCTCGAATTTGACTGGCAAAAATAGTAGCAAAAATCCCTAAAATTCCCGAAACAATAAATAAAACCGAATACCCAGCAAACTCGACAATATAACCCCCTAAAACTGGTCCCAAGGTCATCCCCATCGGCAAAACCAGCATCATCGCCCCCAGAAGTTCTCCTCGCTTTTCTTTGGGAGATAATTCCACCACTAAGGTACTGTATCCCGTGGTCATACCAGCAACGCTAATCCCGTGCAAAGCGCGAATTACAACCAATATCGGTAAAGAAGGAATTGTGAGATAACCAAAAGGAGCTAAAGCCACGGCGATCGCGCCAATTTGGATGACTAACTTGCGACTGCGGCGATCGGCCCATTGCCCTAAAATCCCTCGCAACAGTAACAAACCAATCGCAAAACTACCCATTACCAGACCAACTTGCTGTTGATTTGCCCCCAGAGACTCAATATAAAGAGGAAGGGTGGGTAAAAGCACGGTTAAACTCACCCAAAAACACAATCCTGTTAGAAAGAGAAAGAAAAAATTGCGGCGAGTTGATGGGGGAAGGGTGCGAAAAACTTTCACAGATTTTAAAATTGTGAGGGATATCGTCACTGTAGGGCGGTCATCCTGACCCCTTGCTACCCGTTTTTATAAAACGTAAGATATGCCCCTTGAGTTTTATTGCGCGATCGCCTCAACCGGCAACGCATTCTCGCCACCCCCCGCAAGGGTCTTTTGGAGAACCTCCAAGGCCTTACTAAATTGCGGATCTTTTACTGTACCCAAATTAGTGATATTCGCTTGCAATTGCTTACGTTCCTCCTCCGACATTTCCTGAACGACATCGGGAGGAATACCTTCCTTATTGATATCTCGACCGCTTGGTGTGAGATACTTGGCGATCGTCACCGCTAACCCAGAACCATCGCTGAGGGGTCGAACCGATTGTACCAAACCCTTGCCGAAAGTTTGCGTCCCGACTAATTTCGCCCGGTGGTTATCCTGCAAGGCACCGGAAAGAATTTCGCTGGCACTTGCGGAACCTCCATCCACCAAAACCACTAAAGCCTTATCGGTTAAAGCTCTATTCTGAGCCTCTTTGCGGTCTTGTTCTCCTTGACGGTTCACCGTTGAAACAATTGTGCCTTCCTTGAGCCACATTCGTGCAATATCTATACTCGAATTTAACAAACCCCCTGGATTAGAGCGTAAATCCAAAACATACCCAACAACTTTTTCCCTTTCCAACTCTTGGATCGCGTCGCGCATATCCCGTGCAGCGTTAGCATTAAACTGATTGAGGCGAATATAACCCACCGCCCCTAAATTGGTATTTTCTACCCGCGATCGCACGGGGTGAATTTCAATCGTGTCTCGGGTAATGGGATAATCAATTTCTTTCTCTCCCCTTTGAATTGTGAGGGTGACAGAAGTTCCTCGTTCGCCGCGAATGAGTTGAACCGCTTCATTGACCTCCATGCCTAACGTATCGCGTCCGTCAATTTTGGTAATAATATCCTTGGCCAAAATCCCTGCTTCAAAAGCCGGACTTTCTTCAATGGGAGAAACAACGATGAGGCGATCGCTTTTTTCATCTTTGGCAATTTGAATTCCCACCCCGGTTAACTCTCCCGAGGTGTCGATCTGCATATTTTGAAACTCTTCGGGGTCCATAAAGCGGGTATAGGGGTCTCCGAGTTTCCCCAACATTTCCCGAATCGCTTCGTAGGCCTGTTCTGGATTAGTATAATTGCGTCCGAGATATTCCGTGCGAGCCGATCGCCAATCAACTTGATTGAAAGTAGCATCGACATATTGACCATCGATAATCTGCCAAACTTCATCGACCAGTTCCTTGGGACTTTCGCTGAAAAAGGCTTGACTCTTGGACAGGTGGATTCCCGCTCCTGTTACTGCTACCGTGGTTAAAACGACTGCCGTTGCGCCAAGGACTAGCCCGCGTTTTGTAAATACCATAAGTTTTTATCGTGCTGACGGGGAGGGTGCATTATTCCTACTCTAGCACAGTAATTCTATTGCTGTTGCAGGATTCTTTTCCTTCTACGGGAAATAAGCACCAATTTCCGCAAAACTAAGGCTTAGGGAAGGGCTTCTCGATCTGCACAGAGCGCCCGATCGCTGGCTTGTACCATCGTGCTATGGCGTAAATAGTCTTCTAACCAGTTGCAGCTTTTTTCCACCAGAGCAGCCAAGTCTAAAGACCAAATTATGGCAGTACCATCTTTACTTGCCGTGGCGATCGCGCCTCCATCCAGACTCCAATCAATGCCTACCACCTCCCCTTGATGAGCTTCCCAAGTGGTCAATAAAGAGTCATTAACGTGCCATAACTCCACATCATTATCCCAGGACACCGTTGCTAAAATTTCCCCGGTTGGAGCGGCGGCAAAACGGCGGATACTGTCGGTATGGCCTTTGAGACGAGCCAAGAGGCGATCGCGATCGCCCCAAAAGGAAATAGCATTATCGTATCCTCCCGCCGCCAGCACAAACTTACTGTTATTCTCCAGCAAGTTACCCAAGGGGAGAAAATGCAGATCCATAGTCCAATTGCCGCGATCGGCTACGGGGAGGGGAGTCCATGCCGAAAAGCGATCGCCCTCTCGTTTCCACCAATAAATTCCCTCCTCGCCTCCGGTGACTAAAATATTGTCTTCTGGACTAAAAGCAACAGCATGGACACGCTGACGATGACGTTGTAGTGTTTGTTGTCGTTTTCCTTGAGGACTCCAGGTTTTGACGGTGCCATCCCAACTGCCTGAAACCAAGAGGTTTGAGTCAAAACTCCAATCTAAATCTGCGACTCGATCTTGGTGTGCTGGTAAAGTGGCCTGTAATTGTCCTTGAGAATTCCAGATTTTTATTGTGCCATCCCAACTGCCCGAAGCAAATCCCATTCCATCTGGGGCAAAACTCAGGGTTTCAATGGGTTGAGAATGGGCAGAGATGCTTTTTAATTTTTCCCCTTTTCTTGTCCATAAGACAATGGTGCCATTTTCTCCGGCTGTAACGATTAATTCTCCGTCGGGGGAAATGGCAACATCGCGAATGCCTGTCGCCTTATTATCTTGGCGATCGCCGGTTTCTGATGGGGAATCCTGTAACAGTAAACGAGGATTACCGTTTAAATCCCAGATTTTAATGGTTTTATCAAAACTCGAAGAAGCTAGTTTTGTGCCATCTGGATGAAAGCGTACTCCTGTTACCCCGTCGCGATGAGAGGCAAAGGTTTCTAAAAGTTGTCCTTGGGTATCCCAGAGTTTAATTGTGCCATCGTAACCCGCAGAGGCTAGTTTTGTGCCGTCTGGACTGAAACGAACAGCTAAAACTCCCTCGCTATGATCCGCGAGAGTTTGTAAGACATTGCCGTTTAAGTCCCAAAGTTTAATGGTGCCATCGCGACTAGCGGAGGCGATCGCCTCGCTGTTAGGGCTAAAAGTAACATAAGAAACCCCTTCTTCATGTCCCCGAAAAATATCCAGCAATTCTCCAGAAATACTCCAAAGTTGTACACCGCGATCGCTGCCTGCTGCTGCGAGAAACTTACCATTGGGGCTAAATTCCACCCACTGTACTGCCCCCATTCCTGCTGCAAGGGTGGCGATCGCCTCTCCGGTAATTGTTTGTAATTGAATCTTGCCATCTTTGCCGGCAGTTGCGAGGTAATTTCCATCGGGGCTAAAACGAACATTATAGATTTCCCTGTCCTCTGTCTCTGGGGAATGACGAAAAGTGCGAGGAGAAGGGATCGGCAATTTTTCCGGACCGGAAGTGTTACAAGCAGGGGCTGGAAATTGCCACAGTTGCACGGTGCCATCCCAACTACTCGAAACGACCCGCAGTTCCTCGGGGGTTTGATATAAGTCAACACTGGTAACGCTATCTTTGTGACCTGGGAGAGTATGCAGCAAAGTACCATCTTCGCACCACAATTTCACCGTGCGATCGCGGCTGGCACTGGCCAGAATACGGCCATCCGCAGAAAAGGTGACATCCCAAATCACCTCCTTATGACCAAAAAAGCGATTGCGTTCTTTTGTGCCATGCAATGCCCGTTCGAGGGCTGTGATCGTCTTAAACTGGGCGATCGCATCGATATTTCCTCGTACCTGCAAAGGAAATATTTGCCCTCTCTCTTCTCTCTTGCCTATTCCCTCTTCCCTAGTAACTGATAATAACTGGCGACCGGCTTTCAAGGCAGAAAGAAGCGCGTCAAAGTGTCGCCCAGAAACGAAGAGAGATTCCGAGGCTGCACTTTCTGCTAGTAAATTAGCTTTAATCAGTTCTTGTTGGGCAATTTGTTGTTGGTGATGAGCGTGCCAAGCGGAATATCCTGCAATTAAAGCCAGAAAGGTCATTGCTGCGCCAATTGAGGAAGCCTTCAACCGTTGTCTGCGTTCCCTTGCCAATTCTTGCTGCTGACGTTCGAGACTGGCTTCGATGGTGCGGGTAAAATGGTGATGATATTGTTCTCGGATGGGTGCAACAAAATAATCTCGAGCCAATTGGTAGCGATGTTCGGGGTCTTCGGGAAAGCGAAAAACTAGGCGAGAATTAACGAGAATTTCTAGAATTGAACTTAATAGTAATGGTGCATTGATGGCAGATAAGGGATGGGCGGATGTTTCCTGAAATGTCCCCAGAACCGACAAAAGTTCGCTTTGAGTTTTCAGGGGACGAGTATCATTTTCTGCGGTGAGGGCAAAGAGAGTGCGCCAAGCAATATCTTGGTTTTCTGTGCCGCAGTCGGCAACAATGGCGAGAAGCGATCGCGTCACTAAGACGGTTTTGGGCTGTTCTCCCAGGGCTTGATAATCTTTGAGGGTATCAATGCGATCGGTTTGCAACTGTGCGCCGACGAGGTGGAGTTCAATGGGACGCACGCTACCCCGTTCTTTAGCTAAATCTTTGACAAAGGCATCAATTAGGGCAGGTTCGAGATGAAATTGGGAATTTTCCGTGAGATGCACGATCGCACTTTTAGTTTCTTGGGGGGTTAAATCTTTTAAGGAATAGCGGTTGTGGCGATCGAGGAGATTATTATCGATGACGGCAAGATCGACAAGGGTTTCAATTTCTAACAGGTGATGCAAATAGTCTTCTCGAATTGAGAAAATTACTTTCACAAAAGGGATAGAGAGGGCATCTCGGAGAAATTCATAGAACTTTTGACGCTGTTCTATTTCGGGACAGAGGAAGAAAAATTCCTCAAATTGGTCAAAAATAAATAAAGTGAGAACCCGATCGCTGAGGTAATATTGCAACTGCTGTAAGATGCGCCGAGGTTCTTCTGCTGAGGGAAAGGGAGACTTTTGCGGTAAAGTTGCGATCGCTTTGTTAAAAAGGCGACAAAGGTTTTCTTGCCAATGGCGATAGGTTGTTTGTAGGATGGGCAGGGCATTACGAGCGGCAATGGGTTTTTCCTGAAGAGTTGCCAGCAAACATCCTCGCAGGAGACTGCTTTTGCCTACTCCTGAAGCCCCATGTAAAATTGTTAATTTGCGTTCCCTGCGGCTGAGGGTTTCAATTAGGTCTTCCACTATAATTTGACGACCAGAAGCGGCGATCGCTTCTTGGGAACGGCGATCGATGGCATTCCACCACAAACTTGCTCCAAAGGCGGTAGAGTCGTCAATAGAAGCCAAAGGATAAAGCCCATGAAAGGCGCGTAAACCACAATAATGCTCGACAAACTGCCGTTCTTGTTTGAGGGCAAAGGCCAGTTTATACTGCTGATTTTGACAGTAGAGCGATCGCAACTCTTCTAAAACTTCCAAATATAGGCGTTCTTTTTCAATGGGGGTATTGTTCCCAAGATCGCTATCCCTGGGTCTAGACCAACGATCTAAGAGGAGTTGACGCGCATTCTGCAACTGTTCGATCGCCTCCCCATTTTCCCCTTGACGATGTTTAACTCGAGCTAATAAAAGTAAATAGCCCGCACGATCTTGGTGAAGCGGATAAGGGGCTTTTTGCATGGCAGCAAGGGCTTGTTCTATCAAATTTTCCGCTTTTTGCCACTCCTCTCGCTCTAGGGATACTTTAGCGAGAAATCCCAAGGCGCGAGGTTTCAAGGTTGGCGATCGGCGATCGGCGATCGGGTTCAGTGCATAGAGGCTCAAACCTTCAAGCGCCGCCCATTCTCCCAATTGTTGCAGAACAGAACCCAATTGAACGATTAACCCCGTGGCAAAGTCGGGTTGGTGTTTAACGGTAAAAATTTCTAAACTCGCCCCAAAGCATTTTTTAGCATTTTGCCAAGCCTCTGAGGCTGTGGCGGGATTTTGTTGTGCTATGCGGCAATAATATAAGCCCAAGTGGAAAAGAAGCAAACCTTTTTGATCTAAAAAAGGATTGGTAATGTGAGGGGTGCGAGGAAGAGTTAATGCTCCTGTTCTAGGCGATCGGGGTTGAGGGGGTTTCTGGGGAGTATCTTCTGGGGGGAGAAGCCAACTCCCAATGCCCCAATATCCCGTCCCCCGACACCAAAAATTGAGGCTTTTCTCAAAATGAGTCAGAGCCTCATCGAGACGATTTTGCTGGTAGGCATCCCGAGCCAAAATAAAGTGCCAAGTGGCGACGCTGGCGGGGTTTAAGTGTTTAGGAAACGGGGAAAGTTCGCGGCGAGCGCATTCTAATTCTCGGCGAGTGGGGCATCCTGGTGCAAGATCGATCGCCTCGTTGGTTAAAAATTTTTCTGCACCTGCTTCTAAAAGTTGTTGAAAAAGGCTGTCTGTGGTTTGCCACCAAAGGGCTGCCGACTCGCTGAGGGGAAGCTCAAATTTAATTGAAGCTGCGGCCCAACTTTTGAAGTCTGGGGCAAGGCGCGTTAACTTTTGCAGGAGATCGTCTGTTACCCAGATAATAACGGGTAGGGGGAGATGCTTGCGAAATTCATCTCGAACTTGATTGGTAGCTTTCAAAAGGCGATCGGGGTCTTTGACCAATTCTAAACCAAAGACAACGAGGGCGCTAGGTAAAGGCTGAGGGCTGAGGGCTGAGGGCTGAATTTGGTTGTGGTGCTTTTTTGCCGACTCCAAACTCTTTTTCTCTTCTAAAGCATCTAGGAGGGGAGAGAGAAGCGTAGAGATAGAGGGGTTGAGGTGAATGGTTTGGAGAGGCTGTAAGTCTGGCGATCGCAGGAAAACTTCCTCTTGAAATTGTTGCCAAATTTGTTCCCGCAGTCCTTGATAATTGCAACGCACTAAGATAGGGGCAAATTGTCCTTGGGACAGTAAAAGCGCTCTCAATAAGGTTGAAAGCGATCGCGCATTAGTTTTCTTAGCTGTTTGCCCCTTTCGCTGTCGATCCATTACCTATCAATTACCAATTATGCTTAATCTGAAATTAAAGGGGAATTCCCTAGTGGCAATTTGTCTGAGGTAAGCAGGATCGCTTAATAAAACTTCTCATTTGCAGGGTACGTTCCTCTCTACCATAATTTAACGAACCTTTGCTTGTCTCAAAGTTATATGCCCTCAGCAAATTCTACCTCAAACCCCCTAGACCTTGTTCAGCGTCCCCGTCGCTTGCGTCGCATGGCTGCATTACGGCGTATGGTACAAGAAACGCAACTGACAGTTAACGATTTGATTTACCCCCTATTTGTTATGGAAGGGGAAGACAAGAAGGAGGAAATCGTTTCTATGCCAGATTGTTATCGTTATACCCTTGATTTATTGGTTAAAGAGGTGGCTGATGCGTATAACTTGGGGATTAATGCGATCGCCCTATTTCCCCTCGTTGCAGATGAGAAAAAGGACAACCAAGGCACAGAAGGTTATAATCCAGAAGGTTTGGTACAGCGTAGCATTCGCGCGATCAAAAAAGAAGTCCCCGAAATTGTTGTTATTACTGATGTCGCCCTCGATCCCTTTTCTTCCTATGGTCACGATGGCATTGTAGAAGATGGGGTGATTCTCAACGATGAAACCGTCGCAGTTTTAGTGAAAATGTCGGTTTCCCAAGCAGAAGCCGGGGCAGATATGGTGGCACCATCGGATATGATGGACGGTCGTATCGGTGCAATTCGAGCCGGTTTGGATGACGCGGGATATACTGATGTCGGCATTATTGCTTATTCTGCTAAGTACGCTTCTGCCTATTATGGACCCTTCCGGGATGCGTTAGAATCAGCCCCTAAGTTTGGGGATAAAAAGACCTATCAAATGGATCCGGCAAATACCGATGAAGCGATGAAAGAAGTCGAGTTAGACATCGAAGAAGGGGCAGATATTGTTATGGTTAAACCTGCTTTGGCTTATATGGATATCATTCGCCGGGTTAAGGAATATAGTGATGTTCCTGTGGCTGCTTATAATGTGAGTGGGGAATATGCCATGATTAAAGCTGCCGCACAAAAAGGGTGGATTGATGAGAAAAAGATTGTTTTGGAAACCCTAACCAGCATGAAACGGGCGGGGGCGGATCTTATTCTCACTTATTTTGCCAAACAAGTCGCCTTGATGTTGAAATAATTTGTGAGTTGGTCAAGGCAGGACAAGAGTTAAGTTTACTTTTGCAGGATGATGGCGATCGCTTGCTTTATCTTTTCGGCCAGATTCATTGGTATTGGGTCTTGCTTACAGATTAGCGGGTAAGATGCGCTTACCGTCATTCTATTGTTATTGGTTGTGGGATAACTGCTTCATTTTGCGGATACCGGGGGGTATCATTTTGAATTCCCAATTTTAGGAGGGGTCAAATTCAGGTCTGGTCTGGGTTTGACCTTGTTTTTGCAGATCGAGGGGTATCCGCAAACGCTGAATGCTTTATCTGGTCTGGGTTTTCGGGATATTTTTTCTTTAGCTCTTGCCAAGGCAACGCCTGAAATGCTATAGTTACTCTCGGTATCCGCAAACGAACCTTGAAAACTAAATACCACAAGGGTTTCACTATCGGGCAGTTTCAATTACAATTAATCCCTATGAGGGATTGAAACAACGACGGCGTTCCCGGTATGGTTGAGTTTACCGTTTCAATTACAATTAATCCCTATGAGGGATTGAAACCAGCAGCCCCGCGCGGTGGCAAATATCTCGGAATAGTTTCAATTACAATTAATCCCTATGAGGGATTGAAACTCTCCCCAGAATTTATAAGCCTTGTAACACAGGAATGGTTTCAATTACAATTAATCCCTATGAGGGATTGAAACCTAATATGCTCTCACATACAGCGCTATCAGTTTTGGTTTCAATTACAATTAATCCCTATGAGGGATTGAAACTTTATAAAACAGATGTTCTCCACATCGGGGATACTGATGTTTCAATTACAATTAATCCCTATGAGGGATTGAAACACAGCTTTTTCAAACGGGACTCCCACCGACACAGGATGTTTCAATTACAATTAATCCCTATGAGGGATTGAAACCCTCCAAGCCAAGACCTTCCCCCCGCTACCTTTCCGTTTCAATTACAATTAATCCCTATGAGGGATTGAAACTCCCCGTAACCTGTACTGTGCATCAGTGCAATACCACTAAATGTTTCAATTACAATTAATCCCTATGAGGGATTGAAACCTACAGAGAAACAAATCCAAGCGAATCATGAAAATAAGTTTCAATTACAATTAATCCCTATGAGGGATTGAAACAAATTTTGCCCCGCAATGACATGAGCCATCCGCTCGTTTCAATTACAATTAATCCCTATGAGGGATTGAAACAGATCGGCTTGATTTTTTGCTTCGTAGAGATAATCTTCTAAGTGTTTCAATTACAATTAATCCCTATGAGGGATTGAAACGGAAGAATATTCTCAGTTTGCGCTCGATGAAACGTGTTTCAATTACAATTAATCCCTATGAGGGATTGAAACCGGGTTATTACCCAGCAAATGTAAGGGGTATAATGTTTCAATTACAATTAATCCCTATGAGGGATTGAAACTACATCACTGCGCGTTTTTAATATCCTTGAAGAAAAACGAGGTTTCAATTACAATTAATCCCTATGAGGGATTGAAACTACAGAAAAATGCTTTTTCAAGTCGATTAACTGGGGTTTCAATTACAATTAATCCCTATGAGGGATTGAAACTTTATAAACCCAAACACCTGAGTGGGGCGATCCGGGTTTCAATTACAATTAATCCCTATGAGGGATTGAAACCACTCGAAGCGCACTACCCACGCTTTCTTCCCATGTTTCAATTACAATTAATCCCTATGAGGGATTGAAACATGGTCGATCATGATACTCGACTTAACAATACAAGTTTCAATTACAATTAATCCCTATGAGGGATTGAAACAAGGGCATTTTCGTCGCCTGTATGAGAATATGCCAGGTTTCAATTACAATTAATCCCTATGAGGGATTGAAACTTTTTCGATTCAGCCGCGACTTGCTTATAGCCAGTTTCAATTACAATTAATCCCTATGAGGGATTGAAACCTATCTCCCTTGTATTCGCAACGGATTTCGCTCTGCGATTTAGTTTCAATTACAATTAATCCCTATGAGGGATTGAAACTTGAATTTAATCTCTATAGGAGTAACAGGAATCCAAATAGCGTTTCAATTACAATTAATCCCTATGAGGGATTGAAACATTCTTAGGAACCCTGAAAATGATTTTAGACTCCCCCTGTTTCAATTACAATTAATCCCTATGAGGGATTGAAACTCTCAACTTTAATCAAGAACCACGATTTGAGCAATGCAAGTTTCAATTACAATTAATCCCTATGAGGGATTGAAACGAGCTAACCAGTTGAAATCAGTTGGCAACCAGTTGTTTCAATTACAATTAATCCCTATGAGGGATTGAAACGTTCCTGGGCGGTCTTTCTCTGGTCGTGGGTCCGGGTTTCAATTACAATTAATCCCTATGAGGGATTGAAACGATGTACCATTGCTCGAGCTTCTCCCAAATATCGTTTCAATTACAATTAATCCCTATGAGGGATTGAAACGGTGGGAGTTTGTTGCTGCGAATTCCCCCCAACGAGTTTCAATTACAATTAATCCCTATGAGGGATTGAAACTCCTAAAACTTTTTTTGGAAACCTCTTGACAAGTTTCAATTACAATTAATCCCTATGAGGGATTGAAACCCCATGAATGGCAATCCCCCGCTTCATGTTGCGGTTTCAATTACAATTAATCCCTATGAGGGATTGAAACCTATTTTAGGGAAAGTTTTCTTGACTATCAAGAAAGTGTTTCAATTACAATTAATCCCTATGAGGGATTGAAACCTCGAAAAACAACGGCCAAAAAGTCCTTTTTGCGTTTCAATTACAATTAATCCCTATGAGGGATTGAAACGCGAGAGGCAAAAACATCCCCTTTACCTAATCAGTTTCAATTACAATTAATCCCTATGAGGGATTGAAACTTGGAAATGTGTGTCCGATATTAGCCATATATCACGTTTCAATTACAATTAATCCCTATGAGGGATTGAAACTTGCTATCCTAAGATTCTGGGGATTAGGGACAGGTTTCAATTACAATTAATCCCTATGAGGGATTGAAACTTATCCCCATCCATGTCCTTGTACGTTCCAGCTAAGGGTTTCAATTACAATTAATCCCTATGAGGGATTGAAACAAAGATAGGCTATAATCAACTAGAGTTTTCAAGAGTTTCAATTACAATTAATCCCTATGAGGGATTGAAACTTCACCCGCGAAGTACGGACCACTGAGCGATTTGGGTTTCAATTACAATTAATCCCTATGAGGGATTGAAACTTTTAGCTTATAGCTTAGGCATCTTCGCTTATATAGTTTCAATTACAATTAATCCCTATGAGGGATTGAAACTGCCCCTTATCCTAATAATCCTAATAATCCTTTGTTTCAATTACAATTAATCCCTATGAGGGATTGAAACTTTGCTGTAGATAGCTAACAACAAAAGAATCGGTATCAAGGTTTCAATTACAATTAATCCCTATGAGGGATTGAAACTTCCTTAAAAAGGAAGGGGATTTTTTGAGTGTATTGTTTCAATTACAATTAATCCCTATGAGGGATTGAAACAAGCAAATAGCGGGGATTTTACCCCCGCTATCAAAGTTTCAATTACAATTAATCCCTATGAGGGATTGAAACGAGCCAGTTGTCTTGTATCTCGCATCTTTCGTATGTTTCAATTACAATTAATCCCTATGAGGGATTGAAACGTGACATCGCCTCTTCTGCGGTTTCGCCAGTTTGTTTCAATTACAATTAATCCCTATGAGGGATTGAAACATGGTCGATCATGACATTCGACTTGCCGATATAAGGTTTCAATTACAATTAATCCCTATGAGGGATTGAAACGTATTCTCTTTCTGAAATCGGGGGAATCTTTTTTGGGTCTGGTTTCAATTACAATTAATCCCTATGAGGGATTGAAACAACAACTCTTTTGCTTTTCAAATTAATGGCACGGCGTTTCAATTACAATTAATCCCTATGAGGGATTGAAACTTCCCCTATACCTTCCGATTCTCACACCTTCGAGTTTCAATTACAATTAATCCCTATGAGGGATTGAAACATAATGGTGATCGCTGCGTGGTGGACTAGGCTAATACCGTTTCAATTACAATTAATCCCTATGAGGGATTGAAACCCGATCGCACTTTTCTGAAGCGATCGCGATCGCAACAAACAGGCAAAATCAAATACTTTTCCTGTGACACCCCAATGATCGCCACACCCAGAGAAACTCTTTCCCTTGCCCATAGTCAAAGAGAATAACCTACAGGAAAAAGGGCAAATCATGCGTTTCTCACACCTCCTTCTCTATACCCTCGTCAGCTTCACGATCGCCACCCCTCGGGCGATCGCAGAAACCGCTAATCTCAGCGTAGAAGCCCTACCCGACTTCTCGGAAACCGCTTCGGCTAATACATCCCGTCCTCAAATTACCCTTCCCGATCTTGCCGTCACCGCGACAAATATTCAAGTCAAAGGCGCAGATCCAGAATTAAAAGCAATTGTGCTTAGGTCGATCGCCACCCAACTCGGAAACGCCACCAGCGAAAGCCTCTTACAAAATGACGCAAAGGCGATTTTAAGTACCGAACTTTTTACTAATGTGCAGGTGGGTCATCTCGAAAACGATAATGGTTGGGATATCGTTTATGAAGTACAACCCGCCATCGTGCGATCGCTGAACCTTCAGAATGCAAAAGTGTTGGATCGAGAAACAGCCGATCGCATTTTTGCGGATCAATTCAACCAACCCGTCAGCCCCAGTAAAATTAACGCCAGTATCGCCCAATTAAATCAATGGTACGAAGAAAATGGCTATGCGATCGCGCAAGTTCGTGATGTTCGTACTACTAGAGAAGGTTTATTAAATATTGATGTCGCTGAAGGAGTCGTGCGATCGGTGAATGTGACTTTTCTCGACAAAGAAGGACAAATCACCAAAGGACGCACTGATGAAGACTTTATTAAACAACAGTTACAAGTTCAACCAGGAGAAGTTTTTCAAGTCACCACAGCCCAAGCAGATTTACGCAAACTCTATCAACTGGGACTCTTTCAGAATGCCAATATTGCCCTTGATGGGGATGCAAATCAATTGGATGTAAATTATCAACTCAGCGAAGATTCCGCGCGAGGAGTTAGCGCAGGGGGCGGTTATAGCGAATCTACGGGGATTTTTGGTACTGTCAGTTATAACGATCGCAATATTGGCGGTATTGGTCAAACCCTCGGGCTAGAAATTACGGCCGGGACTCGGGATCTGCAATTTTCCAGCAATTTTGGCAATCCTTATCGCGCCACTAACCCCGATATGCCTGGCTATAATGTTAACGCTTTTCGCAATCGCGGTATTTCCACGAATTTTCAGGAAGAAGTGCTTTTGGCTAATGGCGATCGCCCCCGAGAAGGACGTTTTGGCGGTGGTGTCAACTTTAATGCCCCCGTGGGAGAATGGCAAGCCAGCGCCGGATTGAATTACGCACAAGTGAGCATTCGAGATAGTGACGGCAATCTCGCCTCGAGCGATCGCTATGGAAATGCCCTCTCTGTGACGGAAAAAGGCATTGATGACCTAGTGACCGTTCAAGCGGGAATCGCCCGGGATTTGCGCGATAATCCCAGCAATCCGACTTCTGGTTCTGTTCTGAGTGTCTCCACAGAACAATCTCTTCCTGTGGGTCAAGGTACGATTTTATCCAATCGCCTCGAAGCCAATTATTCTCACTTTACCCCGACTCAGATATTTGACGAAAAAAATCCCGAAGTTATTGCCCTCAATGTACAGGGAGGAACAACTATCGGCGATCTCCCTCCTTACCGCAACTTTACCCTAGGGGGGACTAACTCCGTGCGGGGTTATGATTTCGCTGAATTGGGAGGAAGTCGCAGTTATTTCCTCGCTTCTGCTGAATATCGCGTTCCTTTGTTCGCCTCTCCGGTAACGGGAGTGCTTTTTGCAGATTTTGGCACTAATTTAGGGTCTTCCAGTCCAACTTTAGGAGAAAATGGGGTAGAGGAAATCGCCAAAGGCATCGGATTCGGTTATGGTGCGGGTATTCGGCTTAATTCTCCCGTAGGAGTCATTCGCGCTGATTTTGGTTTAAGCGATCGCGGTGACAGTCGCCT
Organism: Spirulina sp. CCY15215; assembly: GCF_016888125.1. Classification (GTDB taxonomy): domain Bacteria; phylum Cyanobacteriota; class Cyanobacteriia; order Cyanobacteriales; family Spirulinaceae; genus CCY15215. The sequence continues at coordinate 15,941 of NZ_JACSWA010000580.1, forward strand.
TCATTTTGGCATCGGTCATCGTTTTTAACCTTTATTTAGTAGAAATGGGCGTATTGCTTATGCCCATTTCCGGTACACACCCCAAATTTATCGACCCCAAATATTTGATATTTCACCCAAAAATTACCAAACGCGATCGCATTTCCTCTCCAAGATAAATCCGATAAAGAGACGCGATCGCCTTTATTGGAAAAGGGTGCAAGCATTGCACCCCTACGGTAAAACGATAGAATTGGGAGGTTTTGT